>JAFXXW010000009.1 GCA_017542055.1 Kiritimatiellia bacterium
AACCGGATGGTGGCGCTCATGACGTTGCGGCCCTGCTCGCGCGAGTAGGTGACCGGATTGGACATTTTGCGCACCATCAAGATTCCCAGCCCGCCGATCGGACGCTCCGACGCCGGCAACGTGATGTCGGGGTCGGCGTGCTTGGCGAAATCCTCGTCGTACGACTTCATGATGGACCGCTGCACGTTGCGCGGGTTCCGGCTGGGATATTTATTCCAGCTTTCAAGGCTATTTAAGAGATTTCTTCACGTTATCGCTTCCCTATCGCAATTGTTCACCACATTTTATGAACGAAAACCTGCGCTCTCCTTCACATTTTATGAACGAAAGCGCGGCTGTCGAATCACATTTTATGAACGTACCGGGGATTCGTAGGGGCGGATGCGGAGCGTGGCGCCCAAGGATACGGCGATGGCGCGGCAGCGCGACTGCTGCTCCGGGGTGGTGACGGGGGAGTCCACGATGGTCATTACCACCTTAAGGCCCAGGCCCGACGCCTCGCGGGCGAAGCGCTGCATGGCGGGGTAGGCCGCCGCGCCGAATTTGGGCCGGCACACGGCCAGATATTCCGCCGGGTCGTCCGTATTGAGCGAGATGGAAAGTACGTCCACCTTGCCGACAAAGTCGGGGGCGGTGGGCCGGCCCCAGATGAGATCGGAAAGTCCGTTGGTGTTGACGCGGATCGTTACGTCCGGATGCGACGCCTTGAGGTGCGCGGCGGCGGCGAGGAGCACGTCCAGGCGTTCGGTAGGTTCGCCATAGCCGCAAAAGACCACTTCCTTGAACCGGGTGTAGTCCCACCCGTCGAGCGAGGCGGTCACCTCCGCGAGCATCGGTTCGCGCTCGAGCCAGAGGGGGCTGCTGCCGTACACGCCGGGGCCGTTGTGCCGGAGACAGAACGTGCAGGCGCAGGGGCAGCGGTTGGTAAGATTGACGTAAACGGCGTTGCGGACCTGATAGGTGACGGTCATCATACGAGATCCCCCAGTACTTCTTCGATGGCGAGGCCGTCCTTGAGCGGCGTATCCAGCCGGATGCTGGCTTCCACCGCATGCGCCACGAAGAGATTGGCGGTGTCGACGGCGTTGAGGAAGCTCTGTCCGTTCATGAGCGCGCCCAGGATGACCGAGGAGAACACGTCGCCCGTGCCGGACCGGTCCTCGCCCAGCTTGGGCGTGGAGACCAAAGTGGAGACGCCGTCTTCGTAGACGTAGTTGACGAGATCGGTGCCGCGCGTGATTCCGGTGATGACCACCTTGGCGTTATGGGGCGCGCTCAAGTGCCGCGCCACCGTCTGGAGGACGGAATCCGGCATCTGGGGGTCGTACGGAATGTCCGCGAGGACGCACGCCTCCGTCAGATTGGGGGTGAGCACGTCCGCCACCGGCAGAAAGCGGCGCATGGACTCGGCGAGTTTGCGCGAGTAGGTGGAGTAAAGCCGGCCGTAGTCGCCCATCACGGGGTCGATGCAGACGAGCGCGCCCTGGCCAAAGGCGTCGAGGAAGCGGAAAACGTAGTCGATTTGGGCTTCGCTCCCGAGGAAGCCGGTCTGGATGGCGTTGAACTTAAGACCCAGCTTGCGCCATTCTTCGATATAGCCGTCCATGTGGGCGGTGTAGTCGGTCCACTGGAAACTGGGGAAGCCCGTATGGTTGGTGAAGATGGCCGTGGGCACCGGGCAGCACTGCACCTTCATGGCGGAGAGGATGGGAATCGACACCGCCAAAGAACACCGCCCGAAACTGGCGAAATCGTTGATTACCGCTGCGCGTTTTTGCATCGTTCGAAATAGCGGAGACTGTCCCCCCGCTCTCCATAGAGTATTTTCTCGCCGATCGCCGCAAGCCGCCGGTCGAGACAGCTCCGGCAGAGGCCCGCATTCTCGTTGAGACAAGGCTTGCCGGCGTAAAGTTGATAGTCGGCCCGATATTCCACGTCGGTCACGTTGGGCATGATCACGTTGGCCCCGGCCAATATCCCCTGCTCGCGACCGTCGTCCGCGAGGGCCTGCAAGGCGGTGGCGGCGGCGATGTTGACTTTGGGCAGGGTAAGGCGGGTGGCGGCGATCATCTTAAGGCCCCAGGCAAGGCGCTCCGCCCGGGTGAGGGGCAGGACGCCGTCAAGCGGGGCATCGGGGTGGGGAATGTAAGGCCCCATCCCGATCATATCCACGTCTTCGTCGCGGAAAAAGCGGATGGCGTCGGCCAAATCCCGGACCGTCTCGCCCGGCAAAGCGCACATGACGCCCGTCCCCACCTGGTAGTCGAGCTTCCGGAGCGTCCGGAGGCACTCCACCCGGCGACGCCAGCTATGGTCGGCGGGATGGAGCCGGGAATAAAGCTTTTCATTGGCGGTTTCGATTCGGAGGAGATAGCGCGTAGCCCCCGCCTCGCGCCAACGCTTATAGACGTCCGCCTCCTGCTCGCCCAGGGAGAGCGTCACCCCCAAGTCGAGCGCGGCGAGTCGCTTCAAGACGCGCACGATCATTTGCGTATGCGATTCGGACTCGATCTCGCCCGACTGGATCACCACGCTCGCATAGCCGAAACTCTTGGCCGCTTCCGCCAGACGCACGATGTCGTCCTCGCTTAGTTGATAGCGCCGAACCTTGGGGTTGGACTTGCGGATACCGCAGTAATAGCAATCCTTGGCGCACACGTTGCCGCTTTCGATGAGGCCGCGCACGGAAACGTGGGGCCCGATGTACCGGAGCTTTTCCGCATACGCCTGGCGGTAGAGCGATTTGAGCCCGTCCGCGTCGGTAAGGCTCAAAATGGTTTCAAGCGAGTCCATCGAAGAGTGCGAAAAACCGGGGATAGCTTTTGGCGGCGCAGTCGGCGTTGTCCAGTTCCACGGGACCGTCCGCGATGGTGGCACCCACCGCAATCGACATGGCGATGCGATGGTCGGCGTAGCTCGTAAACGCGCCCGACCGGTAGGGACCGGGGCGACCAAAGACGGTGAAGGTATCGTCCGTCATCTCCGTATCCACCCCAAAGCGCGCCAGCACGTCGCGCATGGCGGCGGTGCGGTCGGACTCCTTGAGCTTGAGGCGGCGCGTGCCGGTGAAAAGCGTAGTCTGCGGCAAGGCGCCCGCCACCACCGAGAGCACGGGAAAGATGTCGGGACAGGCGGAAACGTCGATCCGCTCCCGACCCAGCAAAACGGCGATGGCGCGGTCGGGTTGGGCGCTTTCGGGGTCGAGTCCGTCCACTTCCACTTGGCTCCCCAACCGGTTCATGCCCAGCCAGAATGCCGCGCCCGACCAGTCCCCTTCCGGATGCGTCACGTCAACCGAAGCGAAACGCTGGCCGCCGGGAAGCTTAAAGCCGCCCTCGGGCGTTTCCTTGACCTCGATGCCGGCCGCCCTCACCACCCGAAGCGTCATATCCACGTACCCGCGCGATTCGAGGGGCGAGGTGAAGCGGATTTCGCTATTCCCCGGCAGAACGGGGAGCGCAAAGAGGAGGCCCGTCACATACTGCGAGGAAACGTTGCCCGCGAGTTCGTGCACGCCGGAGTGGATCTCGGGGTATTCGATCATCGGCCGGCTCGCCAAGCGCCCCGCCTTTTTGAATTCCGGCTTAAAGCCCAGCGCGGCCGTCACCGGCGCCAAAAAGCGCAGCGTGGAACCGCTTTCGCCGCAGTCGAGCACCGGCGTCCGGTCGGTCGCCTGCGCCATCGCGTTGAGGCAACGCTTGGTGGCCAAAATGTCGGCCGAGTCTTCCGGATCGAACGCGAAGGTTCGCTTGGGGTCGTTCAAGAAAGCCGCAATCAGGAGCCGATGCAAATGGCTCTTGGAAACCGGGGCCGTCACCCGTCCGCGTCTCAACCCGGGCAGGAGCGTCACGGCAAGTCTCCGTTCAAATCGATTTTCACCGCGCGCACGTCGCCCCAGCCGCAAGGCAAGGTAAAGGTGACGGTGCTGCCCGCGCGCTTCTTGTCGCCGCGCATGATGTCCCGCAGGCTCTCGAGACTCATTCCCGCCGGGAGTTCCACCGGGAGACCCGCCTGCGCAAACCGGGCGGCGAATTCTTCCGGCCAACCGGTCGGCGCCAGGCCCAGCCGCACCGCCATGCGCGCTTCGGCCACGCAACCGATGGCCACCGCCTCGCCGTGCGAGAGTCGGTAACCCGACGCCTTCTCCACCGCGTGACCGATGGTGTGGCCGCAATTGAGCAGCATGCGCCGGCCCAGTTTCTCGAACGGATCCTCGCGCACGATTTCCACCTTGACGGAAAGATTGCCGGCGATTTCGGTGGCGTCCGGCACCGCGCGCGCGAATTCCTTTTTTCCGCCGATGGCCCAGTGCTTGATCATTTCCGCGAGGCCGCACTTCATCACTTCCGGCGGCAGCGTGGAGAGGAAGTCGGTATCGATGACGACGAGCTTGGGGCTATGGAACGCGCCCGCGAGATTCTTGCCCTCGGGGAGGTCGCACCCCGTCTTGCCGCCGGTGGAGGCGTCCACCATCGAAAGGAGCGTGGTGGGCACGTTGATCCAGTCGATCCCGCGCATCCAGGTGGCGGCCGCAAATCCGGTCATGTCGCCCGTGACGCCGCCGCCCACCGCCACCACGCGGTCGCGTCGGCCAAGCCCCGCCTGCGCAAAAGCGCTCCACATTTTGAGAATCGTGGCGGGCGTCTTGTGCTCCTCGCCCGAAGGCATCGTAAAGACGGTGCCGTGGGCGAGCTCGGGATGGAGCTTCAAGACATTCTCGTCCGTCACCAGTTTTTCGCCGCCCACGATCGTCTGCGCAAGACCCTCCCCCGCCAGCACCAGCGAATCGTCCAACAGGAAGAAGCGCGAGAGCCGGATGGGGAACGAGGCGTAATGCGGCGCGCGCTCCTTGGCCTTGTTGCCCAAGGGACGCACCACTTCGCCCGCGAGAATGCGCGCTTCCAGTTCCGCCTCGTCCGGCGCGTCGATGCAGATGACGGCGCCCGACTTTTCCGCAAGCTCCCGGTTGGCCGACCTAAGGAGCGTCCCGCCCCCCAGTGCCACCACGCAAGGCTCTTCGATGGCGCACGCTTCCGCCAGCGCCCGCGATTCCGCGTCACGGAAACATTCCTCGCCGCGCGTGGCGAAGATTTCGGAAATGTTGCAGCCCTCGGCCTGGCAGACGAGGAGGTCGGTGTCGACAAACTTGACGCCCAGCGCCCGGGCCAGCGCGCGCCCCACCGTGGTCTTGCCGCTCGCGGGCGGTCCGTAGAGGAACAGCCTATTCATGCTCACGATATATCCTCCGCTGATGGATGGCCTGGTCGATCAACATCCGCCAACCGTTTTCCGCCTGGCCGCCCGCGTCGAGGCAGCGCTGCATGGCGGTGGTGACGGCCGGATGATAGACGAGATCGAAGAGTTTTTCCCGTCCCGTGAAAACGTAGCCTTTGAGCGCGTCGTCGGTGGAGTTGAGTCCCACCGAAGTGGTCTGGACGATCACATCCACCGGGGAGAGGCCCTCCAGCTCGCCCACCCGGAACCAATACTTGGCGGCTAAAAGTTCCGCCTTTTCCAGCGTGCGGTTGCAGATGATGGCGTCGCCCTTAAGCCCATGGACGGCGTAGGCCACGGCCTTGGCCGCGCCACCCGCGCCCACGATGAGTACGCGCTTGCCCGTCAGATCTTCCGTACCCAAAAACGCGCACAGGGCCGAGGCGAAACCGGGCGCATCCGTGTTGTAGCCCTTCCAGCCGGTCGGCACTCGAACGAGCGTGTTGACGGCGCCGATCGTCTGGGCGGCCTCGTCCAGCTCCACCGCCAAATCGCGCGCGGCCTCCTTGTGGGGCACGGTTACGGCCGAGCCTTGGATGCCGACCGTATCGGCAAAGCGGACGAACTCGTCCAAGGTCTGGGCCGGGAACGGCACCAGCACCTTGTCCTCCTGCTCGTGGGCGAAAGCGAGATTGTTGAGCTCGGGCGAGCCGGTCACTTCCAGCGGCCATCCGGTGACGGCGTAGAGCCGGGTGGATGGGGTAAGCTGGCGGAAGCGATACGTGCGCACGAGTTCGAACGGCGTCAGCTGGCCCAACTTGGCGGTGGCCGCGTCCGGCACACTGGCAAAGGTGAGCAGGCTCCCCAGGCGAAGCGCAAGAATGCGCGTCACCTTGCCGAGATGCCCCATGGCGCAGACGATGTACGGGAAGGCCCGGAAAGTCTGCAGCTGGCGGAAAGCGTCGGTGACGTCGTCGGGGCAAAGCGGCTGGAAGGCGATCTTGGGGATTTCGTCCGTGTCGCCTTTAAGGAGCGTCAAAGTTTCGCACAAGTTCCGGACGGGGCCGGAAAAATCGTGGAGCGAGCGGATGATCCGGGCGCCATGACGTCGGGCCGCCGCTTCCACTTCCGCGCGACGGAAGTCGGTTTCCAAATCCACGTACTGGAAGCCCGCGCCTTGGGTAAGGAGCTCCACAAGAATCCGGGCCCGACCCTCGTCGTCGCCGTCGGGCCACTTACCGCCATCGCGTTCGCGCCGCAGCGTGAGGATGACGGGGAGGCCGGCCCGGGCCGGAAAGTCGCCCGCCGCTGCGATTTCCTGCCGGTCGGCGAGCAAGTCGAGCCTGAGTTCGCAGAGGTCGATATGGTCGCGATTCTCCCTAACCTGTTTAAGATTCTCCTCCAGCGTCTTGCCGGTCAAGGTAAGACAGATGCGCGGCGTCCGCGCTTCTTCGGCGAGGATCACGTCGGCCATGACGAGCGAGGTCAAAGCCTCCACCACCGGCACGGCCCGGAGCGCGATGCAAGGATCGTGCCGACCCTTGATCTGGAGCTTCGTCTCCTCCCGGGTCGTGAGGTCCACCGAGTCCTGCTCCTGATAGATGCTGGGCGTGGGACGCATCGTCACCTTGAACACCACTTCCGCGCCGTTGGTCATGCCGCCGGTAAGTCCGCCCGAATGGTTGGTGCGGGGCGTCACCTGGCCGTTCTCGTCCAGTTTAAGCGCGTCGTTGAATTCGCTCCCTTTCATGTCGGCGGCCTTATCGCCATCGCCAAACGACAGCGCCTTGACGCCGGGAATGCCGAAGATGGCGGCACTGAGCTCGCTCTCGATGCCATCGAACATCGCCCAGCCGAGGCCCTTGGGCATGCCCTTCACCCGGCAAACAATGGTGCCGCCGATGGAGTCGCCCGACTGCTTCACGGCCAAAATCTCTTCCGGCGTCCGTTGCGCCACGGCCTCCACCGTGATCCCGCGCGCGGCGAGATACTGCTTGCATACGCCGCCTGCGATGCACATGGGCGCGGTGAGTCGACCGGAATGGCAGCCGCCACCCGCGGGGATGAGGCCCGTCTTGACCCACACGGGATAGTCGCTATGGCCGGGCCGCGGCACGCTCCGCACGGAAGCGTAATCTTGGCTGCGGCAGTCGCGGTTGACGATGCGCGCATCGAGCGTTTCGCCGGTGGTGACGCCATTCTGGTCAAGTCCCTGCAGGAATTCGGGCGTGTCCGGCTCCTTGCGGGCGGTGCTGGTGGCATCGCGACCGGGCGCACGCCGCTCCAAAAAAACCTGAAGCGCGGCAAGGTCCACCTGGAATCCCGCCGGGAAGCCATCGAGGCGCATGCCGGTTTCGCGCGCATGGGAAGCGCCGCGAATCGCCAGTTTAAGCTGCTGGCCGATGAAGCTCGAACCCGTCATGATTGAAGCCCCCTTTTGGCGTCCGCACCCGACTTGATCCAAGCCATGAGGCCCGCCTTGTCACCTTGCGACAGGAGTTGCCGGAACTCGTCGATCCGGCCGGCGAAGCGCTCGACGACGGCAAGAAGATGGTCGCGGTTTTCAAGGAAAAGATCGCTCCACGTGTCCGCGTCCATCGTGGCCACGCGAGACATGTCGGCAAACGACCCCGCCGTGTAGCCAGGCGTCTCGGAAGCGAGCGGATCTTGGATGTAGGCGCCGGAGATGACGTGGCAAAGCTGCGAGGTATAGGCGATCATCCGGTCGTGCTGGTCGGGCGTGGCGGAGACGATGGTCGTGAAGCCGAGCGCCTGCAAGACCGGGCAAAGCTTGTCCAGGGGACCCCGCCCCATGAAAGGATAGGGCGTCAAGATGATTGACGCGCCCCGGAAAAGATCTTCGTCGGCGTTGGCGAAGCCGGCAACTTCCTTGCCGGCCATCGGGTGCGCGGGGATGAACGTCCAGTTTGCTTTAAGCGCCTTCTCGCGGAACGACTCGAATACCGGCCGCTTGACGCCGCACACGTCGGTGAGGATGGCGCCCGGCTTGAAGCCGGCCTCGTGCGCCTCGATCCACGGCGCGATCGACTTGGGCGGGAGCGCCACGAAAATGATATCGACGTCCGAGAGATCGGCCGGATCGGCATGATGGAGCCCTAGCGTTTCGTAGCCGGCCTTGCGGGCCGCCTTCAACAGCGAGCCGCCGATCAGTCCCATTCCCACCACTGCGAGTTTCATCGCCTTACAGCCTTTCGATTACCGCCTGGCCCATTTCCGAACACTTGACCGTGCCGCCCAGATCGCGGGTGAACACGCCGTCCGCCAGCGTCCGGCCCACCGCCGATTCGATATCGTCCGCTTCCGCCGCGAGCCCCAGACTGTGCCGGAGCATCATGGCGGCGGAGAGAATGGTGGCCAAGGGGTTGGCCACGTCCTGTCCCGCGATGTCGGGGGCGGAACCGTGGATGGGCTCGTAGAGACCGAAGCCGTCGCTCCGGAGCGAGGCGGAAGGCAACATGCCGATGGACCCCGTGATCTGCGAGGCTTCGTCGGAGAGGATGTCGCCGAACATGTTTTCGGTGAGGATGACGTCGAAGTGCTGCGGCGCGCGCACCAGCTGCATGGCGCCGTTGTCCACGTACATGTGGTCGAGCTCCACGTCGGCGTAGTCGGCCTCGTGGATGCGCGTGACCGTCTCGCGCCAGAGCCGCGAAGTTTCGAGGACGTTGGCCTTGTCGATGCTGGTCACGCGTCCGCGCCGCTTGCGGGCGGCTTCGAAGGCCACCCGGGCGATGCGCTCTATTTCCGCCGTGGAATACGGCATGTAGTCGAGGGCGGAAAGTCCGTCCTCCGCGCGTTCGTGTCGACCGAAATACACGCCGCCCGTGAGTTCCCGCACCACCAATAGATCGAGTCCCGCTTCCACGATGGAAGGCTTGAGGGGCGAAGCGTCTTTGAGCGGCGCCCACACTTTGGCCGGGCGCAGATTGGCGAAAAGCCCCAACTCTTTCCGGAGCGTCAGCAGCGCGCGCTTTTCGGGCCGCTGAGGGCCTGGGAGCCGGTCGTATTTGGGTCCGCCCACCGCGCCCAGCAACACCGCGTCCGCCGCCCGGCATGCCGCGAGCGTAGCGTCCGGCAGACAGTCGCCGCAGTCGTCGTACGCGGCGCCGCCCACGAGATGATGGTCGAGCGCCAACTCGTGGCCGAACTTGTCCGCCACCGCCTTCAGCACCTTGACCGCCTCGGCCACGATTTCGGGGCCGATTCCGTCGCCCGGAGTTACCGCAATCCTGGCTTTCATCGTTTACGCCCTCTTGCTCATGTACGCGCCAAGACCCCCGGCCGCGATCAGTTCCTGCATGAACGGCGGGAACGGCTCGGCCCGGAAACTCGCTCCGGTGGTTTCGTCCCGGATGACGCCGGTTTCGAAGTCCACGCTCGCCTGGTGGCCCGACGCGATGGCCGCGGCCGCTTCCGGACACTCCAGAATGGGCAGCCCGATGTTGAGCGCGTTGCGGTAGAAAATCCGCGCGAACGTGGCGGCGATGACGCACGCCACTCCCGCCGCCTTGATGGAGGCCGGCGCGTGCTCGCGACTCGATCCGCAACCGAAATTCCTGCCCGCCACCAGAATGTCGCCGGGCCGGACCGCGGCGGCGAAAGCGGGGTCGATGTCTTCCATGCAGTGCTTGGCGAGCTCCCGCATGTCCGGCGTGTTGAGATAGCGCGCCGGAATGATCACGTCGGTGTCGACGTTGTCTCCGTATTTGAAAACCTTGCCCGCTGCTTTCATGGCGCGACGATCCTTCCCGCGATTGCGCTGGCCGCCGCCACCGCCGGCGACGCCAGATAGATTTCCGATTCCACGTGACCCATGCGGCCCACGAAGTTGCGGTTGGTGGTGGCCACGCATTTTTCGCCCTTGGCCAAAATCCCCATGTAGCCCCCGAGGCACGGTCCGCACGTGGGCGTGGACACCACGCACCCCGCTTCCGCGAAGATTTCGAGGAGCCCTTCCCGCGCCGCCTCCAGCCACACGCGTTGCGTGGCGGGAATCACGATGCAGCGCACGTCCGGATGCACCTTCTTGCCCCGGATGATCTCCGCGGCGATGCGCATATCGCCAATGCGACCGTTGGTGCACGACCCGATCACCACCTGGTCGATCTTGATGTCGCCCGCGTCGCCGATCGGTCGCGTATTCTCCGGGAGATGCGGAAACGCCACCGTGGGTTCGAGCGTGTCGAGATCGATTTTCACCTCGCGTTCGTAGACGGCGTCTTCGTCGGCCGCGTATACGACCGGCGCCTTGGCCCCGTGCGATGCGAGATACTCGCGCGTCGCCGCGTCCACCGGAAAGATGCCGTTCTTGGCGCCGGCCTCGATGGCCATGTTGGCGATGGTGAAACGGTCGTCCATCGTGAGCGCGGAGAGTCCCTCGCCCGCGAACTCCAGCGACATGTACCGCGCGCCGTCCACCCCGATCAGGCCGATCAGGTGGAGAATGAGATCCTTGCCGCTGACATGGGGACGGAACCTGCCCGTCACCGTCACCTTGATGGCGCCCGGCACGCGGAACCATGTTTCGCCCGTCGCCATGCCGCAGGCCATGTCGGTGGAGCCTACGCCGGTGGAGAACGCGCCCACCGCCCCGTAGGTGCAGGTGTGGCTGTCCGCGCCGATGATGCAGTCGCCCGCCGTGACGAGACCCTTCTCCGGCAAGAGCGCGTGCTCCACGCCGCAGTCGTGGCCCACCTCGAAATAGTTCTTGATCTGCTGCGCCTTGGCGAAGCAGCGCATGGTGGCGCACTGCGTGGCCGCCTTGATGTCCTTGTTGGGCGCGAAATGGTCGGGCACGAGCGCGATCTTCTCGCGGTCGAAAACCGCCTGGCGTCCGAACTTGGGAAACTCGCCGATCGCCACCGGCGTGGTGATGTCGTTCCCGAGCACCAGGTCGAGCCTGGCCATGATGAGCTCGCCCGCGTGCACCTCGGCCTTGCCGGCGTGCGCGGCAAGGATCTTTTGCGTCATCGTCATGCCCATCGGCTTCACTCTCCCCTGTCGTTGACCATCCGGTTGACCGCGCTCAAGAGCGCCAGGATGCTGCCCTTGATGATGTCGGTGCTGACGCCGCGTCCGCGGTACATGCCCTTCTTGTCCTTGATCTTCACGATCACCTCGCCCAAAGCGTCGCGATGCTCGGTGACGGCGTGGATCTGGTAGTCCTCCAGCGTGAACTTGTGGCCGATGATCTTCTCGATGGCCGCGAAGGACGCGTAGACGGGACCGGTGGCGAGCGCCACTTCCTGCTTGATCTTGCCGCCCCGCGAGAGCGTGACCTGGGCCGTCGTGGACATGAGGTTGCCGGAATTGACCACGAAGTTGTCGAGCTTCCACTCCAGCTTGGGTTCGCGGCGGATCGCGATCTTGCTCTCCGCCAGCGCCACGAGGTCGCGCTCGGCGATGACCTTCTTCTCGTCCGCCAGCTGCTTGAACTCGCCGAAGAGCTGGTCGATCCTGTCCTCTTCGAAATCGTACCCCAGTTCCTTGAGGCGCTCCGCGAACGCATGGCGGCCCGAGTGCTTGCCGAGGACGAGCTCGGTCTTCTTGACGCCCACCGATTCCGGCGTCATGATTTCGTACGTCTGCGCGTTGGCGAGGACCCCGTGCTGGTGGATGCCCGACTCGTGCGCGAACGCGTTGGAGCCCACGATGGCCTTGTTGGGGGCGATCTTGATGCCGGTGATGGTGGAAAGGAGATTCGCCGTGCGCATCAGCTCTTCCGTCTTGAGGTTGCAGTAGAGCCCCTGGTAGAAGTCGTGCCGCACCCGGAGGCCCATGGCGATTTCTTCCATGGCCGCGTTGCCGGCCCGCTCCCCGATGCCGCAGATGGTGCACTCGATCTGCCGCGCGCCCGCCTGGACGCCCGCCAGCGAGTTGGCGACGCCGAGACCCAGGTCGTCATGGCAGTGCATGGACAGGATGGCCTGGTCCATGTTGGGCACCTTGTCGTGCACGGTCTTGATCATGCGATAGATCTCTTCCGGCGTGGAATACCCCACCGTGTCCGGCAGATTGACGATCGTCGCGCCCGCCTTGATGGCGGTTTCCGTGGCCCGGCAGAGGAAGTCGAGATCGGTCCGGGACGCGTCCTCGGCCGAGAACTCCACCTCGTCGCAGAGATTGCGCGCATACGCCACCATCTCCTTGATCTGCTTGAGACAGTCGGCGCGGCCGATCTTGAGCTTGTACTTGAGATGCAGATCGCTCGTGGCGAGGAAGGTGTGGATGCGCGCGTGCGCCGCCGGCTTGACCGCCTTGGCCGCCGCGTCGATGTCCTTGACGAGCGCCCGGCACAGCGAGGCCACCGTGGCGCGCTTGACCGTCTTGGCGATTTCGTTCACCGACTGGAAATCCCCCGGCGAGGCGATGGCGAAACCGGCCTCGATCACGTCCACCCCCAGCGTCTCCAGCTGCTGCGCCATCCGGAGCTTTTCGTCGAGATGCATGGAGTAGCCGGGCGCCTGTTCGCCGTCCCGGAGCGTGGTGTCGAATATCTTGATCTGTTCGGTTTTCATCTTGCTTCCTGTCTGTTAATCCTCGGCATACGCCCCGAGGAAGGTGAAATGTTCGATTTCCGGATCGTCCGCCAGTTCCGCCAACAGCCGCAGCACCTGCTCGTCGCGCGGCGAGGCGTCGAAATCGAAAATGAAGCGGAATTCGAAATCCATCCCCGGAATGGGCCGCGACTCCAGCTTGGTGATGTTGACCCCGATGGCCGCGAACTTGGAAAGGATGGTGGCCAGCGATCCCGGCCGGTGCGGCAGCGAGAGCATGATGGAGAACTTGCGCGCCACCGGATAGATCTCGAGCTTTTTGGAGATGCAGATGAATCGCGTGTAGTTGTAGCTCTCGTCCTGGATGTTGTCCGCGAGAATGTCCAGCCCGTACAACTCCGCGCAAGCCCGGGAGGCGATCACGGCGAGGTCCGTCCGGCCGCTCGCCGCCAAATCCTTGGCCGCCACCGCCGTGTTGATGTCCGCCGTGGCCTGCCAGTCCGGATGCGCCTTCAGATACTTGCTGCACTGCGCCAGCGCCTGGGGATGGCTCTTGACCGCCTTGATCTCCGCCAGCTTGGCCCCGCGCACCCCGAGGAGCACGTGGTTGACCTTGAGCCGGAGCGACTTCACGATGCGGAAATCGTGCTTGACCATCTGGTCGTACACCTGGGTCACCGTGCCCGCCGCCGAATTCTCCACCGGCAACACCCCGTAAGGCGCTTCGCCCCGGTCCACGGCGTCGAACACCTTCTCGAAGCCGGACACGTACTTGATGGTGGGATAGCTGAACAGCTGGCTCACCGCCTGTTGCGCGTAAGAGCCCTCCACGCCCGAGCAGACCACCTCGGCGATGGTGGGGAATTTGTTGGCCGTCGTGGCCATGGCCGACTTGATTTCGCCCACCAGCTCCGGCTCTCCCCGCACGACTATGCGCTGGCGCGCGCGTGAAATGGACATCAGCGTGGAAAAGAGCAGACACGCCCCGTTTTCGTACTCGGGACCCACTTCCCGCGCCACTTTGGCGAGGATTTCGCGTTCGCGCGCGGGATCGAACACCGGCGCTCCGCGCTCTTTTTTGTTGGCCGCCACCTGCTCCACGATGCTCAGCCGCTGGCGAATCAATTTCACCAGTTCGGCGTCGATCGTGTCGATTTCGCGTCTGATTTCTGCTAGGTCTTTCACTTTTTCTCCGTCTTTTCCGCTGTTTGGTCTGTTATTATACCATATTCCGCCCGAAAAATCAAGCGAAAACCGCAAACAATCGCCCGGTTTCCTTTTTACTTGGCGGAATGGGAGACGACGGTGCAACCGGTGGAAGTGACCTGTACGAGGTCTTCGATGCGCACGCCGAGCTTGCCCTCGAGATAGATGCCGGGCTCGATGGTTACGAACATGCCGGGCAGGAGTTTCATCTTGCTCTTGCTGCTGGCGTTGGGCGCTTCGTGCACCTGGTAGCCCACGCCGTGGCCGAGGCTGTGCCCGAACGCCTTGCCGTAGCCGGCTTTCGCGATGTGGTCGCGCGCGATCTTGTCCAGCGCCTTGCCGGTCATGCCGGGCCTCAGTCCAGCAATCGCCTTTTCGTTGGCTTCAAGCACGATCTTGTATATCTTGCGGTAGAGTCCGCGCACCGTCTTGGGCACGATATTGCGCGTCATGTCGGCGCAGACGCCGTCCAGCTTGACGCCCATATCCACCAGCACCGGCTCCTTGCCGTTCCACACCGTATCGTCCGGCACATGATGGCACTCGGCCGCGTGCTTGCCCACGCAGACTATGGTGGCGAACGCCTCGCCGTCGCCATGCTCCACCATGAGCACCTGGATTACCCGCGCCATTTCGCGCTCGGTCATGCCGGGACGGATCCGCTCCTGGGCGAGACTCCAGATCTTGTCGTTCAGCGCCTCCACCGCGCGCAGCTTTTCGATCTCCTCCGGCGTCTTGACGGCGCGCAGCTCCTTGATCTTGGGCTCCACGTCCACGAACTCCACCCCGGGATGCGCCTTCTGCAGGGCGAGGAAGCGCGCATGGCTCATGGACGGCTCGTAGCCCGCCCGCTTGCCCGGGAAGACCACCTTCTTGATGTCCTTCACCTTCAACTCCGGCGCCACGCGATGCACCATCGGCACGTAGCGGAAGTCGGTGTAGAAGATCGGCGGCGCGTCCGGCAGCACCACGAGACAGGCGTTGTCGCATTCGATGCCGGTGAGCGCGCGGACGTTGAATTCGTCGTAGACGAGCGCCGCCGAGAGTTGCTCCTCCTGGAGGTAGCGGGCGAATTGTTCGAGTCGATGCAGTTTGGGATTCATGTTTTCTACTCCTGGATTTCCAATTTGAAAATAAGCGGATGGTTGGCGCGATAGGCGTTGAGCGCGGCGAGACGCGGGGCGATGCCCTCGACGAAGATGCAGAGGACCGTCACCACCATCGCCACGCAGAGCATGCCGAGGGCGAGTTCCGTCAAGGCTTGGCCTTTGCGGTTAGTGACCATGCGCCACGCCGCTCCCCATCGGCCGGCCGCCGCCTCCGCGACGACACGTTTTCTTGTTCCATTTGAGCCACCAGACGCCGTGTTTGCGGAACGCGGCGCGGTCCCACGTCTTGAGCAGTTTGCACCACTCGCACTTGTCGGCGTGGAGGCGGCCATGGTCGAGATACTCCGGCACGTGCAATCGCACGTGGACGAGCCAGTCGTAATCGTCCATCGTGTTGCAGCAACCCGACACGGTCCCTAGCGGCACCAGCCGCGCGAACCGGAAGACGGGAAGCACGAAGCCCTTGGGGTCCAGCACGCCGAACGGCCGGGCCACCGACATCCAGCCGCAAGTGGAGCACGCGGACGCGCAGCCTTGGAAGTCGTACTCGGGCTTGGGCGCGCCGACCGCCGGAAAGCCGTTCTTGATGAGACTCCATTCGCCCATGAAGCCGCCGCTGAAGAAAAACCAGTACTGGTTGGGGTCGCTCGCCATATCCTCGTTGTAGCCGGGATCGATGCGGGCAAGCTCCTCCTTGGTGTAGACGTCGGTCAGCGCGCACTGGCGCACCTGGAGCCGGAGCGAGAAAAATTCGCAATTGAGCGTGTCGACAACGTCCTTGAGATCCAGCTCCGGCCAGTCGTGGAAGTCGCGGTAGTTCTGGAGATAGTCGTAGGCGTTGAAATAGAACCAGCACCAGTCCCGGGCGGCTACGGCGTCGTAAAAAGCGTGCTCGGTCAGGATGTGGTCGCCGAAATGGCAGAACGACAAGTTGGCGCAGCCCATGTACCGGGCGGCGCCGGCGGCCTCGTAGAGCTTGTCCACGTATTCGCCCCAGGCGCCGGGGTAGGACGGCTCGTAGGGGAAGCCCTGCTCGTACACTTCCACCACCTGGCGCGCATGGTCCATCAAAATGCGCCAGGCGGCGTTGTTGTCGTCCAATTCCTTGGGCGCGAGCCCCATCTCCCCCGCCACCGCCTGGCCCGCGATATAGGCGTCGAGGGGGCCCAAGAGGCAAAGCTGGCGCTGCCGGAGGACGATTTCGTCCACCTTGGCGCCGAGCAAAGGATGCAGCTCCAGGTGCTCGAGGTTGAGCCGGCCGATTTCGTTGATGAGTTCTCCTTGGTACTGCGCCACCTTGACCGAGGCGGCGTCGATGGCGTTCTGCTTGAGCATTTTCCCGGCGAAGAAGGTGTAGAAGCGATAACTGGCCAGGGAGAGGAGCACGATCCCCACCAGCGCCATCGCCAGAAAAACCGCCACCTGTCCGCGTTTCATGGCGCCGCCAGATAGTCCCGGTAATGGTTTTCGATATGCGATACGCCCGTCAGCG
The DNA here is from genome assembly GCA_017542055.1 of Kiritimatiellia bacterium. GTDB lineage: Bacteria > Verrucomicrobiota > Kiritimatiellia > RFP12 > UBA1067 > UBA1067. The sequence goes on from JAFXXW010000009.1 coordinate 16,539, forward strand.
ACACCGGGATGTCGAGAATGGCAAAGTCCATCCGCACGGAGGAGTCGTCGCCGGGCTTGACGTAAAGCGTGCGCCAATATTCGTACTCCATGAAGCCGGCCGCTTCGGACGGGGTTTCACGCCCCATGTAGAGCCGGGCCAGCTGCACCACCGTAGCCGCGCGGAGGCGGAGTTCTTCCGAGAGTTCCTCGTCGAGGAGCTCTTCGTCTTCGGCCGCGAGCTCGGGCAGGTTGGCCTCCAGTTCTTCGGCGTCGGGCCACAGCCGCGCGCCTGCCACGGTCATCACGGCCACCCGGGCCACTTTGTTGCAGACGAAATCGTTGAGCCCCACGGTGCGCGCCCGGGCCACCCGGGAGGCGGAATACTCCAGCATGATCTTGACCGTGAGCAACCGCGCCAGGAAAAAGAGCGCGAAAAACAAGAAGGCGACGAAGAGTACGGCCACGACCGACTCCACCATCGCCTGTCCGCGCCTGAGACGCACTTCAGTCCTCGCCCAGATTGCGGATGGAATCGGTGCCGACTTCCTCCACGGCCGCCTTGGCCTTTTCGCCCTCTTCGGCCGACAACATGCTGGCGGCGCCGGCAGTCTTCTTGCCGATGGCGCGGGCGAGATAGCTGAACACCGCTATGAGCGACACCGCGATCAGGCACACGATGATGATGTATTCCACCATCGTCTGGGCCTTGCGCATTTTCTTCATCATGGTTGTTTTCCTTTCTTAAGGCACGCCCGCCGAGAGCAGCGCCACCGTTTCGGTTTCGTGACGGTAGACGGCGCGGAAAAAATACGCGAAGACGACCGACAGCATCAGCATGCCCGCCAGCACCAACACGTATTCCACCATCGTCTGTCCCGTGCGCATGGATGGGTTTTCCGGTTACTTGAACATCTGCATGGAGATCGCGCCGGCCACGGCGCTGACCACCGACGAAATCGCGTTGAGCTCGTCGGCCGATACGCGCAGCACGAAGGCGTAGTCGTCCGCGTCGCGCCAGGCGGCTCCGGCCACGGCGCCGTTCTGGTTGTCGGCGAAAGCCATCATGACGGCGCGGATGGTGGGCTTCACGTCGTCCGGCGCGGCGGCCAGCACGTCCGGCGCCACCGCCCGGATGATGCCGTAGGGCGAGGAGACGGCGGCCGCGTTGAGCGAGCGGCCCTGCACCTCCGGCAGAATTCTGGCCAGCTTGGCCGAAGGCGAAACCGGCGCCGGGCGGTTCTTGACGGAAAACGCCATGCCCCAGGGACGGTATTCGTGGCCGGGCTGGATCTGGTCCGCCTTGGCGGCGATGGCGTCGATCTCCGCCTGGAAAGTCTTATCGTCGAAGGTAGGCTGCTCCGCCTCGTCCTGGAGGTAGCCGATCAGCGACACAGTGTCGAGCTCCAGCAGGAGATTGTCGCCCTGCCTTTCGCGCTTGAGCCACGAAAGATCCAGCCGGTTGCGTTCGGCGCTGGCCAGCATTTCCCGGACGAGCTCGCCCGCCCGGTCGAACGCGGGGCCGTCCACCATCGTCACGCTCGCCGACTGGGCGCCGGCCGGGGCGAAAGCAAGCACGTCGCCCGTCAACGGCGAAACGCTCATGCGGTCGAATTCGCTGCCGGGCCGGACGCGGATGGCGCCATGCAGATCCACCCCGAGATCGTTGACCAGGAGTGCCAGCTTGATGCCGTCCATGTCTTTGATATACTCGAGCGCGTCGTCCATGTCTTCGTCGAAGTTTTCGTCGCAGAAGCGCTGGGCGGCCGCCTCCATCCGGCGCATGCAGGCACGGGTCAACTCGAGCTGGACGAGATCGCCCGCCATCTCAGACCGGGCCGCGGGAAATTCCCCGGCCGCCAATTGAGCAATTTCGCGGCTTTCGGCCACCGCCACCCACTGCCCGTCCTCCGAAAAAATCGCATACTTGGGCTTGCCGTTTTCGGCCTCGATATACTTGACGATGCCGTCGCGCTCGCGCGACTTGAACTGCTTGGCGCAGAATTGCGCTTTGTTCAGCGTGGTCGGCAGCACCAAGGCCGCCTCCAAGTCGTCATCGTTGATTTCGGCGTCCGCTTTGGCGGTGTCGAGATAGGCCAAGAGCAGAATGGGGGCGTCGATCCGGCATTCGCCCAGCTCCTGTTCCACGGCTTCGCTCATGACCGCGATGCCCACCACCACGCCCAAGGGGTAATTGACGAATTCGCCCACCTTGGTGGCGGCTTGCACGAGCTGCGCGCGTCCTGTCGCCTTGATCGAACCCATCTTTTCCGGTACCGCGAAGGTCGCGGACGCCAGGCACAACGCCGCCAGCAGCGGCGCAAACTTTTTCATACGAGACTCCTTTTGTGCGATTTAGCGTCTATTATATCATATTTCCGGAGATTTTTCAACGGAAAAATGGAAAAAACGCGTCAGTCGTCCGCCAGCAAGATGGCCGGGATGAAGCAAAACGCGAGCGCGTGATCGTTCAGATAGCGCACGGTGACTTCGATGTCGCGGCCTTTGAAATTGTGGAAAGCGTCCAGCCAGCCGCCATAGAGGCGCATCGACAGTTTGCAGGTCTCGGCGTTGTAGGCCACCACCCGCATATCCTTGGGCGAATAGCGGATGCCCACGCCGAGCGCCTTGGAAACGGCCTCCTTGGCGCACCAGAAGCGGATGATGGTCTGGGCGGGATTGAGCGCGTGCGCGGCGAGGTCGAGCTCTACGGGATTGAAGACGCCGGCGGTGAAGTCTTCGGAGAGATTGCGGGTGGCGTTTTCCACGTCCACGCCGATCTTGACGTTGGCGCCCGCGAGGGCGATTACGAACTGGGCGGTGTGGGCGATGGCGATGTCCAGCTTGGCGGAGAGGAAGTCCAGCCACTCGCCGATGGCGTAGGGCTTGCCCATGTCGTTGGTGCAGATGGTCACGTCCGCGTAGCTCCACCGCGCCTGGTAGTAGTCCTTGAGGAAGCGCCGCACGGCCTCCTTGGCGGCGATGCGCCCGAAAAGCCACTCGGTGCGGCGCGCGGTGACCCCGGTTTTCTTGGCGAAGGTGCGGCGCTCGATGTCCGACAGGACGATATGCGAAAACGTCTTGAGCCACACTTCCTCGTCGCGCTCGAAAAGTTCGTAAGGGATGCCGGTGATGTAGGCCGCGCTGACGTCTGCCGGGGGCGCGCCGAGCGTCTCCTTGGACATGTCCTGCGAGATGAAGCTGGTGGCCGGCTGCATGACGAGCTGCTGGTAGCCGGGCGGAATGCGCTGCGAATACTCTTCCCAGCCGTCGATCGTCATGAGCGCGGTGCCGTTGCCGTCGGACACGACGATGTCGCACAGCTGGCTCTTGGGGGTGACGCCCGTCAGGCGCAGATAGCAGCGGAGATTCTGGTCTTCCTTGGGGGGCGCGTTATGGAATTCGATCTTCCGCACCTTGAAGGGAAACGACCAGGCGCCCGCGAAACGTTCGTGCGACCGCCACAACCGGAAGCCGTTGGTGATCGTCTCCAAAAGAAGCGGATTGACCTGCCACAGGGGGAACAGCGTGTGGCCCACGCAACCGGCCAGTTTGGGCACCGTAAGTTCGTAATCGAGTCCCGTTTCCGACCACGCCCCCACGAATTTGATGGCGCGTAGCCGCGCGCCGCAGCTCAGCCGCCCGGGATAGATGTCGCGACCGGCCCAGTGGACCGAGCGCGGTTTCAGGAGCTGCTCCGGCATGGCGGGGACGGGATCGCCGAACTGCTTGGCGAACGTGAACACGCCATCCATCACCGGCCAGGTGTAGCCGGCCTTGCCGTCGCCCGTGAACACCATGGCCTTGACCGCCATCAGATTGGCGTCGCCCGAGGCCACGCGTTCGGCCTTGAGAAAGAGCTCCAGTTCGCCGCCCTTGAATTCCACCGTCTTGCGCGACTGCAGATCCTCGATGGATACCAGCTCGCGGTTGGGGGCGATGTAGGTGCAGAGCTCGGCCATGATTTCGGCCGCGACCGGCATGGTGAGCAAAACGAGTCCGCGCAGATTGGGGTCGGAATACGACAGCTGGCTCGTGCCCAGTGCCGAATCGGCGATGAACGGCAGTTCCGACAGCTTGAAGTTCTTGCGCATTTCGATGGACACGCCGGGCACGTGCTCGAGCGTGTCGGCGTCGGAAATGAGCGGATTCATGGCGCCGGCCTCGAACTGGCGCTGCCGGCGCGCCCGCGCTTCCATGGCGGCGGCGCGGGCGGCCACCTTGGCGATGCGGCCCTTGGGCTCGGCCAGCGGCGAGATGGAAGGCAGGAGCCCTTCCGGCGAGGCCAACGTCAGACGCGGAAAGCGACGCGAAAGCTTGAGTTCGCGCTCCTGGCGGACCTCCAGGGAAAAGGCGGAATCGAAATCGAGTTTGCGGGCGTGGCGGCGTTCGAGATACTTGCCGATGTCCACCTTGGCGCCCAACGCCGCCAATTGCGCCAACGCGTGCTGGAGCTGGAGGAGTCCGCGCCGATGGATGGAGTTGGTGGCGATGGCGGCGTGCTCGCGACCCTTGAGCGTGTCCTCCACCGCGGCCGTAATCATGCCGCGCGGTCCCACCTCCAGAAACACGCGGTAGCCGTCCGCGTACATGGTTTCGATCGTTTCGCGGAAGCGGATGGGCTTGATCCAGCGCGTCACGGTGTCTTCGCGCTGCGGCCGGATGCCCTTGGCCACCAGCGCGGCGGTGGCGCAGGAGTAGACGGGCGCGTAAGGCTCGAAACGCATCCACTTCTGGGCGAAGCGCCGGAACTCCGGCAGCAGTTTTTCGCAAGCCGGGGTGTTGAAGGGACGGTTGAGCGCCAGCTTGGAGGTTTTGACTCCATGTTCGGCCAGGATGCCCGCGATCAGTTCTTCGGCGGACTTTTCGGCCGCGTACACCTTTTGCCGGGGCGAGAGATCGTTGACCAGCCGGAAAGCGCCCGGCGGAATGCGGGCCAAGGCGGCCTCGAGATCGGCCTCGTCCTTGACGATGAGCGAAAGCATGGCGGCTTCGGGGAGGCCGGCGTGGTCCACCGCCTTGTCCACCAGCCGGTAGAGATCGCGGATGATTCCGATGCGATCCTGTCGGCCGGGATTGCGACCGATCGAGCCGGACTCGATGAGCGAGGCCACGTCGCCCCCGGCGAATCCCACCACGCCTTCGGACTCGAGCCCGAAAAAGTTGAGGATGCGCTTTACCGCCACGCAGCCGGAATAGGTGGCCACCAGCGCCTGCGCGTACGCCCCGGAGGAAAAGATGTCGGCGTCGTGCCGGTAGTACGGGGCGGGCGGAAAGATGAAGCTCGAGGGCACGAAGTTGCCGGCGTCGCCCTTGAGCGCCTCTTCCAGCTCGTCGAAAGCCGAACGGCACTCGGGGTAGAGGTAGGCCAGATCGCGCATCATGTCGGGGTAGAAACTCATCACGCCCGGAAACACGAAAGCCAGCTTGCCGGCGCCCGCGCCCAGGAGCGGCTCGGAGAAATAGTAGGTGCCGCTCTTGTCCCGGATGCGCTTTACTCCCGCGCCCTCCAACCGGCTTTTGGCGGAAGCGAGCCGCTGGCGGAGATCGGCCACGGAGTCGGTCACGATGGCCAGCGTCTGCGGTCCCCGGGAGAAGCCGCAGGTATAGGCCACGTCGCACAAGTTGGAATCGGGCGCGCGATCGAGAAAACCGACGATCCGGGCAACCTGCGCCAGCAGCGTTTCGCGGTCGGGCGCGCGGACGATGACCAGCTCGGTGCTCACGTGCGCACCTCCGGTTCCTCCTCCAGGATCAATACGGAGCTGCGGCCGCCGCGCGTATCGATGCCGTCAGAGGTGACGGGATCGAAATTGGCGCCCAGCACGGCGGCGCGACGCGGATTGGCGGCGTCGCCTTTGATCCAGGGCCGGGGCTCGCTCAGCAGATAGGCGCTGGAGGCGAGATTGGAAAGCTTGAGCGACGGATGCGGCACCGCCACCTGGGGCGCCAGCACCTTGTGGTGCAGGGCGAGCGCCGCCTTGACCGTGCCGGCCGCCATCGAGGCCCTGAGCGTATGGCCGATGTTGCCCTTGACGGAGCCTACGCCCACCAGCGGACCGCCGGGGACGTGTTCGCCCCACAAACTCTGGATGACGGCGATTTCGCGATCTTCGGCGCGCTTGATGCCCGAGCCGTCGGCCTCGATCAGCTCGATGGACTTGACGGGAATCCCGGCCTCCTTCACCGCCAGCTTGAAGAGGCACGCCGGATCGTCCTCCGGATTGTGGCCGATCGTGACCGACTTGATGAGCGCGTAGATGCGGTCGTGGTCTTTGAGCGCGTCCTCGCGCCGCTTGAGGACGAAAAACGCCCCGCCCTCGCCCGGCACCGTGCCCTTCTGGTTTTCGGCGAACGGCGCAAACTCGGGCGCGTCGGAAAAATCCACCTCGCCCGAAACGCCTTCCAGATAGGCGCGCGACAACGGCGGCGTGATGGCGCCCGCGAGCGCCACTTCGCAATGGCCCGTCAGAAGATCGTTCACCGCGCCCCGGATGGCGGCCGCGCCCGTGAGCATGCCCGCGTCCAGAATGGTGGCGCCGCCCGCAAACGAGGTTTCGCGCGCGATCCAGGAGACGAAGCGATAGCCCGAACCCATGAGGAAACTGGCGGCGTTGGGGGCGGGGAGCGAATCCGACAGCCGCGCGGCGATCATGTCCATCTGCTCTTCGGGCGCATGCGGGAAGAACCGGCGGATGATGTCGAGCGTCTGGTCGAGAAAGGCGGTGTGCTGCAGCCAGTTGACGGTGGAGGCGTTGAACGGCGGCGCGTACCCCAGCCGCACCGAGCCCGCGCGCATGTGGCGGCTGCGCGGACGCATGGAGGCGTCGGCGAGGGCGTCGAAGGCGAGCTGGGTGGCGAAGTACAGATCCTGGTTTTCGCCCGCGTTGATCTGGCGGGGAAAGGTCTGCATGGAAGGAACGCACGCGAAGAGATCGCCCAATTGGCCCATCCGCACCGGATACGGCCGCTTGAACACGTTCTGCTGGCCGATGGGCAGTTCCACGTCCGCGCCCGGCAAGGTCAGCATCGAGCGCTGGTTCATGATGGCGTCCCAATACGCCTCCAGCGAAGGACAACCGGCAAAACGGCAACTCATGCCCACTATAGCTATCGAGTTATCCATTTGCCGGTCGGGTCGCGGGGAAGTTGGCGGAGGGAGGGGGATTCGAACCCCCGGTACGGGTTTACCCCGTACGACGATTTAGCAAACCGCTGCCTTCAGCCACTCAGCCATCCCTCCTAAATCGTTTTATTGGTTGATATTATATCATATTTTCTGTTCGCCGTCAACGAAAACCGCACTCGGACGCCAAGTTTTTTTGTTGATGACGACGAGGTCCGCCACAAAGCCCTTCTCGATTTTGCCCAGTTTGTCGCCCAAACCCTGCTCGATGGCCTGGTTCCACGACGTGGTGCGCACGAGATCCTTGAGCGGAATGCCGGTGACCTCGTGGACGTTCTTGAGCCCGTTGCCCATCCACAGCGTGGATCCCGCGAGATTGCCGCCGTTGACGAGCCGCGCTTCGCCGTTCTTGAGGAGCACGTCGAGCCCGCCCATCTGGAACGCATAGCCGTCGGGGCAGTGCGAGCAGCGCAGCGAGTCGGTGATCATCTGGATGTGCGCCAGATTCCGGCGCGTGAACACGAGCCGCAGCATGTCGGGGCAGAGGTGGATCTTGTCGCAGATGACTTCGGTGTTGAGGTCTTCGATGAGGAAGCCCGCGCCCACCATGCCGATTTCGCGATGGTGCAGCGGCGTCATCTGGTTGCAGAAGTGCGTCATGTGCCTCAGGCCGTTCTTGTAGGCCGGCATGAGGTCGGCCAGCTTGGCGCCGGTATGGCCCACCGAAGGCACCACGCCCATCTTGATGCAGTCCTTGGCGAACTTGGCGCCGCCCTCGGCCTCCACCGCGTAGGAAATCTGCTTCACGGGGAAGACCTTGTCGATTTCCTTCAGTTCCTTGATGGAAGGCTTGCGCACGTATTTGGGGTTCTGCGCACCGCAGCACTTGACGTTGATGAACGGTCCTTCCAGGTGGATGCCGATGATCTTGGCGTAGGGCGAGCCGGCCTTGACGTACGCCTTGGCGTTCTTGGCCGCCGCGATCAGCTCCTCGTGCGAGACGGTGAGCGTGGTGGGCAGGAACGAAGTGCACCCTTCCTGGAGCTTGCCTTCGGCCACCTTGAAGATGGCCTGGGGATCGGCGTCGCAGAAGTCGCACTCCAGCGCGCCGTGGGTGTGGACGTCGATGAAGCCCGGCATCAGATAGTTGCCTTTGGCGTCCACCACCGTGTCGCCCGCCTTGGGCTTGGGCGCGGCGAACTTGCCGACGCGGGAAATCTTACCGTTTTCGAGGATGACGGTGGCGCCGGCCAGATCCACTCCGGGGGAAATGACGTGCGCGTTGACGATGATCGTTTTCATGTTGGTCTCTCCTTCGTTTTGCGTTAAATCATTCGTACTCCACCCAATGCTCGCGCTCGCGGCATTTGGCCAGGAACTCCTTGGTGGTGTTCCAGACCACCGGCGACAGCATGATGAGCGCCATCAGGTTGGGGAACGCCATGAGGCCGTTGAACACGTCCGCGAGGCCCCACACGATGGAAACCGTGAGATACGGACCCACCGCCACCACGAGGATGTAGAGGAAGCGGTACGCCATGATGAGCGCCTTGCGCTTGCCCACCAGATATTCGAGGCAGCGCTCGGCGTAATAGTCCCACCCGAGGATCGTGGTGAAGGCGAAGAAGCCGAGCGAAATCATGATGAAAAGCCGCGCGACGTAGCCGGAATTGGGCAGAAACGAAAGCCCCTTGGTGAAAGCCTCGATCGTGATGTTGGCGCCTTCGAGCCCCAGCTCGGGCCGCCACGTTTCGGCCAGCACGATGGTGATGCCGGTCATCAGGCAGATGATGATGGTAAAGAAGGTTCCCATCATGCAGACGAGACCCTGGCGGGCGGGTTCCCGGGTGCGGGCCGCCGCCGCCGCGATGGGGGCGGAGCCGAGACCCGCCTCGGTGGCGAAGATGCTGCGCGCGATACCCATCTGCATGGCCACGAAGATGGATCCGATGGCGCCGCCGGTGGCCGCCGCCGGATTGAACGCGGACCGCACGATGGTCTGCACCGCCCACAGGATCTGCGAGAAGTTGCCGAGGATGATGAAGAGGCACATCACCAGATACGTGACCGCCATGAACGGCACCACGAACGTGGAGACGGTGGCGATGCGCTTCAAGCCCCCGATGAGCACCATGGCGGTGGCGATGGTCACGATGGCGCCGGCCACCATCGTGCTGACGGGATAGACCGACCCGAAAAGCCGCACGCCTTCGACCGCCTGGCCGGAAACCGCTTCCGCCTCGAAGAACCGCTGCACGGCCGAAGTGATGCCGTGTATCTGCGTGATGGTGCCGATGCCCAAGAGCGCGGCCAGCATGCCGAAGACGGCGAACATCACCGCCAGCGGCTTCCATTTGGGACCGAGCCCCCTTTCTATATAGTAGAAGGGACCGCCCAGCACCTTGCCGGACTCGTCCACCGTGCGGTACTTGACCGCCAGCAGGCCCTCGGCGTATTTGGTGCCCATCCCGAAGAACGCGGCCACCATCATCCAGAAGAGCGCGCCCGGTCCGCCCATGCCGATGGCCGTGGCCACGCCCACGATACTGCCGGTGCCGATGGTGGCGGAGAGCGCCGTGCACAAGGCGCCGAACGCCGACACCTCGCCGGTGGCCTCCACCCCCTTCTCGGTGCGCACCATGTAATGGAACGCCCGCTTGAGGTGGAAGAGATGCTCCATCCGGACGAAGGAGGTGATGACCACGCCCGCCACGAGCACCGTCAGGATGAGCGGCAGCCCCCAGACGTAGCCGTTGACCGTCCCCACCCACTCCGACAGCGTTTCCAGCCAGCCGGAGGAAGCGCCCGACGCGGCCGCAGCCGCCAATGTCGCGTTCATGCCCTTAATCCTCCGGTCAGTCCTGCTTCTTGAGCGTCTTCAAAGTGAGCCCGGCCAGATCCTTGCCCTGCTCGCGGAAGATGAAGCTCGAAACGTAGGCCGTAAGTACGCACACCACGAGTCCGATGCCGCCCAGGAGGAACGGATGGAACTTGAGGCCGAACACGTCGCAGCCCATGATCTCGCAGCTGAAGCACACGAAGTAGTTGGCCGCGAGGCCCAGCACCGCCGCCACGCCCTTGATGCGCGGCATGAAGACACCCATGAAGAAGAGTCCGGTGAGGCCGGCCGTGAGCATGGCGATGTACTTGTTGAAGTTGTCGAACAAGGCGCTCGACTCCATCCGCGCCAGCGTCAGCGCCGCCATGATGCCGAGGACGCCCACCACGTAGGTGCACACCTGGCCGCAACGGATCTGCGTCTTGCCGGGGATGTCGGGCTTGAAGCGCTTGATGAAGTCGGTCACCACCGCGGTCGAAGCCGAGGACAGGTTCGCCGAGAGCGTGGAGATGGTGGCGGCGAACACGGCCGCGATGACGAGCCCCGCGAGCCACGGCGGCATTTCGGTGGCCATGAAGATGGGCAGCACCGAGTCGCCCTTGGGCATCGTGACGTCCATCGCCTCCGGGTGAGTGTGGTAGAACGCGAAAAGCGCCATGCCGATGCCGTAGAACACCACCTGCGCGAACACGCTCATGCAGCCGTTGAACCACAGCGAGCGCTTGGTGGCGTTTTCGTCGGGCGTGGCGATGTAGCGCTGGATCACGCACTGGTCGGAGGTGTAGCTGGAGAGGTTGGAGATGAGACCCTGCACCGCCACCACCCAGAACACGGGCTGCGTGAGGATGAAGCGGAAGTCCCACATGGTGTTCTTGCCGTAGCTGTCGGCGACGTTCCAGAAAGTGGCGAAATGCGCGCCGGGGGCGCCGGTCTTCATGATGAGCAGCACCAGCACGCTGACCGCGCCGCCCATGAGGACGATGCCCTGCACGAAGTCGCTCCAGATCACGGCTTCAAGTCCGCCCAGCGAGCAGTAGATCATGGTGAGGATGCCGCAAATGAGGATGCACGCGTCGATGGAAACGCCCGTCACCGCGTTGAGCGCGATGGCCGGGAGCAACGTCACCACCGCCACGCGGCAGACCATGAACACCACGAACGCCGCCGACCCGAAGAGCCGCACGCCCAGGTTGAAGCGCTTCTCCAGATACTCGTACGCCGAGGTGATGCCGAGCCGGCAGAAGAACGGCAGGTAATAGTAGATGGCCACCGGCGCCATGCCGATGATGAAGAACGCCATCACGAAGTAGCGCCAGTCCTGCAGATACGCCTGGGTGGGGATGGCGATGAAGGTTATGGACGAAAGCATCGTGGCGAAAATGGACATGCCGGCCACGTACCAGGGGATGCGGTTGCCGCCGCGGAAATAGTCGTTTTCGTCCTTCTTCTTGAAGATGAAGATGCAGGCCATGCCCACCATCAAGAGCGCGTACACGCCCACCACCGCCCAGGCCGTGGCGCCGAACTTGCCGGTCTTGCGGAAGTTGGCGGCGCTCACGCGGTCCGTGCGCACTCCCGGCGCCACCTCGCCGCCGGCGATCACGAGCGTATACTGCTCGGGCGTCTTGCCGGGCTTGAGGCCCACCGCGGCGCCGCAACGGGGAACGTCGTCCGGAGCGATTTCGCCGTATTCGCACCACGCGTCGGTCACGCAGTTGTAGGCCAGCACCTTGCGCTGCCAGCCGAGCTTGACCGGGTCGGTTTCGGCCGAGCCTTCGATGGCGCGCGCGATCCAGCCCTGTTCGCCGAAGCCGCCCACCAGGAGGATGTGCTGGTGGCCGCTGGGCAGAAATCCCGCGCCGATGACGGTGGTGTTCTCGGGGAGCGGCGCCAGCTCCACCCACTTCTCTTCCGCGAGCACGTACGCGTAGCCGTCCTTGAGCGGAGCGAGCGTGGCGGGATCGTAACCGCCGTAGATCACGAGCCGCTTCTGCTTCTGGTCGCCGTTCTGGATGGCCGCCACCGGCTGCAGACGCTCGCACGCCGACGGAATCTCGCCCAGCAGCTTCCACTCGCACGCGGCCGGGTCCTTTACGTCGCCCACGTAGACGTTCTTGCGACCCACCACGTACACCTTGGAGCCGTCGGCCGCGGCCGCGCCCATCGTGACGCCTTCCGGCAGCTCCGGCAGCGGCTTGATTTCGGCGCCGTTCAGGAGATAGGCGTCCTTGAACGCCTCGCCGCCCGCCCGGTCCGTGCCGCCCGCGCAGAAAATCCAGCCTTGGACTTCGGCGCTGACGCCCTCGCCCGCGGGATGCGGCAACGTGCCCGTCTGCGTCCAGGCGCCGTCGGCCCCGCGCACGCACACGGCGTCGCCGAAGACCTTGACCCGGCCGCCTTCGGGCGTGGCGACGAAATCGGTTCCGCCCGCCATCACGAATCTGCCGTCGCCCGCGAATCCGCCGAACGCCCTGGCCGCCTTGACGGGGGCCTGCGCCGGAGCCTGCCATTCGATCGCGACCGGAGTCGCCAGCATCAACGATGCCGCAATGAGTACGCTTGTCATTTTTTGATTATGTATTGGGATTTGAGTGTACAGAAACGGATGTCGGTCTCGCCCGACCCTTCGAAAATCACGCCCAGGTCCGGCGGATTGCCTTTGATTCTGGCCGGGATGAGGCAAAGGTCGCTATAGGACGCCTTGCCCGGCTCGATCGTCAGCCCTTCGCTCCACGTCTGGCCGTCGTCCCAGCTGGTGCGCAGCGTGAGATTGCTGCGGCCGCCCGCCTTGCAGTTGGAAAACACGAGAATCTCCTCGGGATACTTCACCGCGCCCACCTTTTTGCCGGCGTACTTCTTGCCCAGCGGATAAGTCATGATCTGCGCGTTGCAACGCCCGTCCTGCAAACTCTTGTCGGACCGGTGCGACCAGGTTTCGCCCTGGTCGGGCGAGACGAACACTTCGCGCGCCCCCATGTCCTTGCGCGAGTTGATCATGAGCTCGCCGGACGAAAGTTCCACCACCTTGCACTCGTCGCCCGGCTGCGTGGTGGGCTTGCCGTAAGCCTTCCAGGTTTCGCCGCCGTCCTCGCTGCCGAAAAGCGCCACCGCCTTGTTCACCAAAACCACCGTGTGCAGAAGCGTGCCCTCCTTGGTCTGAATGCCCGAGCCGGAGGTGATGAACACGAAACCGTTCTTGGGCCAGCCTTGGGGGCGGATGTCCGCCGTGATGTCCCGGGGCTCGCCCCACGTCTTGCCGTTGTCGGACGACTCCTGCACGTACTGCTTGTAGATGCCGGCCTCCTTCACGTATTCGGCCACGTTGTAGAACAGGAATATCTTCTTGGCCTTTTCGTCCACGATGAAGCTCGGGTCCGACCCCGCCCACTTCTCCTCGGCGTCCCACTTCCATTCGTGCGAATAGACGGAAGGCGTCCAGGTTTTGCCGCCGTCCTTGCTGGTGCGCACGGCGATGTTGATCTTCTGGTAGTCGCCGCCGGGGCCGCCTTTGCGGTTGAGGTCCTGCGCGTGGTCGTAGCGCGCGTCGCACGCCGCCACCAGCGTTTTGCCGTCGGGAGCGGTGCAGAGCGCCGGAATGCGATACACCTTGACGCCGTTATCGCCGTTTTTCCACAACACCGTCTGCTTGGAAGCAGCCGCCTTGGGAGCCTTTTTGCCGCCCTGTTTCTGGGGCGCGCCGAACGCCACCAGCGACGCCATCACTGCCGCCGCAAGAAGAATCTCGCATTTCATGTTGTATATTATATCAAATTTTCCCGCGAATTGCAAGCGTTTTCTTACCGGCGCCGGCGCTTTCAGTGCGCCGCGAGCCAGGTGGCGCCGGTGCCCACCCCCACCTCCAGCGGCACGCCGAAGTCCATGGCGGAAGTCATCTCGCGGCGGACGATCTCCACCACTTTGTCCACTTCGTCCCGGGGGCAATCGAACACCAATTCGTCGTGGATCTGCAAGACCATGCGACACTTGAGCCCCGCCGACTTGAGCGAGTCGTACACCTTTACCATGGCCACTTTGATGAGATCGGCCGCGCTGCCCTGGATGGGCGTGTTGATGGCGTCGCGCTCGGCCGCCTGGCGCGAAGTGGCGTTGCGCGAATTGATGTCGCGGATGGTGCGCCGGCGCTTCAGCACGGTTTCGGCGTAGCCGCGTTCGCGGGCGAAAGCTATGGCGTCGGCCATGTAGGACTGCACCCGGGGATAGAGCGCGAAATACGTCCGGATGAGATCGGCCGCCTCCTTGCGCGGAATCTTGAGCCGCTGCGCGAGCCCGAACGCGCTGATGCCGTAGATGATGCCGAAATTGACCATCTTGCACCGCGAACGCATTTCCGGCGTGACCAGTTCGGGCATGCAGTCGTAGACGCGCGAGGCGGTGTCGCGATGGATGTCCTCGCCCTTGGCGAATGCTTCCAGCATGGCTTCGTCGCGCGAAAAAGCCGCCATGAGCCGGAGCTCGATCTGCGAGTAGTCGGCCGAAATCAACACGTGATCGCCGTCGCGCGGAACGAACGCCTGGCGGATCATCTTGCCGCGCTCGGTGCGGATGGGTATGTTCTGCAGGTTGGGATCGGCCGAGGAAAGACGGCCGGTCTCGGTGAGCGACTGCGAATAGGTGGTATGGACGCGGCCCTCCCAGTCGATGAGCTGGGGCAGCTTGTCCACGTAGGTGGTCTTGAGCTTGGTGCAGGCGCGGTATTCCAGAATGGCGTTCACCACCGGATGCGACCCCGCCAGCCGCTGCAGCACTTCCTCGCTGGTGGACCACTGGCCCGAAATCGTCTTTTTGCTGGCGGAGGTGTCGAGCCCGAGCTTGTCGAACAGCAACTCGCCCAGCTGGCGGGGACTGTCGATGTTGAGGCCGGGATCGGCATACCGCCGGATGGTTTGGGTGAGCTCCAGGATTTCGCGGTCGAGCACGACGCCGAACGACGCCAGCGCCGCCACGTCCAGCTTGACGCCCTCGCGCTCCATGTCGATCAGCACCTTGACGAGCGGCTCCTCCACTTCCTCCAGCGCCTTGAGCATCCCCAGTTCCGCCACCTTGGGCCGCAACACCTCGTCCAGCCGGAAGGTGACGTCGGCGTCCTCGGCGGCATAGTCGCAAATCTCGGCGGGCGACAGCGAAGCCATGTTCCGCTGCTCCTTGCCGCGTTCCTTGACGCCGATGAGCTCGGTGATGGGGATGGGCGAATAGCCGAGATAGCGCTCGGCGAGAAAATCCATGCCGTGGCGCGAAGCGGCGTCGATGCAGTAGTGCGCGAGCATGGTGTCGTGCGGCGTGGAGGCGAACGCGATGCCGTAGCGCATCAGGACGGTGCGGTCGAACTTCACGTTATGCCCCACAAACACCTTGCCCGGATCGTTGAACAGCGGCCGGAAAACGTCGATGAGATCGCCCGTCACGTACCAGGCCTTGCCGGGACGCGTGGCGAAGGAAAATCCCACCAGCCGGCAGGAATGCTGGTCCAAACCGTCGGTTTCGGTGTCGAAAGCGATTTTCGGCTCGGCCATGAGTTCCGCCAGGAGCGCCTCGGCGCCCGCCCAGGTGTCGACAAGCCGGTAGTCGTGGGGGATGTCCTTGAGCGTCCGCAAATCGGCTCCGGGCGCCTCGGCGGGAGCGATTTCCGCCGGGAGCTCCCCCAATATCTCGTTGCAGAAGCGGTTGAGCTCGAACTTGCGGCAGGCGGCGATGAACTTTTCGCGATCGGGCGCCTTGCGTTCGTAGGCGGCGAAGTCGGCCGTCACCGGCGCGTCGGTGCGGATGGTGGTCAGGAATTTGCTCGTCCGGGCGTCTTCGCGACCCGCCTCGAGGCGTTCGCGCAACTTGCCGGACACGAGCGAGGAATGTTCGAGGATGCCCTCCACCGAGCCGAACTCCTTGATGAGTTTGGCGGCCGTCACCTCGCCCACGCCCTTGATGCCGGGAATGTTGTCGGCCGCATCGCCGGCGAGCGCGAGGTAATCGATCATCTGGCGGGGGGAGGCGAGGCCCCAATGCTCGCATACGCCGGCTTCGTCGTAGATCTCCGGCTCCTTGCCGCCCTTCCCCGGCCGGAACAGTTTGATGCCGGGCGCCACCAGCTGGGCGGCGTCTTTGTCGGGCGTCACGAGATACACCTCGTAGCCGGCTTCGGCGCCCTGCCGGGCCAGCGTGCCCATCACGTCGTCCGCCTCGAAGCCGGGCACGGACACGATGGGAATGCGCAACGCTTCGGCCAGCTCCCGGGCGTAGCCGATGGAAGCGGCGAGATCCTCTGGCATCTTTTCGCGCTGCGCCTTGTAGGCGGGAAACGCCTCGTGCCGGAAGGTGGGACCGGAAGGATCCATCGCCAGCACCACGTGGGTGGGGGAATGTTTCTTGAAGATGGACTGCAACCCGGAGACGAGCCCGATCAGCGCCGAGGTGTTGATGCCGGATTTGGTGATGCGCGGCGAGCGCAGAAACACGAAATGCCCGCGATACAGCAGCGGCATCAGATCGATGATGAAAAGCGTCATGACGCGCGACTGGGGCTTACGTGTAGCGCAGCACTTCGTCCACCGTGGTGTAGCCGTCGAGAATGGCGCGGATGCCGTCTTCGCGCATGGTGCGCATGCCGAGTTCGCGCGCTTTCTCGCGGATGATCAGGGTGGGGGCCTTGTTGTTGACGAGTTCGCGCAGCGGATTGGACATGCGCAGATACTCGAACACGCCTTTGCGGCCCTTGTAGCCGGTGCCGTTGCAGGTCTTGCAGCCCTTGCCGAAATAGAACGGCCGTCCGCCGATCTGGTCGCGCGTCATCTCGATGCGTTCCAGGGTTTCGTCGTCGGGCTCGTACGGCTGCTTGCAGTCTTTGCAGCAGGTACGCACGAGACGCTGGCCCAAAACGCCTTCCAAAGTGGACGACAACAGGTACGGCGCCACGTTCATGTCCACGAGACGCATCACCGCGCCTGCGGCGTCGTTGGTGTGCAGGGTGGAGAACACGAAGTGGCCGGTGAGCGCGGCCTGCACGGCGATTTCGGCCGTCTCGAGGTCGCGGATTTCGCCGATCATCATGACGTCGGGGTCTTGACGCAGGAAGGCGCGCAGCACCTTGGCGAAGGTGTTGCCCACCTGCGCGTCGATGGGCACCTGCACGATGCCGTCCACGTTGTATTCCACCGGTTCCTCGGCGGTGAGGAGCTTGGTGTCGATCTGGTTGATGCGCCGGAGGACGGAATAGAGCGTGGTCGTCTTGCCGGAGCCGGTAGGCCCCGTCACGATGAAAATGCCGTTGGGCTTTTCGATGTCCATCGTCACCTGCTCGTACACGTCTTCGGGGAGGCCCACGTTTTCGAGGTCGAGGCTCGTGGCGGACTGGTCCAGAATACGCATAACCACCGATTCGCCGTGCGCGGTGGGCAGACACGATACGCGCAGGTCCACGGGCTTGCCCGCCACGGTGAGCGCGATGCGGCCGTCTTGCGGAATGCGGCGCTCGGCGATGTTGAGGTTGGCCAGGATCTTGATGCGGCTGATGATGGCCGGCGCCATCTTCACGTCGGGCGCCTTCATTTCGTACAGCGCGCCGTCCACGCGGTAGCGGATCTTGAAATCGTCCTCGAACGGCTCGATATGGATATCGGCCGCGCGGTCCACCACGCCCTGGTAGAGCACCAGATTGACGAACCGGATGATGGCCGAGCTGTTGGCGGCCGACTCCATCGAGGCGATGTCGTTGGCGTTGGCGGCTCCAAGGGCGGCTTCGTCGTCCGTCATGCCCTCGCCGAGCTGCTTGATCATGTCGGCCACGGAGTCGTTGCTGTCGCCGTAGTACTGCGAAATCCGCGCCATCACGTCGGCCTCGCGGGCGAAGACGAAGCGCACTTCCTTGGACAGCGTGAAGAGCATTTCGTCGGAGATGCGCGGATCCACGAGATCGAACGTGGCGAGCGTCACGGAACTGTCGTCCGCCGCCACCGGGAACACGTTGTACATGCGGGCGGTGGAGGCGGGGATCGCCTCGGTCACTTCCGTTTCGATCGTGAGGTTGCCGAGGTCGATGGCCTCGGTGTCCTGGTAGGCGGCCATGGCGCCCAGGAGGTCGTCCTCGCTCAGGATCTGCTGGTCGATGACGAGCTGGCGGATGGTTTTGCCTTCGGTCCGGGCCACGTCCTGGAGATCGCGGGCGGACTCCTCGTCGATGTAGCCGTTCTGGACCAGAATCTGAAGTAGCGCGTCCACTTACATCTCCTCTTTGAGCTTCTGGACGATGGAGTCCGGATCCTGCGATTTGGTGATGAGCTCCTCGTAGGCGATAAGTCCGTCCTTGTAGAGCTGGGTAAGGTGCGCGTCCAGGGTCTGCATGCCGTACTTGGCGCCGGTCTGCAGGTCGCTCTTGATCATGTTCGTCTTGCCGTCGCGGATGCGGCTCTTGATGGCGTCGGTGGAGGTCATGATCTCGAACGCCGCCACGCGACCGTGCACCTCGCCGTTCTCGTCCAGCTTGGGGAGGAGGATCTGCGAAATCACCGCCTGGAGGCCCGCCGCCAGCTGGGTGCGGACCTGCGCCTGCTGGTTGGTGGGGAAGGCGTCGATGATACGGTCCACCGTTTCGGCCGCGCCGGTGGTGTGGAGCGTGCCGAACACCAGGTGGCCGGTTTCGGCCGCGGTCACCGCCGCGCCGATCGTTTCGATGTCGCGCATTTCGCCCACCAGGATCACGTCCGGGTCCTGGCGCAAGGCGCGACGGATGGCCTCGGCGAACGAAGGCACGTCGTCGCCCACTTCACGCTGGGTGATGAGCGATTTGTCGGACTGGTGGTAGAATTCGATCGGGTCTTCGATGGTGATGATGTGCACCGAGCGCTCGTGGTTGATCACGTTGAGCATGGAGGCGAGCGTGGTGGACTTGCCCGATCCGGTGGGCCCCGTCACCAGAATGAGCCCGCGCGGCTTGAACAGGAGCTCTTTGACCACCGGCGGCAATCCCAGCTGCTCCATCGACAGGAGCGTGGAGGGAATCTGCCGGAGCACCATGCCGTAGCGCTTGCGCTCCTTGAACACGGACACGCGGAAGCGGGTGGCGAGACGCTTCTCTTCCTCCTGGGCCTGTTCCTCGGGGCTGAACATGTCGCGAAAGGCGATGGCGTAGTCGGAACCGCCGTTCTTCTCCACTTCGGCCATCTGCTCGTCGGTGGAGATTTCGCGGCAGAGGTTGTACGAATCCTCCTCGGTGAGCGATTCCTCCGACAGCGGCAGCAGCTCGCCGTGCACGCGCAGTTCCGGCGGCATGTGGGCGCGGATGTGCAGGTCGCTCCCGCCTTCGTCGATCATCGCCGCCAGCAGGTCTTTCATCGAAATATTCATTGGTAGGCTCCTTGGAAGAACGGAAGTTTCAGTCGGCGTCGCCCATGGTGACGCGGAGGATTTCGGACAGCGAGGTCATGCCGCTGGCCACCTTGAGCATGCCGTCCTCGCGCAGGGTGCGCATGCCCATTTCGCGGGCGCGCTGCCGGAGCAGCGTGGCGGGGGCGTGGTCGAAGATGAGGCGCTGGATGGAGTCGTCCACCTTGAAGATCTCGAAGATGCCCTTGCGGCCCTTGTAGCCCGAGCCGCCGCACTTGTCGCAGCCGGCGCCGTGGTACATGGTTTCGGGGATGGTCTTGGAGATGGCGCCGAGCATCTTGAGTTCGCGCTCGGTGGGGGTGTAGGGCTCGCGGCACTTTTCGCAGATGGCCCGCACGAGACGCTGGGCCATCGCGGCCCGGAGCGCCGACGCGACGAGGAACGGCTTGACGCCGATATCCAAAAGACGCGTCACCGCGCTGGGGGCGTCGTTGGTGTGCAGCGTGGAGAACACCAAGTGGCCCGTCAAGGCCGCCTCCATGGCGATGTCGGCCGTTTCCGCGTCGCGGATTTCGCCGATCATCACGATGTTGGGCGCCTGACGCAGAATGGACCGGAGCGCGGCCGAGAAGTCGAGCCCCACGTCCTTGTTCACCTGCACCTGGTTGATGCCGCTCATCTGGTATTCCACCGGGTCCTCCACCGTGATGAGCTTCTTGTCGGGCTTGTTGATCTGCCCCAAGCAGGCGTACAGGGTGGTGGTCTTGCCCGAACCGGTGGGCCCCGTCACCAGCACCACGCCGTCGGGCAGCTTGATGAGCCGCTCGAAGGTGGTCTGGTCGTCGGAGAGGAAGCCCAATTGCGGCAGGCCCAGATTGAGATTCGACTTGTCCAGGACGCGCATGACGATGGATTCGCCGTGGTTGGTGGGCACGGAGTTGACGCGCAAGTCGAGATCGCGCCCGTTGACGGTGATCTGGATGCGGCCGTCCTGCGGGATGCGCTTTTCCGAGATCTTCATCTTGGACATGATCTTGATGCGGCTGATGATGGCGCCCTGCAGCCGCTTGGGGGGCGAGTCCATCTTGCGCAGCGCGCCGTCGATGCGGTAGCGCACCCGGAACTCCTTCTCCATGGGTTCCAGGTGGATATCGGAAGCCTTCATCTTGATGCCGTTGGTGATGAGCATGGTGGCCAACTTCACCACCGGGGCGTCGTCGCCCTTCTCGTCGCCGGAACCGAAATCGTCGTCGCCGCGCGTCTGCACGTCGGCCGGCTCGTCCTGCGCGTACAGCTTGGCCATCGCCGCCGCCACTTCCGCCTTGGGCGACACCACGGCCTCCACGTCGCGGCCGTGCAGCACGTACCGGAGCGAATCGATGGCGTCGTAGCCCATGGGATCGGACAGCGCCACCGTGATGGCGTAGTCGTCGGCCATCACCGGCACCACGCCGTACTTCTTGGCGATGTCGGCCGGGATCTCCTTGGTCACGTCTTGCGAAATCGCCTCCGGATTGACGTGGCAGTATTTGAGACCGAACTGGTCGGCCACCGTGCCGAGAACCGAGTCCTCGTCGATCACTCCGCCGGCCACGAGCACGTCCAGCGTGGTCTCGTTTTCGGCCCGCATCGACTGGCGCGCCGACTCGATCTGTTCGGCCGTCAGAAAGCCGCGCTCCTGCAGGAGCTGCAGCACGTATTCGTCATTACTTGTCATGTATGAGAATATTATACAATATTCCCGACAAAAAAGCAAGCGAAAAATGAAAGTAAATTATCCGACCACCAGCTCTTCCGCCGGGTAGCGGACATGCCGCTGGGTCTCGCGGTCGCCGATCATCAGCACCACCGAGAGCGCCCCCAGACGACCGCAGAACATGGCGCACATGATGGCGACGCGCCCCGCCGGCGACAGGCTGGAAGTGGTGTCGCCCATCGACAGCCCCGTGGTGGTGATGGCCGAACACGCCTCGAAAAACAGCGCGTCGGTGGGGATGCCGCGACCGTCCTCGGTCAACAGCAGCACGCCCATCGTCAGCGTCACCAGCACCACGAGCGCCATGAAGATGACGATCGACTCGCGCACGATATCCATCGGCACCATGCGCCGGCTGATGATGGTTTCGCGGTCGCCCCGGCACAGCGCCAGCAAGGTGTAGATGAGCACCGCGAAGGTGGTCACCTTGATGCCGGCCGCGGCCGAACCGGGCGCTCCGCCGATAAACATCAACACCTCGTACATGAGCCGGGTGAGCGGCTTCAGCGATTCGGTGGGCACCAGGCAGAAACCGCAGGTGCGCGGCGTGACCGCCTGGTAGAACGCCACGTAAAGCCGCTGGCGGCCGCCCATGCCCTGCAGCGCGCCGTTCCACTCCAGCGCCAGGAAACCGAGAAAGCCCACCAGCAGCAGATAGCCGGTGAAGCGCAGCACCACGCTGCTCTGGAGCGACATGCGCCCCCGTCCGCCGGACGGACGGTGGATGAATTTGAAGGTGAGGAGATTGAAGATGACAAGAAATCCGATCGATCCCAGAATGGTCTCGCACGCCAGCGTCAGCACCACCCAGGGATTGCCGGCGAAAGCGGCGATCGACCCCGGCAGCACGGAAAAGCCGGCGTTGCAGAATCCCATGACGGAATAGAAAACCGCCAGATACGGATCGCGCAATTCCCACCAGAGCGCCGCCGCGCCCAGCAGTTCGAAGAACAGCATGGACCCGATCACCCAGAGAATCAGCGACTTCACGCCCTTGACCTGCTCCACCCCGTAGGCGTTCATCAGCGAAAACTCCGACGCCAGCGACAGCCGCCGGCCGATGGCGATCATGAGGAACGTGCCGCACATCATGAGGCCCAGGCACCCCACCTCCACCAGCGCCAGCAGCACGATCTGCCCCGCGGTCGAAAAGGTTCCGGCGATATCCACCACGGTCAGCCCCGTCACGCACACCGCCGAACAGGCGGTGAAGACGCTGCTCATGCCGTCGCCCCACTCGCCGGAAACGCGGCAAGGCGGCAGCGCCAGGAGCACCGCGCCCACGGCGATCAGCGCCAGAAAACCGAGCGCCACCGTGAACTTGCCCTTCACCGCGCGCGCTCCTTTAGCCAGATCGCCCAGATCGAAATTTCGTACAGGAGGCACAGCGGCACCGCCATCATGATCTGGCTCATGGGATCGGGCGGGGTGAGCAGCATGCCCAGCACGAAACTCGCCACTATCGCCACGCGCCGCTTTTCGCGGAGCGCGTCGCTGGTCACCACGCCGAAGAGCCCCAGCACGAACAGGACGAGCGGCAGCTGGAACACGAGGCCGAACGCGATGATCGTCTTGATGGCGATGGCGATATAGCCCTCGATGCGGATGGTGGTAACCGGCAGCCCCACCCAGCCGTTGACCCGCTGGAACACGTCGACCACCAGGGGGAGCGTCTGCGCGTAAGCCAGATACACGCCGGTCAGAAACAGCACCGATCCGGACAGCAGCACGGACAAGAGCACCGCCTTTTCGCGCCGCGTCAAGGCCGGAAAAACGAAACGCAAAACCGCATACGCCATGAACGGAAAGCCCAGCGCCACGCCGCCCCAGACCGCGATGGAAAAGATGGCGGAAAAACCGCTGGTGAGGTCCAGCCCCTGCAACATGCCCTCGTATTCCATCGCCGGCGCCTTGAGCATGGCGAGGATCCAGGGCGAAAACGCGCCGGCCAGCACGGAACAGACCAGCCAGGCCGCGCCGCCGAAGAGCACCATGGACCTCAACGCCCGGAGATGCTCCAGCAGCGGACGCTGGGGATCATTGCGGAAATTTGGATTCGATATCAACTGCGTCTTGCTCCATGTCCGCCAGCTCCCGGCGGAAATGCTCCGCCATGCGCCGGAACTTGGCATAGCAACGCCCCAACTCGCGCACCACCTTGGGCAGCGACTTGGGGCCGGTCACCACAAGCAAAACGGCGAGCAGCACCAGCCACTCGCCGCCTCCCACGCCATCGAACATTACTTCTTCTGGGTGGTGTCGTAGATGCCGAACTCGCCGCGGCGGTTCTTGGCCCAGGCCGATTCGTCATGACCTTCGACGGCCGGCTTTTCCTCGCCGAAGCTGCGCGTCTGGATGCGACCGGCGTCCACGCCGTTCTGCACCAGGTAGTTGCGGATGATGATGGCGCGGTTCTCGCCCAGCGACACGTTGTACTCGTTGGATCCGCGCTCGTCGCAGTGGCCTTCCACCACCACCACGCGCTCGGTGCGGCTAGCGAGGTGCTGGGCCACTTCGTCGATCTTGCCCATTTCCTCGGCGGGAACCACCGTGGAATCGAAGCCGAAGTAGACCGGCGCGAAATCGACGTCGGTGCAGCGCGCATACATGTCCTCGAAGCGCTTTTCGGCCGCCAGGTCGTCCAGGCTGCCTTCGGTCAGATCGTCGGTCGTGCCGCCGATGTCGGTCATGGTGTTGGGGTCGTCACCCGCGCCCGCACCCGCCTTGTCGTACCGGCAACCGGTTACCGCGAGCGCCAGCGTAGCCGCGAAAACTGCCATCATCGTAGAAAACTTCATGTTGTTTACTCCTTTGGTTTTGAAATTGTTTAGTGATATTATATCATTTTTGCGCTCAAATGTCTATAGTCCACGGACCTTTTTCTTTCCAGCAGCGCCGGACGCTGTCCACCGTGGGCTCCACGTAGAGGGGCGTCGCCTGGTGCCGGAACCAGGTGTCCTGACGCTTCGCCAGCTGGCAGGTGCGGGTCAGGATTTTGGCCTTGTCGTCCCCTTCGCGATAGCCGATGGCCAGCGCCGCCGTGCGCGACCAGACGGGATATTGCTGGCGCAAACGGGCTTTTTCCGCCTCCAGCCCCGCCATGAACATGTCGTCGAGCCGCGCGGCGATGCGCAACCGGAGCGCGGCGCGGTCGATCCGGATCACGGGGTATTCCGGCGGAGGATTTTCCCATTTCCGGTCCAGTCCGCGCAGCAAGGCGGAGAAGTAGAGACCCGTCCCGCCCACGATCACCAATTTCTCCGTGCGCGCCAATCGGGAGGCCCACGCGCCTGCGGCCGCCAACCACTTGCCCGACGAAAATTCCTCGGCCGGCGTCACCAGATCCACCCCGCCCATGTCGAATTCGGCGCGTTCCTCGGGCGAAGGTTTGGCCGTTCCGATATCCATGCCCTTGTAGACCAGCATGGAGTCGGCGGAGAGAATCTTGGCGCCCAGCTCCCGCGCCAGCACCGCCGCGATGGCGCTCTTACCGCTGGCCGTGGGTCCGGCCAAGATATAGGCTTCGCGCTTCATGGAGCAGCATCAGCGCCGCCGCCACCGAGATGAGCGCGTCGGCCACGTTGAAACAGGGAAAGTGATGGACGCCCCAATGGCAATCGAACATGTCCACCACGTAGCCCCGGAAAATCCGGTCGAGGAGATTGCCCGCGATGCCGGCGTAGAGCATGGCGGGCACGAGAACGCCCTCGCCGAAAATCTTGCGCTGCTTCCACACCAGGAAAGCCAGCGCCAGAAGGCCGAACGCCGCCAGCGGCCAAACCTGGCCCTGCAGCATACCCCAGGCGCAACCCCGGTTCTCCACGTACGCGAGATCGAACCACCCCGGAACAATTTGAATCGCCGCGACCGGCTTGAGCCGGACCACGGCGATTTCCTTGACCAGCTGGTCCACGAACGCCAGATTGAGCGCCAGGACCAGCGCCGCGAGCCGGGCTTTGATCAAACCCGGCCCTTCTCCATGGCGTTCTGGCACTCCATGCAGGTGGTGGCGAACGGCTGGTTCAAAAGCCGCGGCTTGCGGATCAGCTGGCCGCACGCCGTGCAGATGCCGTAGGTGCCGTCGTCGATGCGATGCAGCGCCTCTTCGATCTTCTGGATGATCGAATTGATGTTGCCCATCTGCCCGAGCGCCTGCAGCCGCAGCGTCTGGTTGGTGCCGTCGCCGCCGTCGGACTCGCGGTCGCCGCTTTCGTTGAAGCCGGTGGCCTTCATGGCCTCCACCCCGCTCATGGCCTCTTCGCGCGCCGCGAGGAGCAGCTTGCGGAACTCCTTGAGGTCGGCCGCCGGAAACTTGGTGGTGGCCTTGCCCTTTTCCGTGCGCGACTCCGGACGCTTGCTCAGCTTGATGCCGTTGTCGTCCTCTTCGCGGTTGTCGATGGCCACCGCCTCCGCCTTCTTCTCGGCGGCGATGCCCATCACGAACTTGCGCGCCTCTTCGGGCGTCATCTGGCGTCCCGCCGGACGTTTCGGCGGCTGGGGTTTCACGGGTTTGTTCATATCTGCACTCCTTCCGGCAGTTTCATCCAGTTCTTGACCGCTTCGGTGAGCGGCGAAATAAGCTTGACGGTTCCGAACTTGACCTCGCCCTCCGCGCCGGGCAGCTCGAACTTGTCGCCCGCCTTCTTGCCCAGCATGTTCTCGGCCAGTTTGGCCCGCTGCGAGAGGATGCCCATCTCCACGTCGTTGTCCCATTCGCCCAGGATGGCGTAGGTTTTGCCGCCTTCCTCGGTCTGGATCGTCACCATCACGCCCGGCATCACCTCGTCGCAGGTGGCGTCGGCGAAATCGGAAGGCTTGACCGCCTCCAGATCGGCCTGCATCAGCGTCTGCTTCTGCATCAGCGCGCGCTGTTCGTCCTTGGCGTACTGGTATTCCGCGTTTTCCGACAGATCGCCGAAGCCCTTGGCGAATTCGATCTTGCGGATGTTCTCGGGCATGTCTTCGTTGATGAGCTTCAGATATTCGCGCTTCTTGAGCCCGAAGCTGCGGAAACTGGTCACGCGCGGATATTCCTTCTTCTTCTCCGCCTTCACGACCAGCGCCTTGAGCGCCGGATTGATGCCGGTCATGCGCGTCAAAATCAGATGGTGCGAAGCCGACTCCCAGGTGAGCGAAGCCTGCAACCGCTCGAAGACAAGCCGCTGCTCTTCCGCGGCAAGATGGTCGAACATGGCCTTGAGCCAGTTCTTGTCCGCGAATAGCCGGTGTACGATGTTCTGCATCCGCAAGGTTTCGCCCGACTGCCGGCTTTCGCCCAACGCGATGGCGTGCATGATGAGCGTCGACAGCGGCGGCAGCTCGTCCCAGGCCTTGTAGTCGTCGTACTTGCCGATGACTAACGCCACGAGCGTGGCCGGCGCGTTGGGCAGTTTGAGCAGCGCGCCGATGGCCGCGCGGCAAGCCGGATCGTTGCCGAGTTCGCGGATGACCTCCTGCACCGCCGCGTAGCAAAGGTCGGGCAGATGCTTGTAGATGAGCGCCTTGGATTCGTCGCCGTCGGCCAGGAACCGGATGAGATTGCCCGTTTCGCCCGCCGGCAGCCCCGCCGCCGCCTCCACGAACCGGCTGCGCTCCTTGAGATAGGCGCGCATCTCCGCGGCCGGCGGCTCGGCGAAACCGAGCGAGGTCACCATGCACGCCAAGCGGGCGTAGAGGGCGTCGTTGGACTTGCGCGCCGCCGTCAACGCGAACGCCAGCCGGCCGGCGAACAGCTTGGCCGTTTCTTCGTCCAGCTTCTTCTTGGCCGCCACGTATTCGCGCACCTTGAGCAGGATCTGCCCGGGATCGGTGATGTTGGCGAATTCGATGAACCAGCTGGTGCCGTACTTCTCCGCTTCGTCGCGCACGCGAATGGGATCGGTGCGCTTGACCGGAATCTGCACGCACTTGTCGGCGATGAGCTCCTTGCGCGCGGCGTTCCAGAAATCCTTCCACCCTTCCTTCTTGACGAAGCCGTTGGCGATGCAGATCTCCTCCAGCTTGTTCAGCGACGGCTCGGAATAGCTCTTGAGCACGCGCTTGACGAATTCGCCGCGCTTGGTCTGCAGCAGCGTGTCGAACGCGGCGCGATCGGCCTCCTTCAATACGAGAATATGGTCTTCCGGCGCCCGCACGATGATGTCGCAAGCCGCCGCATACGAAAACTGATGGCCCTTCTTGACCGGGAAATCCACCACGATGCGCTGGTAGAAGTCGTCGATGCGCTTGACCTTGCCGAGACCCCACGCCTTGGAGAGCACCAGCGCGCCCTCCTCGAACGACAGCAGCTTCTCCAGCTTGGCGAAAGACTCTTCCAGCGGCAGCTTGCCGAACTCGGCGCTATCCAGAAACGAAAGGTACTTGCGCTCCTTGGTGGCTCCCTTGAGCGCGTCGCACACCCCCTCCGGCGACAGCACCTTGCCTATTTTCGCCAGGTTCTTGCGCACCAGTTCGTACGCCCCCGCAAAATCCTGCGCCTCCTTCAGCGCCGATAGTTCCGCCACCACACTGTCGATTTCTGCCATGCTAAAACTCCGTTTCAAAATTTCGTTGTCCCATATTATACCATATTCCGCCCCGAAAAGTCAAGCATAATCTTCGCGCGTCAGCGGGCGAAAAGGATATCGGGCGGAGGCGGCGCGGAAAATTCGCGTCCCGGCAGACCCAGCGTCACCGCATGCAGCAGGAGCCGGGCCGGCCGGACCGGACGCGACCGGTCCTTCTGCGCGCTGCCGTGGAGCGTGTCGCCCAGGATCGGATGGCCCAGACCCGCCGCATGGAGGCGGATCTGGTGCGTACGGCCCGTTTCGATGGTCCACTCCACCAGACTGATGCCGTCGTGCGCCGCGAGCACCTCGTAATGCGACCTGGCCGGGCGACCCTTGACGGGCGAGTCCACCGTGCCCCGGCGCGGCTTGGGCGTGCCGTGCATCACGGCGAGATACCGCTTGCGCACGTCCGCATGGCTTTCGAACAGCCGGCGCAATTTCAGATAAGTCGCCTGGTTTTTGGCCAGCACCATCACGCCGGAAGTTTCCCGGTCCAGCCGGTGCACCACCCCGGGACGATCCGCCGACCCCACGCTCCTCGCCGCCGGACAATGGCGGACAAACCAGTCCGTCACCGTCGGTTCGCCCGCGTGGCCGGGCGCGGCATGCACCAAAAGTCCGGCCGGCTTGTCCACCGCCACCAGATCCGCGTCCTCGAAAATCACTCGCACGCCCCGTCCCTCCGCCGCAACTCCTCCACGATGGCGTACGCGCCCCGGTCCGGCCAGTTGGTGGCGTTGCGCAAAACTATCGTCACGCGCCGGCGATCCGGCTCGAAGGCCACGAAACTGCTACCTCCGTAAATCATGCCGTGCCGGTAGTATACGGGCGTGCCGTCCTGGAGGTAATGGACGCGCAGAAGCCCCGCCACGCCCCCTTCCGACGCCTTGAGCGACCGCTCCGTCTCGTCGATCAGCCGCCAGAGCGCGTCGCTGTTGAACACCTTGGCCATGTCGGCCGCGCTCGAAAACATGCCGCCCGTCGCACGCAAGGCCGGACCCAGCCGGTTCTCCGGCACGGGCCGGCCGCGCCGCGTGTCCCACGGCAATCCCCCCGCCAGACAGGGCGTCAGGCGCGCCAGCATCTCCGGATGCGACTCCGGCTCGAAGGTGGTGTCGAGGAGTCCGTACGGCTCCACCAGATAAGCTTTCAGCAACTCTTCGCTCGACCGGCCGGTGACGTGCTCGAGACACATCCCCAAGAGCCCAAAGCCCATGTTGGAATAGCATTCGCCCCCCTCGGCCGCCATCCGGCGGTACCGCGCTTCCCACAGCCGCTCGACAAACGCCTCCGGCGTATCGTAGTCGCCGTAGATGTGGGTCCCGAACGCGCCGCAGTTGACCGCCTTGAAGACGAACAGCGCATCGTGGAATTCGCGCGGCAGTCCCGTGCGGTTGTGGAGGAGATCGTCCAGCGTCCAGCGGTCCCACTCGGGCGGCAACGCCATGGGGGCCGCCTCTTCCACCTTGGTCGACAGTTCCACCCCGCAACCCGTCACCACCGGATAGTACATGAGCTTGCCCAGCGACGCGATCCGGAAAAGGTCGTGCGCGCGGGTCTCGTCGGAATATTTTACGCCGTTGGCGTCCGCCACCGCCACCACGCAACCGGGATCGCCGAAGTCTTCGGTATAGAACTTCACCGTGCCCTGCAGCACGTCCGGTTCCGTCGCGAGCCGCTTTTCCAGCGACGCGCAACCGGCCCCAACCGCCAACGCCAAGAGCCAGAACCGCTTAGCCATCGGGGAAAAGCCGGCTCAGGATGTCCTCGGCCGGAGTGCGCGCCCGCTTGGAATTGTTGCACTCCTTGCAGCAAGGCACGCAATTGCCTTTGGTGGACCGGCCGCCGCGCGCCACCGGAATCACGTGGTCCATCGTGAGATTGTCCGCCCCCACTTGCCGGCCGCAGTAATGGCACACGCCCTGCTGCAGCTGCGCGCGCCACCAGTCGGTCTGGCGAAGCGCGCGAGCTTTTTCGCGCTCGCGTTTGGAGTGGACCGGATCGGCGTCAAAGGGAATGTATTCGTCGCTCATCGGGAAAACTCAAATGGTGCAGTGATGGAGCGCGCGGCCGTCGAAATAGCCGAAAGACCGCGCGCTGCCGCCTTTGGGGAGCGAGATCGACCCCGGGTTGAACAGCCTTATTCCGCACTCCAGCATCCGGTTCTCCGGCACGTGGGTGTGGCCGTGCGCGAGCACCGTGCCCATCCCCGGCGGCGGCAGGCGGTATTCGTTGAACAGATGCCCGTGCGTGAGGAAGAATTTTTCCGTCCCCGCGTCCAGCACCTGATACGGCCCGGAAATGGAAAAATCCAGCATCATCTGGTCCACTTCGGCATCGCAGTTGCCCCGCACCGCCACTATCTTTTCCTTGCGTTCGTTGAGGATTTCGGCCACTTTCACCGGATCGTAGAAGTTGGGCACGCCGTTGCGCGGGCCATGGTACAGCAAGTCCCCCAGGAGCACGAGTTTGTCGTACCCCAGTTTTTCGCCCGCCGACAACGCCGTCTCCAGCGTGGAGGGCACGCCGTGGATGTCGCTCAAAAACAGTATTCGCATCTGCCGTTTCCTCGGTTGCTGATTGGATATTATATCAAAAATTCTTGAAAAAAACAATTGAAAACGCAAACAAAATTTGATATAATATTCCTATGTTCACGCGAGAAAAGGTTTTCGTGCGGACGCGAGAAGACAAAAAACCTTTTAGCAAAAGGGTACAAAACAAATGAAGATCAAAGCGAAAAAGTGCGCTTGCGCGGAGGCCCCCAAGAAGGTGGTCGCCAAGAAGGCCGCTGCTCCCAAGGCCGAAAAGGCCCCCAAGGCGCCTGCCAAGCAGGCGGTCACGTTCACCGTTCACGCCGACGCCGGCAAGGCCGTCTTCGTGGCGGGCGAGTTCAACGGTTGGGATCCCACCGCCAAGAAGATGGCTTACAAGGCCCGTCAGGGCGTGTACGCCGCCGAGGTGAAGCTGGCTCCCGGCACCTACCAGTACAAGTACGTCATCGACGGCACCTGGTGCGCCGATCCGGAGAACGTCAACGCGGTCGCCAACGACCAGGGTACGTTCAACTCCGTGATCACCGTCAAGTAAACGGAAGCGTCAATCGACCGCGAGTTCGCGGCCGATCTTAGGTACACTCGCCATCAAATAGCGGGTGTACTCTTTTTTTGGGCTCTTGAGGACTTCGTCGCAAGTCCCGCTCTCTTCGATCTTGCCCCGGTTCATCACGATTATGCGATCGGCGATATGCTGCACCACGCCGATGTCGTGGGTGATGAAAAGAAAACTGAGCCCCAGCTCGCGCTTGAGGTCCGCCAGCAGATCGAGCACCTGCGCGCGGATGGACAGGTCAAGCGCGGAAACGGCCTCGTCGCAGATGAGGAGCTCCGGCTTGAGCGCGATGGCCCGCGCGATGCAGATGCGCTGGCGCTGTCCGCCGGAAAACTCGTGCGGATAGCGATCGAGAATCGTCGGCGGCATGCCCACCTGCTCCAGCAGCTTGGCGGCCGTGGCGCCGGCCTCCTCCTTGGCGATGAGTCCGTGGTAGATCATGCCCTCGGTGAGGATGTCGCGTATGGTATGGCGCGGGTTGAGGCTCGCCTGCGGATCCTGGAACACCACCTGCACCTTGCGATGGTACTCCAGGAGCTCCTTGCCCTGGAGCGTGGAAATGTCGCGACCGTTCACCTTGATGGTGCCGCCGCACGGCTTGTTCAGCATCAGAATGGCGCGCGAGGTGGTGCTCTTGCCGCAACCCGACTCGCCCACCACGCCCAGCGTTTCGCCGCGCCGCAAATCGAAACTCACGCCGTCCACCGCCTTCACGTAGCCGGTGGTGCGCGAAAAAATCCCCTTCTTGATGGGGAAGTAAACCTTCAGGTCACGGACCTCGAGAATATTGTCTGGCATTTCTTTTTCGACTCCCTGGGATAGTCCAGCGTGTAATGGAGCCCCCGGCTTTCGTGCCGCTTCTGCGCGCTCTTGACGATGAGCTCGGCGCATACGGCCAGGTTCCTCAGCTCCAGCGTATCCGGCGTCACCAGATACTTGAAATAGTATTCGCGGATTTCCTTGCGCAAGGTTTTGATGCGATGCGCCGCCCGGTCCAACCGCTTGTTGGTGCGCACGATCCCCACGTAGTCCCACATGAGGCGGCGGATCTCGTCCCACATGTGCGCCACCAGCACCGCTTCGTCCTCCGGTACCGCGTTGCCAATCCGCCACGCGGGGATTTTCGGCTTGTCCTTGCCGAATTTTTCCGGCCGGGGACCCAGCCGCGCCGCCGTGAGCCGCGCGCACACCATGGCCTCCATCAGCGAATTGCTGGCCAGCCGGTTGGCGCCGTGCAACCCGGTGGAAGCGCACTCGCCCACCGCGCTCAGGCCCGGAATGTTCGTCTCGCCCGCGGTGGTGGCCTTGATGCCCCCGCAGGTGTAGTGCGCGGCCGGCACCACCGGAATGAGATCTTTGGCCATGTCGATCCCGAAGGAGAGACACTTGGCGTAGATGTTGGGGAAGCGCTCCATCAGATACTTCTTCCCCTTCTTGCGGATGTCGAGGAACATGCAGTCGGCGCCGGTGCGCTTCATCTCGGAATCGATGCTCCGGGCCACGATGTCGCGCGGCGCCAAACTCCCCCGGGGATCGTACTTGCGCATGAACTCCCGGCCGTTCCGGTCCACCAGCACCGCCCCCTCGCCGCGCACCGCCTCGGAAATGAGGAACCGCTTGGCCTGGGGATGGTAGAGACAGGTGGGATGGAACTGGATGAACTCCATGTTCTCGATCTTGGCGCCGGCCCGCCACGCGAGCGCGATGCCGTCGCCCGTGGCGGTATCGGGGTTGCAGGTGTAGAGGTACACCTTGCCGCAACCGCCCGTGGCGAGAATCGTGTTGGGCGACCGGATGGCGTAGATTTCGTTCTTGGCCTTGTCCAGCACGTACGCTCCGAGACACCGGTTTTCGCCCGCGATCCCGATCCGCCTGGTCATGATGAGATCGATGACTATCGTCTCTTCGCGCCAGTCGATCGACTTCGTCTTCTTCACCGTGCGGATAAGCGCCTTTTCGCACTTTTCGCCGGTGATGTCGCCCGCGTGGAAAATGCGCCGCGCGCTGTGTCCGCCTTCGCGCGTCAGGTCCCAGCCGCCGTCCGGCTTCTTGTTGAACCTGACCCCGCAGTCGATCAGATCCTGGATCGCCTCGGGCGCGTGCTCGCAGATTTCGTGCACCACCTGGCTGTTGCCCAGCCACGCCCCGGCGATCATCGTGTCGCGCGCATGCTTGGCGAAGGAATCCCCCTCGTCCATCACGCAGCAGATGCCGCCCTGCGCAAAGTTGGTGTTGCAGTCCTGCAGCCGACCCTTCGTGACCACCGTCACCTTGCC
The DNA here is from genome assembly GCA_017542055.1 of Kiritimatiellia bacterium. GTDB lineage: Bacteria > Verrucomicrobiota > Kiritimatiellia > RFP12 > UBA1067 > UBA1067. The sequence continues at coordinate 49,503 of JAFXXW010000009.1, forward strand.
GTAGGCGCTCAGGTGCAGCGCGGTCATGAGTCCGGCCATGCCGGACCCCACCACGAAGTAATCGGTGTCGACGATTTTCAAGCTCAGAATTCCAGCTGGTCGTAGAGCATGGCGAGGAACTCGGGATACGTCATGCGCGTCTGCTTCATCGAGTCGCGCTCGCGCACCGTGAAAGTGCCGTCCTCCACCGACTGTCCGTCCACCGTGATGCACCAGGGCGTGCCCGCTTCGTCCTGCCGGCGATACCTGCGTCCGATGGCGCCGGAAACGTCCCACATCACGTTCACCTTCTTCTGGAGCTTGACGAAGATTTCGCGCGCCAGCTTGTCCTGCGCCTCGTCCTTCTTGATGAGCGGGAAAATGGCCACCTTGATCGGCGCCACCTTGGGGCTGAAATGGAGCACCGTGCGGACGTCTTCCTTGCCCTTCTCGTCCACGAGCTTCTCTTCCTCGTAGGCCTCGCACAGCAGCGCCAGCATCAACCGGTCCACGCCGGCCGAAGGTTCGATCACGTGCGGAACGTACTTGCCCTCGAAAAGGTTCTGGCAGAACTTCTCGGCCGCGATCGCGTCCTTGCCGCGCTTGACCCAGTCAGCCTGCACCTTCTCGACGAAAGCCTTCCTCGCGGCCTCGTCCATCCGCTTGGCGGCCTGCTTCAGCGGATCGTCGAACACCATCTGGCTCTGGCCGGAATGGATCTGGTGCTGGGTGAGATCGAAGTCGCTGCGCGCCGCGATGCCCTCCAGCTCCTGCCGGCCGAACGGGAAGTCGTACTCGATGTCCACGCACGCCCGGGCGTAGTGCGCCAGCTCGTCCGGCTTTTGCCAGTATTCCACGAACCGCTCGGTGGGGAGGCCCACCGCGTTCAGGAATTTCTTGCGCTGTTCCACCCAGTACTTGTGCCACACTTCCCAGCCCCAGTCGTCCTGCACCGGGCCGCTCAAATCGGGCTTGTCCTTGAGCGTGACCACGTGGCCGTGGAGAATCTCCACCGCCTCGTCGGGCCGGATGAAGAACTCCAGCTCCATCTGCTCGAATTCGCGACTGCGGAACGTGTAGTTCCGGGGCGTCACCTCGTTGCGGAAACTCTTGCCCATCTGCGCGATGCCGAACGGCACGGTCTGGCGACTCGTGGCGAGCACGTTCTGGAACTGCGCAAAGATGGCCTGCGCCGTTTCGGGCCGCAGATACGCCACGTTCGACGGATCGTCGACGGGTCCCACGATCGTCTTGAACATGAGATTGAACGGCTTGGGCTCGGTCAGCTCGCCGCCGCAGTAGGGACAGAAAAAGTCGCTGCCCGGAATCTTGGGCTGGGGCTTTTTCTTCTGGTCGGCGTAGATGTCCTTGATCTGGTCGGACCGCATCAGCTTCTTGCAGTCCTTGCACATCGTCATCGGATCGGCGAAAGTGTCCAGATGGCCCGAAGCCTTCCAGATTTTCGGGTGCATGATGATGGCGGCGTCGAGTCCCGCCACGTCCTCGCGACCGCGCACCGTGAACTGCCACCACGCCTGCTTCACGTTGGCCTTGAGCTCGCTGCCCAAAGGACCATAATCCCAGAATCCCGGCATTCCGCCGTAGATTTCGGACGAGTGATAGATGAACCCGCGACGCTTGCACAGCGCCGCGAGCGCGTCGAGCGACGACTTGTTTTCTTCCGCCATCAGTTGAACCTTCCCATCTTCATCAGCTTTTCGTATCGCGCGGCCATGAGCTCGTCGAGCGACCGCTTTTTGAGCTCCTTGAGCGCTTTCAGCACTGCCGCCTTCACGTAGGCCGCGGCCGCCTGGTGGTCGGTTTGCGCGCCGCCCCGGGGTTCCGGCACGATCTCGTCGATGACTCCCAGCCTCGCCAGATCCGCCGCCGTGATCTTGAGCGCCTCGGCCGCCAGCGGAGCCGCCTTGCCGTCGCGCCACAGAATGCCCGCGCAGCCTTCCGGCGAAATGACGGAATAGACGGCGTTCTCCAGCATGAGGATGCGGTCTCCCACCGCGATCGCCAAAGCTCCGCCCGAACCGCCTTCGCCCGTCACCACCACCACGATCGGCGTCTTGAGCCCCGCGAAAACCTCCAGGCTCTTGGCGATGGCCTCGGCCTGTCCGCGCGCTTCGGCCGTGTCGCCGGGATAGGCTCCGGGCGTGTCCACGAAAGTCACGATGGGCAGATGGAACTTCTCCGCCAGCCTCCCCAGGCGCATCGCCTTGCGATAGCCGTCGGGGTTGACCATGCCGAAATTGGCCTCCATGTTCTCTTCCACCGTGGCGCCCTTGTGGTGACCCAGCACCAGCACCTTCTCGCCACCGATGGTGGCGAAACCGCCGATGAGCGCGCGGTCGTCGTTGACCAGCCTATCGCCATGCAGTTCCTCGAAGTCGCTCGCCATCTCGCGCAGGAAATCGGCGAGGTGCGGACGCTTGGCGTCGCGCGCCAGCTGCACCCGGTCCCAAGCGGTAGGCGCCTTGGCCTTGGGCGTCTTGGGCGTTTTGGCCGTCTTGGCCACAGTCTTCTTGCTTGCCATGATTGAATTCCTCCCCGCTTAGCAGCCCCAGTAGTTGAGCATCTTGGCGATGAACGCCTTCAGGTCCTTGCGCTCCACGATCTTGTCGATGAAGCCGTGCTTCTCCAGATACTCCGCGCTCTGGAAATCGTCCGGCAGCTTCTGGTGGATGGTGTTCTCGATGACTCGCCGCCCAGCAAAGCCGATCAGCGCCTTGGGCTCGGTGATGTTGATGTCGCCCAGCATCGCGTACGACGCGCTGACGCCGCCCGTCGTGGGATCGGTGAGCACGCTGATGTACGGCAACCCCGACTCCTTCAGCTTGCCGATGGCGGCCGAGGTCTTGGCCATCTGCATGAGACTCAAAATGCCCTCGTGCATCCGGGCCCCGCCCGACGCCGAAAAGATCACGAGCGCCCGCTTTTCCGCCATCGCCGTTTCGCACGCCCGGGCGATGCGTTCGCCCGTGCCGGTCCCCAGGCTCCCGCCCATGAAGGCGAAATCCATCACGCCCAGCATCACCGGATGCCCCCCGATCGTCGCCCGGCCCATCACGATGGACTCGGTCTCTTTCGTCTTGGCGATCGTCGCCTCCACCTTGCTCTTGTAGTCGCCCGACGCGTCGTGGAACTCCAGATGGTCGGAGTAGCTCACCGCGCGGAACAGCTCCTCGAAACTCCCCTCGTCCGCCACTTGCGCAATGCGTTCGCGCGCCGACAGCCGCCCGTGATAGTTGCACCGGGGGCAGATGGCGTTGTTGGCCTTCCACTCCTCCTTGGGCATGTGGCTCTTGCACTTGGGGCACACGGCCCACAGCGCCTTGGCCGGCGGAATGGCCGGCTTCTCCTTTTTCGCCTCGAACCAACTCATCTTTTTCGCTCCTTTACATTGGCATGTAGTGTACGCCCACGACCGTCGCCTTCCGGCCGCCGATGGCCTTGTAATTGTGACTCACGAGCGCGTTGAAATAGGCGCTGTCGCCCTTTTTGAGCGTTTCGCGCCTGTCGCCGTAGTTGAGTTCCACCTCGCCGTCGATGACCAGCATGAAGAATTCGCCCTCGAACGTCATGTTGCGCACCGTGCCCTTTTCGTCCAGCTCGATCCAGTACGGGTCCATGTTGCGATCGGGCTTGCCGTGCGCCATCATCTTGACTCCCTCGGCGTCCACCGGTTCCTCCGCGCGCGAAATGATGGGATCGGGCTCGTACTGGTCGTCCATGAACGTCCCCAGCCGCTGACCCATGGCCTTGGCGATGCGGAACATGGCGCCCATGCCGGGCAGGAGCGTACCGTTCTCCAACCGGGTGATGGTACGCACGTCCACCTGACTCTTGAGGCCCAATTCCTCGACGGTCATGCCCAGATTTTCGCGATACGCTTTCACGCGCGCGCCAAGTTGTGCTTGATTGGCCATACTGCTCCTTTTTCTAGATTATCTAATATTATACCATATTCCGGGCGGAAAATCAAGCGATTTTTCGCAAGATCGCCAATCGGAGCATTTCCGTCCGGTCCTCGCCGGAAGCCGCGAGAAAGCCCTTGACGTACTCTAGCCGCCCGCCATACTTTTCTCCGTCGCCCCACGCAGGAGCCCCGTCCGTGACGATCACGTCCTTGCCGCGCTCCAACGCCTCGGCCACCACCAACCCGAAATTGTCGGACAAAGTAGGCAGCGCCAGCACCTGGCACCAATCCCAAATTCGCGCCTTTTCCTCGCCAAAAACCCTACTCGCCACCTTGAGCTCCACTTGATTCCCCAACTCCTCGACCGCCCGCTCCAGATACTCGAGCCCCTTCAAAGGATGCGCCCGCCCCATATAGAGCACCCGCAAGGCTCCCCGCCGATCTTGTCCCTTCGGTCCCTCCCCGGCGTCCAACCGGAAAAACCGCTTGATGTCCGTCACCTCCACCCGCTTCACCTTGGGTTCGTACCGACGGATCCACCCCGCTTCCGCCTCGCACGTGGCGATCACGCATTCCGCGCGCCTTAGCGCCCAACGCTCCACCGGTCCCGCCAAAAACTTCTTCCACCCGTGATACTTGAGCCGGATGGGATCGTAACTCGCCTCCGGCACCCACTTGACGCGCTTCCCCCATAAGGCCGCCCACCAGAGACACGGCTTCCACGCGCAGTGGATCCACACTTCGTCCGCCGCGACCAGTTCCCGCGCCGACGCCCAAATCCGGGCCGTCGTCTCGTGGCCCAAACCCGACTGCTCCGCCATGATGAGCCGGGCGATCCGGGCCGCCCCGTTGTTCTCCTCCCAGCCGGCGCAAACGTGGACTATCTTCACCGCTCCCCTTCCCGGTTGTCGTGCCATTCCAGTCGGGAAACGGAAATCCCGTCCCACAACTTGGCGCCCGGACAAGCGAAAACGTTGCCGGTCACCGCGATATGGCCGTGATACGGCGTTTGCTGTCCGGCCAAATCCGGCACGGACGGAGCCGAAGTGATCACCGCGTGGCAGAACTGGTAGCGCGAAGTGAGGCAATCGAGGAAGCGGTTGCCCGCAATCTCCACCTCCGTGCACGCGCCCGACTCGAACCAGTTGGACGCGTCGCCCGCCAGCAAAATGGCGCTGCCCGAAACGTGATCGAACGTATTGTCCCGCACCGTCACCTTGCCCGGCGTGGTGAAAAGCGCCGCTCTCGCCCGGTTGTTTTTGACCGTATTGCCCGTAAACTCCACTTCCGGCTGATAGTCCGCGTTCTCCACCGCGTCGCCGACTCCCAATCCCGCCGGCACTTCGTCCGCCAACGTCAAAACTACCGTCCTTTCGTCAAGGCGATCCACTTCCCGCACCGTCGTCTCGGGGCCGTTCTCCAACGTGCGCGACCGGATGAAGCGCAGCTTTTCTCCCGGCCCGAATACCTCGAAGCCGATCGCCTGCGGATGCATGTAGCGACACTTGATCCGCTTCCCCTCCTGTGTTTCCTCGATCCTGAGACACGTGGAATGCACGTTGATGGCGTCGTCCATCATTCCCTCGAATCTCGCGCCCTTGACCAATATCTTCCCCCGGCAATTCGAAAAGTGCGTGGCGTCCGCTTGGGTGGAACAAAAACACCCCTCGCGCGGATACACGCCCCCGCCCGACCACTCGATATCGCCCGACCGCTGCGCCAACAGTCCCATCCCGTGCGCGGAATGGACCGTCACCTGGTCCAGCTTCACGTCTTGGGCCCGGTAGAGACAGATGGCGGGAGAGGGCCTGCTCCACGCGCGCATCGATATTATATCTCCCGCCGTCGCCTGCGACCACTCGAAATCGTCGCCCGTATCCGGCTTGATGGACCTCGTCTCCCCGTCCCACAACATCCAGGCGTTGGCCGTTTCCCCGTCGCACCCGTGCACCCGCCAAGCGAGCTCCGGTTTGCCGTCCTTGTCCATGCCCTCGTACCTCGCTTCGCCGATGGGCGGCTCGGCCCAGTCCAAGGCCAGGTTCTCCAGCCGCACCGCTTTGGCGTCCATCAACAAAATCCCCGTCGACTCGCCGTGAAAGACGAGCCTCGCCCCCTTCCCCAATCCGCGCAACGTAAAGTTTTCCACCCCGCACAACGGCAACTGCACCTTGCGCGGCACCGGTTGGTCGTGATTGGAAACGTACACCTCCATCCGTCTGGCCCGGTCCGCGTAGAAATGGTACTCGCCCTCCGCCAGCTCCAGCGTCTCGCCCGACTTCGCCCGCACCTGCACCGCCCGGGTCATATCGTTAGTCCCGTCGGGGGTGATCGCCCCGACGAGACTCAACGCCGCCACCATGCAATTGGCCATCAAAACTACGCTCATTCCTGGGCCGCCGATAGGTTACCGGAATTTTTCCCGAATTTTTTCATCTTGCTCCATATTATACCATATTTTCTCCCCGATTTCAAGCAAAATCTTCCCTCCCCTCTCCAATTCAATCACCAATCATAAATCCAAAATCGCAAATCGTAAATCACTTCCTCTTCCTTTTCCGCCCCTCGGTCCATGGGGTCAGTCCCCACTGACACCCACGCGGGGCGCGTGCAGGACTGGTCGAGCCACGCCATCGAACACGAACTTTCGGCGCTCTACGACTGCGCCCACGGCGCGGCTTTATTTTGTCTCTGTTGTCTGGGCGGTCATTCTGATTGCGGCGGCAAACTGCGCACCAGCGCGCGAAAGGTTGCCCCTGCGGTGCAGGAGTCCTACGCGGATGGTCTCGTTAAGCTCTAGCGGTACTTTGACGATATCGGGACCATTGAGTTTCCTGCTGAGGCCGCTGGAGGCGATAGTGTAGCCGTCCAGTTCCAATATGAGGTTGGTCATGGTGCCGCGGTCACGTACGCGGATGTTCTTTTTGCGGTCGATTGAGGGCATTATCTCCTCAGCGAAGTAGAGTGCATTATCCGCACCCTGCTCGTAGGAGACGTAGGGGTAGGGGTCGAGCCATTTGGGCTTGATGCTTTTTTCCTTGGCGAGCGGATGCTTGCGCCCCAGGAACACGTGCGGCTTGCTTGCGTAGAGTTCTTCAAATACCAACTCGTGCTTGCGGAAGATTTTGCCTAGCGCGGATTCATTACGCCGGGAGAGATAGATTACACCTATTTCGCTCTTGTACGTGGCTACGTCCTCGATCAATTCGCTGGTGACGGTTTCGCGCAGGGTGAAGTCGTATTCGTCCGACAAGTTGGCCTTTACAACCCGTACGAACGCTTCCACGGCAAAAGCGTAGTGCTGGCAGCTCACCGCGAATTGCGGCAGACGCACCGCCTTGCCAGAGTACTTTGCTTGGATGTGCTCGGCGTCAGTGAGAATCTGGCGAGCGCTCGCCAAAAATTCTTCGCCTTCGCGCGTGGGTGTTACACCTTTTGGCGTGCGGTTGAAGATTGCGATTCTGAGCTCCTCCTCCAGTTGGCGAATGGATTCGGTGAGAGTCGGCTGGGAGACGAAAAGCCGTGCCGCCGCCTCGGTGAAGGTGCCGAACCGGGCGGCGCCGTCGACGTATTTGAGTTGTTGCAGTGTCATGTTAGGTATTATATCATAAATTCTTTTGTCTGTCAAGCTGAAAACATAGGAGAAACCTATGGCCACATGGAGAAATTTCCGATTGGATTTATGGTCGTAAATTATGATATAATATGCAGCATCTGCTCCGGAATGTCCCGGGACGGACCAATGAAAGGAACAAACAAAATGAGCAACCGGAAACTTCATATCGAGACGTTGGCGGTGCACGCCGGACAGGACGTGTTCGGAGATCCTGCGACACATTCGCGCGCTGTACCAATCTATCGCACTACGGCCTACAACTTCCGCGACTCCAAGCACGGCGCGGATCTTTTTGCCCTCAAGGAGTTGGGCAACATCTACGCCCGCCTCATGAACCCCACGAACGACGTGCTCGCGCGCCGTCTCGCTGCGCTCGAAGGCGGCGCGGCGGCACAGACGCTCGCTTCTGGCACGGCGGCGATCTACTTCACCATAACCAATATCGCCCGCGCAGGAGACGAAATCGTCGCCCCGACCAATCTCTACGGCGGCACGTTCGCGCAATTCGACGCGATTTTGCCGAATGTGGGAATCAAGGTGAACTTCACGCCCGTCAACGATTTCGGGACAGTCGAAGCCGCGATAAACGAGAAGACTAGGCTTCTCTTCATCGAGACGGTCGGCAACCCCGCCCTTGACATCGCAGACATCGAGAAGTATGCCGAAGTTGCGCATCGCCACCGCCTGCCGCTCGTCGTGGATGCCACGTTCACTCCGCCGCCTCTCCTTAGGGCGCTGGACCACGGCGCGGACTTCGTCATCCACTCCCTTTCGAAGTGGATCGGCGGACACGGCGCTGGAATCGGCGGCGTAGTGGTCGAGAAAGGCGGCTTCGACTGGAGCGATCCCAAGTTCGCGCTCTACAACGAGCCGGACGCGGGTTACCACGGCCTCAGGTTCGCACACGACCTCCCGGAGCCGCTTAAGCCCATCGCGTTCTCGATTCGCCTTCTCACGGTCGGCATCCGCAATCAGGGCCCGACGCTCGCGCCGGATGCTGCGTGGATCTTCCTCCAGGGCGTCGAGTCGCTGCCGCTCCGCATCGCGCGCCACAGCGAAAACGCGCTCGCGGTCGCAAAGCACCTCGAGAAGCATCCGAAGGTTGCATGGGTGAAGTATCCTTCCCTCACGCAGCCGGAACTCGCGGCAAAGTATCTGCCAAACGGCGCGGGTGGAGTTGTCGTCTTCGGCGTCAAGGGAGGTTCGGCGGAGGCTCGCAAGGTGACGGACGCCGCGAACGGAGAGATATTCTCGATTCTCGCCAATGTGGGCGACGCAAAGAGTCTGATAATCCATCCGGCTTCGACCACCCACTCGCAGCTCTCCGATGAAGATTTGCGCAAGGGTGGCGTTTTGCCGGAACTAATACGCCTCTCCATCGGCCTCGAACATATCGACGACATCATCGACGCCCTTGACGAGGCGCTCAAAGCAATTTGAGGTAAAAACGAAAGGAACAAAACCATGAAGAACACATACATAAAACTCGCAATAATCGCTGCCGTTGCCGCCATCCACGACATCCTCTTCGCGAGCGTGCCGCTCAACAATCTGCAAGGCACTGGGGGCATCGCTTTCAACCCGTTAGCCTACACTGCAGGCCTACCGTGGGAGTACGGCAGTACAAGCAACCTGAACGATACAGTCTCCGCACCGCAGGTCGGCGCATGGTACGTCAATCTCAAAGACGCAGACATAAGTTGGTACGCCGGTTCCGCCGCGCTCACATTCTTCGATAGACTCGAAGTTTCGTACGGCTACGGATTCATCAACGCCCACAAATATGGCGACAAGTCCATCGAGACGCACAACATCGGCGCGAAGTTCCGCTTCCTCGATGAAAATGCGTTCGATACCGTTTGGGTGCCGGCGCTCGCCGTCGGCGGCGTCTGGAAGTACACCGACTCCAAGACTGTCGATGCGCTGGGGCTAGACGATAACGGCTTTGACGCCTATGTCGTGGCATCCAAACTCATCACGCAGACGCCAATACCCGTGCTTCTTTCTGGAGGCGTCCTATACACGGACGAAGTCGTGAACGGAGTAGTCGGCCACAACGACTATGATACCGTCTTTTTCGGCAATATCGACATACTGCCGGCGGAAAACATCGCGCTCGGTTTCGAATACAAGCAGGGCGCGAGGGTTGGAGACGGCATTCGCAACCACGACTACTACGACGGGCACGTCGCTTGGTTCGCCACCGACAGGCTCACGCTTGTTGCAGCCTATGTCGATACCGGCGACAAGGACAGGTTTTATCGTAACGGCTCCGCCAAGAATCTCGGCGTGGGTTCGGGTCTCGTCTTTAGCGTGCAGTATCAATTCTAATACCCTGGAGGGTTGCAATTCATTGCGGCCGTCACAAACAGGAGAGAATAGAACAATGAGCAATACAATCCAAAATATACTCGGCAAGGTCGGCGGCACGCCGCTAGTCGAGATTTCCGACAAGCTGAACAAGGGTGGGGCGAAAGTTCTCGCGAAGGTGGAGTTTTTCAATCCGGGCGGCAGCGTCAAGGATCGCATAGCGCTCGCGATGGTCGAGGCCGCCGAGAAGGACGGCACGCTCAATCCCGGCGCGACAATCATCGAGCCTACGAGCGGCAACACGGGCGTAGGCCTCGCGCTCGTTAGTGCGGTCAAGGGCTACCACCTCATCCTTACCATGCCTGAGACGATGAGCATCGAGCGGCGCAAGCTCGCCGCCGCCTACGGCGCGGAAATCGTCCTCACGCCCGGCGCGGCCGGCATGAAGGGCGCAATCGCAAAAGCGAACGAACTTCGCGATGCCACGCCTGGCGCCGTGATCCTCCAGCAATTCGAGAACCCGGCGAACCCCGACTTCCACTACCGCACTACGGGTCCGGAAGTTTGGGACGGCACGAACGGCGAAGTGGCGGCGTTTGTCGCCGGCGTTGGCACAGGTGGCACGATTACGGGCACCGGCAAATATCTCAAAGAGAAGAAGCCCAATGTGAAACTCTTCGCGGTGGAACCCGATACGTCGCCAGTCCTCTCCGGCGGCCAGCCAGGACCACACAAGATCCAGGGAATCGGCGCGGGATTCGTTCCGAAGGTGCTCGACACGTCGCTCCTCACCGAGGTGATCCAGGCATCTGCGGAGAATGCGGGCGCGACCGCGCGCGCCGCCGCGGCACAGGAAGGGTTGCTTATCGGCATCTCGTCCGGCGCGGCGCTCTGGGCGGCGCTCGAGCTCTCGAAGCGTCCCGACTTCGCAGGCAAGACCATCGTCGCGCTCCTCCCCGATACCGGCGAGCGTTACCTCTCGACTTGGCTCTTCGAGTAGAAGAAAATGACGATCGTCTATCAGGGGAATAGCGTGGAAACGTCCGCGACTTCGGTCGCGGCGTTTCTCGCGGACAAGGGAATCGACGTGGCGACGGCTATTGTCGAATACGGAGGCGAAATCTACGGCAAGGCAACAGACCTCTCCGCGCAGACTCTCGCCGACGGTGCGGAACTCAACGTATTCAATATCGTGTCGGGAGGTTGAACTGTGGGCGCCAACACATACCTCGTCGAACGGGAACGGAGCATTCTCGAAAATGCCGTTGTCGGCATCGCCGGCGCGGGCGGCCTTGGCTCCAACTGCGCCATGCACCTTGTCAGAGCCGGCGTGAAGAAATTCGTCATCGCCGACTTCGATGTCGTTAGCGAATCCAACCTCAACCGCCAGTTCTTTTTCCGCGACCAACTGGGGCGCAAGAAGGTGGACGCGCTCGCCGAAAATCTGCGGCGCATAGAACCAAAGTTGGAACTCGATATGCGTGACGTGAAACTCTCGACTGAGAATATCGCTTGGACGTTTTCGGGTTGTTCCGTCATCGTCGAAGCATTCGATTCTGCGGAGGCGAAAGCGATGCTGCTCCACGCCGTGCTGCCGCTCGAAAAACCTGTCGTTGCGGCAAGCGGCCTTGCCGGTTGGGGGCGTTCGGCGCAAATCACCCAGCGGCGCATCGGCAAGGACCTCATCCTGATCGGCGACACGACAAGCGATATCAGAAGCGGCCTCGCCCCTGTCAGTCCGCGCGTCGGCATCGCCGCCACCATGCAGGCCAACGCCGTCGTCGCGCTTTTGCTGGGAGAGGAACTGTAGCATGATCGAAAGAACCGAGGCATTGGCGTTGCTGAAGCCGGAACGGCGCGAGGAGCTGCGCGAGCGGGCGCATGAAACGACGGAGCGGTGCGTGGAAAAGCGCTTCGACTTCTGCTCCATCATCAACGCGCGTTCGGGACACTGCAGCGAGAACTGCAAGTGGTGCGCACAGTCCGCGCATTGGAAGACGGGTTGCGAGACCTACGGCTGGGTCGGCTCCGAGGCTTGCGTAAAAGCGGCGAAGGAGGCGGAGGCGAACGGCGCGGACAGGATCGGCATCGTCACTTCCGGCCGCACCCTCTCGCATGAGGATGTTGATAACGCATGCGCGGCGCTCCGCGAAATGCGAAAGGCGACGGACATCGGGCTTTGCGCCTCGCTCGGGCTGCTATCTGAAGACGATCTCGCAAAACTCAAAGCGGCGGGGCTTCAGCGTGTCCACTGCAACATCGAGACGGCGCCTTCCCTCTTTCCGTCGCTCTGCTCCTCCCACACGCTTGAAGATAAGCTTTCCACACTTCGCGCCGCGAAGAAACTCGGTTTCCATATTTGCTGCGGCGGGATAATCGGCATGGGCGAGACCGATGAACAGCTTGTGGAGTTCGCGTTCGCGCTTAAGGAGATAGCGCCCGACTCGATTCCGGTCAACGTTCTCCATCCGATCGAGGGAACGCCACTAGGCTCGCGCGGCATACTCGACCCTGAGCGCGTGATAGATTCTGTGGCGCTACTTCGCCTCGTAAATCCATCGACTCCGCTCCGCTTCGCGGGCGGACGCCGTGACATGTCGGACGAGACTGCCGCGAAGTGCATCTACGTGGGGATGTCTGCTGGCATTGCGGGTCCGCTCCTTACCACGCCAGGGGCGGACTTCGACGACGACCGTCATCTCGCCATCCAGGCCGGCTATTCCGTCAGCGCAAGGAAAGTATAATATCCGCAAATCACCGACGAAAGGAGAACAACCATGGACAACAGACAGGAACTCAACAGGAACCTCGCGCAGATGCTGAAGGGCGGGGTGATAATGGACGTGACGACGCCCGAACAGGCGAAGATCGCGGAGGCGGCTGGCGCGTGCGCCGTGATGGCGCTCGAGCGCATCCCCGCCGACATCCGCGCCGCCGGAGGCGTTTCGCGCATGAGCGACCCCGCGATGATCAAGGGTATACAGGAGGCTGTCACCATCCCCGTGATGGCGAAGTGCCGCATCGGACACATCGCCGAGGCGCGTATCCTCGAGGCGATAGAGATCGACTACATCGACGAATCTGAAGTGCTTTCCCCTGCCGATGACACGCGGCACATAGACAAGACGAAATTTGCCGTGCCGTTCGTCTGCGGGGCGCGCGACCTCGGCGAGGCCTTGCGCCGCATCGGCGAGGGCGCCACGATGATCCGCACCAAGGGCGAACCGGGCACGGGGGATGTGGTTCAAGCAGTGCGCCACATGCGAAAGATGCAGAGCGAAATCCGCCGCGTTACGTCGCTGCGCGAAGACGAGCTCTACGAGGCGGCGAAGGAACTTGCCGCGCCGCTCGACCTCGTGAAGTACGTGCACGCGAACGGAAAGCTCCCTGTCGTCAACTTTGCGGCCGGCGGAGTCGCGACCCCGGCGGACGCGGCGCTCATGATGGAGCTTGGCGCGGAGGGCGTGTTCGTGGGCTCCGGCATCTTCAAGTCGGGCGATCCCGCGAAGCGCGCCGCGGCGATTGTGCAGGCGGTCACCAACTGGCAGGACGCAAAACTCTTGGCGAAACTCTCCGAAAACCTCGGTCCCGCGATGGTGGGCATCAACGCCGACGAAATCGAAACTATCATGGAGGAGCGCGGGAAGTGAAAACTGGAGTTCTGGCAGTTCAAGGCGCGTTCGCGGAGATGTCTGCATACTGGCGTGCGAAGGGCGCGGATACGTTCGAGATTCGCCAGCGGCGTGACCTGGAGCGCGACTTCGACCTTCTCGCGCTACCCGGAGGCGAATCGACCGTGCAGGGGAAACTGCTGAATGACCTTGGTCTCTTTGGACCGCTGAAGGAACGAATTGAGCACGGACTCCCTGTCTTCGCCGTCTGCGCAGGGCTGATTCTTCTCGCCGACTTATTCAAGCTCCTGCCCGTCACGGTCAAGCGCAACGCCTATGGACGGCAACTTGGTAGTTTTACGACCGTCGGCATGTGGGACGGACACCCGGGCACCAAGATGACGTTCATCAGAGCTCCTGCCATCACTTCCGTCGCGCCAAATGTAGAAGTCCTCTCTACTTTCAACGGACAGCCGACCTCCGTCAAGTGGAACAACATAACGGCTTTCACCTGGCATCCGGAGTTGCAACTGGAAAAACAAAACCATAAAAAGTACTGACTTTTGCAATCGCTTTTCGCCGGCAGCCCCTTGTGCGTCCATGGGGTCAGTCAACTGTATTTTGTGCGTCCATGGAGTCAAACCCCATGGACGTCCGCCTCTTTGCGGACGTCCGGCGACTGGAAGCCTTTCGCCAGCCGGAACCAGAGCCGGATCTGCGTTTCCAGCAGTTCTTCCTTATCCAGCTTCGCCTCCTTCGCATACCGCTTAATCAAAGCGTCCATCGCCCTTACGTGCGTCGACGGATTGCCGCCGGTGCCGCCCATCATGGCATTGAGTTCATCCACCATCTTGTACAGCGCGGCCCTAACCGCGATCATGTCGCAGTTTCTCGCCGAGAAACAGGGTGGGCCACTTCACGACGGCCATCGCGCCATCCAGCTTGTCGAGAAAAGCCGGGGGCCGCCTTTCGTGTACCCGCTGAGGGATGCAACCTTCCGTCCTTTCGAATCGGTTATCACCATCGATGGATAGCCTACGATGCGGTATTGCCGCGCCAAATCTGGATTCTGCGTCGCCGCAAGTTCGCACAGCCGCGATTTGTTTTGCTGGCAGTCAATCATCACAAGCACGTATTTCCGGGACGCCTTGCGGATGAAATCGCTTTGCGAAAAGACCTCTTGGTCCATGCGACGGCACCAGCCGCACCAGTCCGAACCCGAAAACGCCATTAAGACGAACTTGCCCTGCAAGGCGGCCTGCCGTCTGGCCTTGGCCACATCCTCCATCCAGCCGTCGGGCACCCCGAGCGACACGGCCGGCGCGGTCCGCGCCGGCATGGCGGCCAACACCAAGGCAAGTATGAGCAATATCTTCTTCATTTCAATCCCCACTGCCTGCACATGTCGTCGAAAGTGGTCGCTTCCGCCAGTCTGCCGGGCGGGGTCTTTATGGCCGGCTCCAGCCGCATCACCTCTTGCTTCATCGCTTCGGCTCCCCGCTCCCTGGCGATCCGCTCGAAATACGGCGTAAGCAAATCCCACAACGGCTGTCCGCCGGACTTGAAGCCTTTGACCAACGTATTGACATACCTGTTCCAATCCTCCATCGAAGCGTTGGCCCACAACAGATACGACTCGTACTCTAGCCATGCGCCATAATGTCCGGGATGAAGCGCGCACGCGCGCCGGTAATACTTCTGCACCGTATCAAAGTCGCGCTTCGACTCCCAAGCCAGCTTCGCCAAAGTCAGCATGCGGTCGGCCGCGTGGCGAGTCTCGCGCGCGGCGCCAAAGGTTGCCTCCACCGCCGACACATACTGCCACGGACGCAGCATCCTGTCATGCGGCCAGAAGCAGAAATGCATTTGCGAAGGATACATCAAATTATTGCCCAGCACCCAAGTGCCGTCCGGCTTGCGGTAGGAAAAAGCGAGATGCCCTTGCGGCTGCTCCACCATCAGCGCCGGTACGCCCCGCGCGTTGGCGCAAGCCAAGGCCAATTTGGACCGCTGATGCGAAGCATGTCCCATCAAGCACGTATATCCCACGAGCGTCGTCTCATCGGCTTTTCTGAACACCTGCACCAGCTCCGTCCAACGCCCGCCGAAGCAACTTATGGGACCGGTGAACTGCAAATCCCAAGGGATTTTGTGGTATTCCCTTACCGGAACATTGCAGAAACTGTCCATAACCATCTGCTGCCCGGCAACATTGCCGAAGTAATAGAGGTTGAGCGCCATTCGCCACATCCATACCGGTTGGCTGTAGGCCGACTTGTGCAACCTTCCGGCTTGCGCCGTTGTGCGGTAGTCATTCAACTCTCTGGCCAGCCATTGCTCGCTTTGGTCCGGATAGTTGAACGCCAGCGCCGTCATAAACCTGCGCCCTTCGTTATCCTCGAACTTGCCGTCCTTAAACTTGACCCACTGCCCGTTGTCCTGGAACACCAGCTTCTCGAGCGCCAGGATCGCCCCTGCCCCGGCGCCGGGCTCGCAGGATTCTTTTCGGTGATAGCCGGTCTTGGGGAATAGTCCATTCCAGGCAAAGTCTTCCAGCCAGGTGCGGTCCTCGAGAAACGCGCGGACGAAATTTTCCGACCCAGGACGCGACACCAGTTTTTGCCATCCCTCCTCGCCGATCAGCCTCAATGCCGCATACCGGGCGATTTCAAGTTTCTGACTCTCGCTGAGCTTGGCGTTGGGCTTGATGCCCTTTATTGCCGCCCTAGACCGGTCCAGCAGGAAAGGAACCGGCTCTGCCGGCTTATCCGGCCGCGGAACCATTTCCAGTTTAGTCCATTCCGGCGGCGCAATCTGTTCGCCGTCCATGATCAGGCGTCCGCGGGCAAAGTTTCCCCAAAAAGTACCGTCGTCCAAAGCAAGCACGTCATGGAGCAGTTTTTTCTGCGCTGGTGTAAGCGGCTTATCCAACCCGTCCATATCCAGCGCGTATTCCATGATCATTAAGCACTGCTGCTGGTCGGGAGAAAAATGCTTGGACTTAGACCGTACTTTTTCGATGTACGCTTTCGCGTCTTCCCGCGATTTAGCTTTTAGTTCGGTGACTTTGGCCACCATTTTCATGGCCTCCGGCGTATGCATCTGGATGTGCATCACCCACCCATACTTGTCGTCCTCATCAAGTTTGCAAAGCGCATCCCACTCTTTTCCCCAGCCGTGCTCGCCGGTCAGGAATTCTTTGGCGACGGACTTGCTCAGCCGCCCGATCAGACGGTAAAAGCCTTGGCCGTACAGGTCTGCCGCTTCCTCGCCTTGGACGGCAGCGGCCCGTTTGAAGTCCGCTTCCGCCTCCAAACAGCGTTCGTAGCGCCTATGCAAACATCTGTAAAGCCACGCGGCATCATGGTCTTGCGGGAAATAATTCCACACCTCTACAAACTTCATGGAAGGCGAATAAATCAATATTCCCGGAAACCATTTCACGTGTTTGACGAGCCCCTTTACCCGCTCATTGGCCTTGAGCACTTCCGGGGTAGGATTTTCCATTTCATCGTACACACCCAGCACAAACTCGTCTCCCGCCAACTTGCGGAACTCTTCGCTCTCGAACGCTTTGCGCATTCTCTCGCCGGCCACGCACCAGTCGCTGCCCACCTGCAGAACGAGCGCGCCCTTGCCCGTGCGCCTGGCCTCCGCTTCCAGACTCTCCTCCGCCCTCGCCGCAAACGCCACTGCGCTCGCCGCCATCAGTAACGCCAATACGAGCATCTTTTTCATCTCTACGCTCCTCCTTGCAATGCCAATACCTTATATTATACCAAATTTTGGGGCGAATTGCAAGGAGAAAACGCGGAGGGGAAACTTTTCGCTTGCGGTTGGCGACGGAATATGGTATAATATACGCCATGAACAACGAGATGGAAGTTTTCGATTTCGACCGGGCCGTGCGCGAGCAGTATGCGCTGATCGTCGCCGGCGCCACCATGAACATGAGCGATTGGGAGGGCGAGGAGCCGGCCGCCATCCGGCGCATCCTCCGCTCGCCCGATCGCGCGCGCCGGTTTTTGGCGCGGCTGGACCCCCTCAACCGCTATGTCGACGAAGAACTCGCCTCCGCGCCCCCTTCCGACAAGACGCACGTCCTCCTCAACCGGATGGCCAAGTATTACGCCAACTGCGCCATTTTCTGCGCCATTTGGCTTTCGCGCAACGCCCTCCAGGCGTACCTGCATGACCAAAAACGCCGATCCGGGGCTCCGGCCACGACGGCCGAAGACATCTTGAGCGCCACCCAAGACCCAAACGGCATCCTTTCCGCCCTCCACTCGCTTTACCAAATCCTCTACAACTGTCCCCGCGACGAACTCGTGACCGATTACCGCAGCGTGGTGGAAGAGTTCCTGGAGGACTATCTCGATATTTGTCTGGCGGTGGCGGACGATCCCGAAGTGCGCAACTTGCGGGACTATCTGCGCGACTTCTTCGCGTACGAATACCAGCCGGTCTTCACCCGACCCCTCACGCGCGCCGAATACGACAACCTCCCGGCCAAGAAGTTCGACGAACTGGCCGAGCGTTGGCAGGCGGCCGTCTTGAGCTATGCCATCTCCTTTGCCCAACGCGAAGACAACCGGAAGCTGGCCGACGAAATCCGGCAGATGCTGAAAAAAGAGGTGGAGAACTTTTTGGCCTTTCTGCGCCGGCGGCTCTGGCACCTGTTCCAATTCAAAGGGACCAAAAAGCTGACCCAACAAGAAGTCGGGACGATTTTCGGAGTGTCGGCGCAGGTGGTGTCAGACTGGGAAGCCGGTCGCACCAAGCCGCCGACCTCCTGGGACGGGAAACTGGTCTATCGCAAAGACCTGCGGATTACCGGCGATAACAAAGCCTTGAAGGAAATCGCCAAACGCTATATCGACCGGCGCGAATATAGAGACGCATACTCCACCAAAGACCTGGTTTCGTTCAACGAACAGTATCACCGACCAGTAAAAAACCCGTAATCCCCAGCCGCGATAAAAAATATTTTTAGTTGGCCGTCTTTCGCAGGAAAGGCGGCTTTTTTGTCGCTTTACGCCGGGTGAAGGAAAATTCCGGACCCTCCCCCAGGCACAAATATAGGCCGGTTTTACGAGTTTGAGGGCCGATTTACCCTTAACCGTACCCTATAGGTGAGGAAGATGGGCACGGTGCCTATCCCTCTTAACCCTAAAGGAAAGGAGCCATAGTTATGGCAACTAATCGTAAGCAACTGCTCGACTTTGCGGACCCGGGGCCGCTGGACGAGCGTCTAACCGAGGTCCCCGGATTCATCAATGAGGTGAAGGACTTTACGCTCCAAACTGCGCATAGTCCCAATCCGACCTTGGCGTTCATGGGGGCGCTAGGACTTTTGGCCCACCTGAGCGGGCGGAGCCACGCCGATCCGTACGGCACGCGCACCAACCTCTATCTGGTGGCGCTGGGCGAAACGGGAATCGGCAAGGAGGCGCCGCGCCAGACGAGCCATCGGGTGCTGGACGCGATCGGCTGGAGCCGGTCGATCCTGGACACGGCCGCCTCGGGCCAGGGACTGGAGGACCGGCTCATCGAGAGCCCGTGTCTGCTCCTGCAAGCGGACGAGACGGAGGTCATGTTCCACCAGATGCGGACCGGTTCGCACCTGGGGGAGGCGATGAGCGAACGCTTCCGTCGCCTCTATACGGCAAGCCAAGGCAAGTACGTGACGCGCGCCAAGGCCAATATGGAGGCGATCGCCTTGGACAATCCGCACCTTACGTTCTTCGGGACGGGTACGCCCGACGCCTTCTACGATACGCTCAACGGGCGGATGATCGAGAACGGCATGTACGGGCGGTGCCTCGTCCTCAAGGCGGAAGACCGGTATTTGAGCCAATTGCCGGAATTGCGTCCCCTTCCGGACAATGTGCTCAAGTGGGCCAAGTGCCTGTACGAGCGCGAAATGGCCTTTTCGGGCGGGATTTATCTCGTCCGGGAGACACCGGAGGCGACGCAAAGGAAGCTGGAGCTCAACGCAGAGGCGATGGCCGAGCGCAAGGAGCTGGATGCCCAGAACCTCGCCTATGCGCGCGCCCTCCTCGTCCGGATGCCGGAAAAGATCGCCAAGCTGACGCTTCTTAGCGCCATCAGTCGCGACCCGGAAAAGCCGCTCATCGAAGCGTGCGACGTGGACTGGGCCACCCGGTTCGTCACCCACGTCAGCGCCTCGAT
>JAFXXW010000010.1 GCA_017542055.1 Kiritimatiellia bacterium
CCCCCTAGGGTGTCACCCCGTATGGCGAGGGGGTGACGCCCTATTGGGCGATAGGGGGAGGGGGTGGGCACCCCCTGTGATTTAGGATTTACGATTTTAGATTTAGGATTGTATTGAGGTATTGTCGATTGGACAATCGCAAATCGAAAATCATAAATCGAAAATCCAAGATTCCGCTTGATTTTTGGGCGGGAATATGATATAATACTCGTACCATGAGCAAAAGAACGATTTTGGCGCTAGGGCTGGCGCTGGGATGTTGGTGGGGCGCGGAGGCGTCGATCATCCGGCAGGAAGGCAAAGACATTCTCGTCAACAATCTGGGCACGGTGTTCGACCGGGGTTCGTTCCGCAAGGTCAAGAGCGTGGGGCTGCTGATTCCCGACTGGGACGGCGAACACGCGGGCCAGGAGGTGGTGCTGAAGTCGCTTTCGCTCGGTTACGCGCCGGAAATAGACGGCATTTCGTGCGCGCGATACGTGAAGGTGCGGTGCGACAACGGCGATTACAAGTCGGCCAAGGTGGTGAAGGACGCCAAGAATTCGTTTACCGACATGACGGGCAAGAAGGTGCCGCGCCTCGTCTATACGTTCGACAACGCGGTAGTCAAGGTGGGGGACGTCTGCCGGATGTCGTTCTACGGCGAAAACAAGGAGTCGCAGATTTCGAGCGTCCGGTACGCGGCGGCAGCGGGTCGGTCGGAGTCGGAAGTGTTTCCGGACTTCTCTTTTTCCTCCAATGGCAAGCGGTATTTTCCGGTCTACGAGTTGCGCCTGGGGATGGAGGTGGAGGAGGACGACGAGGACGAGGCGGAAGAGGAGTCGGCCACCAAAGAAGAGGAGCCGCGCAAGGCGGACGAGGCGCGCAAGCCGGAAGAGCCGGCCAAACCCAAGGAAGAGCGCAAGACGACGCGCAAACCGACCGTCAAGAAGCCGAAAGACCACGTGATCAGCCTTTCGCTCGAGACGCCCAAGCGCATCGAAAACCGCGAGAAGGACGACGATCGGAGCTACTCCTACGACACGTTCGCGCGGGAGGTGACGGTCAAGTCCACCCAGTGGTCGTACAAGGGCAAGGTGTCGTGCGACGCGGGCAAGCGGGAGTCGACCGAGGTGACGGTGCAGGCGCTATTTTTGGGGCGCAAAATCGGCGCGAGCGAGGGGGATCGGATTTTTGCCATCGAGGATGTGGGCAAGTTCACGTTTGGCGGGGACAATCCCAAGACGCAGAAGATGACCTTCATGTCGCCGGCGGTGGAAGAGACCAAGACGAAGCGCTCGTCCAAGTCGTACGGCTATTGGGGGTCGCAGTCGAGCAGCACCCGGACGACGCGCGAGGGCGTGCAGTATAGCGGCGTGGTGCTGCGGGCCATCGAGAACGGCAAGATCCGCAAGGTGGTGGCGGTGCCGTCCAACGCGAATTTCGTCAAGCTGGGCAAGGAGACGCCGCTGGACCGCTTCAGCTCGGAGGCGCGGGAAATCGCCAGGAACAGCGAGCGGTCGTTCGGCGACAGCATCAAGAAGGCGGAGGAGACGAAGGTGACGGAACGGCTGGAGGGAACCGGGCAGTCGACGGTGCCGGGCTGGATGGACGATTACTACGCGGCGTTGGAGCAGGCGCAGCGCGAGAACAAGTGGCTGCTCGTGGTATTCAGCGGGTCGGACTGGTGCGGCTGGTGCAAGGTGCTGGCGGACAAGGTCCTTTCCACCGAACGCTTCCAGCAAGCGGTGAAAGATCGGTATATCCTCGTCTACATCGACTCTCCCCGCGACAAGAGCGTATTGTCGGAAAAGTGTCGAGAACAGAACGAAGACGTAGGCCGGCTCCTGAAGGCGGGCGGGGGCGTGCCGAGCGTCAATATCGTGTCGGCCGAGGGCGTGAAGCTCAAATATCTGGGCGGCGCGAGCCACACGGGAGGCGGGGCGGAGGAGTATCTCCACTTCTTCGAGGAGGCGGACAAGGCGGTGCGGCTGATGGTCAAGTACGGCGAAAAGTACCAGGGCGCGGCACGCGGTACGCCGGAGGGACTCAAGGCGCTGAACGAGACGCTGCTGGCGATGGACGGCGAGACGATGGCGAACCTCTTCATGGACGATCTCAACCGGTTGACGGACAGCGACGCCTCCTACAAGTCCTACTATCCTTATTTCACCTTGGCCAAGCCGTTGGAGCAGGAGTATTACGCGATAATCAACGAAGTGTCCGCCAAGGCGCGCGAGACCGCCAAAGCGCGCGGCGAGAAGCTGGACTACAGCACGCTTGCCAAGTATCGCCAGCAGGTTTTCGCCGAGGGGGGCTATACGGCCAAATGCAACGCGCTCTTCGCCAAAGTGCGCGGGGCGCTGGAAAAGGCCGAGGACAAGGCGTCCCGATCGCGCCTGCAGTCGCTCAAGAACGCCATTTTGCGGCAGATCGGCAACAATTGAGGCGGGCAGAACGAAAATTTATTCCGTTTCCGCTGGACTTTTCCGCCGGAATATGATATAATATCTACAAAATGTTCCATTTCAGCTTTAACCTACCCCTAAGGAGTCCGAGTATGCGCAAAATCAAGTATGGCTTGGCGGCACTGTGCATGGTGTCGATGGCGTTGCCTTTGTCGGCGGTCACCGGCAAGTTGGGCCCGCTGGAGATGATCGGCGATTCGCCATACGCGGACGGATTGGGGGGCAACGAAAACGGCGTCTACCGGATTCCGGCAGTGGCGGTTTCGACCGGCGACGTGGCGATCGCGGTGTACGATTGCCGCTACTGGAGCTCGTACGATCTGCCGGGGGCGATCGATCTCGCGGAGAACTACAGCGCCGATCGCGGACGGACCTGGGAAGCGCCGCGCGTGGCGGTGGACGTGCCCAATACCGACACCAAGCCGGTGGCGGTAGACGTCAATATCGGAGATCCTTGCATCGTCTACATGCCCAAGAGCGATCGTTTCCTGGTGATGGGAATGACCGGAGGGGGCTTGGCGGGGTCGCACCAGAACGGCAAGTCGGTGACCGACATCATGGTGGCGACGCGCGGGACGGGTCGCGACGACAAGTGGGAAGGCATGCGGCTCGTGCGCGACGAGATTTTGCAGGCGATGCGCGAGGCGGATCCCAAGCTCAACACCGATCCGGACAAGATTCGCGGCATTCTGGAAGGGCCGGGACACGGCATCGTGCAGCGCAAGACGGTGTACGATCGGGACGGCAAGGTGCTCATGAAGGCGGGCACGGTGGTCATTCCCATGCAGTACTTCCCCAACGACGATTTCGCCAACGGGCCTAGGGGCTTTGCGGTCTATTCCGAGGACGACGGACAGACCTGGAAGGCCACCCGCATCACCACGCCCATCCATCCTGCGCAGGAAAACTGCATCGTGGAGTTGGACGACGGCACGTGGCTCATGATGTGCAAGGGCTACAACCGCGAGTTTTTCCGGACGCGCGACTTTGTGAACTGGACGTGGGAAAACTACATCAAGCCTTCGTGCTGGGTGCAGGGGTCTTGCCTCAAGGTGGGCACGGGCGCGGATGGTCGCGGTCTCTATGCGGCATGCTTCTCGCCGGCCGATCGGGCCGACATCACGGTGTACTTCGGGCGTGACGTTTGCGAGCGTCCGCGCGGCATCGAGTGGGATCAGGGGTCGGTGAACGTCTATCCGCAGTCGACGGGCGGCTACAGCTACAATTCGCTCTTCATGGTGGACGACCACACGCTCGGAATTCTCTTCGAGGCGTTCGGCCACATCTACTGCCGCACGTTGGAGATACAGCAGTGACGAAGAGCTGGATCTGGTTGCCGGCGGCGATGCTGGCCTTGTCCGGATGCGTGGTGGCCGACAGCTACTCCGCAGCCGGCTACCGGGTGGGCACGGGCGAGCGCAACGGCATTCGGCTGGGCTTTTCCGGCGGGCTGTTCCGGACGCAGGAGTATACGGTTTCGGACGGTTTCGTGTACGATATGGGCCCCCGGCATTACCATCATGGCGGCTACATGTACACCCAGGCGTATTCGCAAACGGTGAGCGTGCAGGATCCCAACGCCAAGGTGGTGGTGAACTACCTGGAAGAAAAGGGCTTCATCGTGCGCGGCAACCAGCCGGACTACATTGTGGACGTGGAGGCGAGCCGGACCAACATCCAGTCGCTTTGGGATTTTTGGGCGACGTATCTGGGGACTGCCACGTTTTGCGATCGGGCGGAATTTCGCTATACGATCGTGGTCAAGCTCTACGAGGCGGCGACGGGCGACGTCAAGTTCTCCAAGCGCTTCGAGCACGAGGGCAGGCGGGTGGTCTTCAATCTCATTCCGGTCTTCACGGCGTCTAGTCTCTCCAACGAGCTCGTGAACGTGCCGGACGCGCAAACCTACGCCAGCTGGTATTGCGAGGCGATGGACGAAGTGGCGGAGTTTTTGGCGAAATGAAACGGATTTGGCCGATTCTGATCGTGGCGATGCTGGCGGGATGCGGTCCCGACGACCAGGAAATGGAACGCATCGAGCAGGAGGTGGAGAGCCGGCAGCAGGCGGCGATGGAGGAGCAACAGCGCGAACTCGAACGAGTGGAGGCGGAGAATCGCGCCAAGGCCGAGGAGCAGATGAGACTCGAGGCGGAGCGGCTAAAGGCGGAAGCGGAAGCCCGGGCCGAAGCGGAACGCGTGGCGGCCGAAGAAGCGGCGCGTCAGGCCGAGGAAGCACGACTTAAAGCCGAGGCGGAAGCGGCGCGCCAAGCCAAGATCAAGGCGGAGGCCGAACGCAAGCGCCAGGAGCGCCGGGAACGCATCGCGCGGGAAGAGGCGGCGCGCAAGGAAAAGCTGGAGCGCAAGCGTCGCGAGAAGGAAGAGTTCGACCGGGTGCAGGCGGAGACCGATCGCATCATCGCCGAACGCGAGGCGGCCAAAAAGGCGGAGGCGGAGCGGCTGGAGCGCGAACGCGAAGAAGCGGCGCGGCTGGCCGAGGAAGCGCGGCTCAAAGCCGAGGCGGAAGAGCGCGAGCGCACGTTGTGGCGCAAACATCCGGTGGAGTGGCTCCGGAAGAAATTGTCGTTTTGAGTGAATGAAAGGCTAAAGGCGAAACAATGAAGAATCTGACGGCGGACGAACTCCGCGAAATGTATCTCAAGTTTTTCGAGTCCAAGGGACACAAGATAATTCCGGGCGCGAGCGTGATTCCGGAGAACGATCCGACGGTGCTCTTTACGACTGCGGGCATGCATCCTTTGGTGCCGTATCTCATGGGGGCGATGGAACATCCGGCGGGCACGCGGCTCACCGATGTCCAGAAGTGCGTCCGGACGGGCGACATCGACGAAGTGGGCGACGCGGCGCACCTCACCTTTTTCGAGATGCTGGGCAACTGGAGTCTCAACGACTATTTCAAAAAGGAAGCCATCGGGTGGAGTTTCGAGTTTTTGACGCAGCATCTCGGTTTCGATCCGGCCAAGCTCAACGTGACGGTGTTCGCGGGCGAAGAGGGGATTCCGGCCGACGAAGAGGCGGTGGAGATCTGGAAGAGCGTGGGCATTCCGGAAGAGCGCATTTTCCGGTTGCCGCGCGAAGACAACTGGTGGGGTCCGGCCGGGACTACGGGTCCGTGCGGTCCCGATACCGAAATGTTCATCGACACCGGCAAGCCCAAGTGCTCCGACCAGTGCCGGCCCGGCTGCCATTGCGGCAAGTACATCGAAATCTGGAACGACGTGTTCATGCAGTACAACAAGAACGCGGAGGGCAAGTTCGAGCCGCTCGGGCGCCACAACGTGGATACGGGCATGGGCGTGGAGCGGACCGTGTGCATGCTGAGCGGCGCGCCTACGGTGTACGATACGGAGATTTTCGCGCCGATCATGGCCAAGATCGACGAACTGTCGGGCGAGACGGACGTGGACGCGGAAACCAAGCTGCGCGCGAGAAGGATCGTCGCCGATCACATGCGCACGGCCACGTTCATTCTGTGCGACCCCAAGGGCGGAGTGAAGCCGGGCAACGTGGGGGCCAACTACGTGCTCCGGCGGCTCATCCGTCGCGCCATCCGCTATAGCCGCATGCTGGGCATCGCGCCCGGCTTTACGGTGAAGCTCGCCGAGACCATTTGCGAAAAGTACCAGAACGTCTATCCGGAGCTGGGAATCAATCTCGCGCAGTGCAAGCTCGATCTGGAGGCGGAGGAGAACCGTTTCAACCAGACGCTCGACAAGGGCGAGGCCATGTTCAACAAGGTGGCCGAGCAGCTGAAACTGCACAACCAGACGCAGATCAGCGGCAAGACGGCGTTCAAGCTGTACGATACTTTCGGGTTTCCGTTCGAGATGACGCTCGAAATGGCCGAAAAGGCGGGGCTCAGCGTGGACAAGGAGGGCTTCGAGGAGGCCAACCGCAAGCACCAGGAGCTGAGCCGCACTACGAGCGCGGGGTCGTTCAAGGCGGGCTTGCAGGACAATTCGGAGGTGGTCACGCGCATGCACACGGCGACGCATCTCCTCCACGCGGCGCTCCATAAGGTGCTGGGTCCGACGGCCAACCAGAAGGGATCCAATATCACGCCCGAGCGGTTGCGCTTCGACTTCACCTGGCCCGAAAAGATGACGGACGAGCAGCTGAAGGCGACGGAGGACCTGGTGAACGGCTGGATCCGGGACGCGATTCCCGTGACCAAGAAGATGACGACGGTCGAGGCGGCCAAGGCGGAAGGCGCGATGGCGCTTTTCGGGGCGAAATACGGCGATCAGGTAAGCATGTACACGATCGGCGACGTGTCGAAGGAGATCTGTTCGGGGCCGCACGTGGCGAACACGAGCGAGCTAAAGAGCTTCAAAATCCAGAAGGAACAGTCGAGTTCGGCCGGGGTGCGGCGAATAAAAGCCGTAATTGGCAACTTGACATGACGCGCAAAATATAGTATAATATCAGACAATAAAATCAAAAAGGAGCAAATGATGTCGGATCAAGCCAAGAAAAGCGGAAGTCTCATAGGCATCCTCACTATGTTCGCCCTGTACGGCATGGTGGGATTCGTCACTTTCATGGCGGCGCCGGTGGGAGCCATCTGGAAGGAACAGCCCGGCATCGCGGGATCGAACATGCTGGCCACGATGGGCGTGACCATGAATTTCATGGCCTACCTCTTCATGGGGATTCCCTCGGGCATGCTCCTGTCGAAAATCGGCTACAAGAAGACGTCGCTCGTGGCGGTGGCGGCCGGGTGCGTGGGCGTGCTCGTCCAGACGCTGTCGGGCTTTGTGAATCTGACGGCGATCGGCGGCATTCCGGGCGCCTGGTACGTGTATCTGCTGGGCGCGTTCGTGTCGGGCTTCTCGATGTGCATGCTCAACACCGTGATCTGTCCGATGCTCAACACGCTTGGCGGCGCGCGCGGCAACCAGCTCAATCTGGCGGGCGGCACGTTCCAGTCGATCTGCACCACGTTGGCGCCGGCGCTGCTGGGCGGTATCGTGGGCGCGGTTACGGCCGAAACGAAGATCGCCGATATTTCCGGCGTGCTCTTCACGGCGGCGGCGGTGTTTGCGGTTGCGTTTGTGGTGATCGCGTGCCTGCCCATCCAGGATCCGGAGCAGGTGGCGACTCCCGAAACCGGCGAGGGACTGCCGATCACTTCGCGCCACTGCATCATGGGTATCATCGGCATCTTCCTCTATATGGGCATCGAGGCCGGCATCGGCACGGGCATGAACCTGTGGCTGTCCGACGCCAACTCCTCGCCGCTCCTCGCGTTGGGTAACGATCCCGGCAAGCTGGCGGCCATCGCCGGCAGCGCTTTCGGCGCGTTCTGCGCGATGATGCTGGTGGGACGGTTCATCGGCGCTTCGGTGGGCGGCAAGGTGACGCCCCGGATGCTTTTGCTGGTGACGGGAGGCGCGGGCGTGCTGTTCGTGCTGGCGGGCATGGCGCTTGCCAAAGTGGGGCTGGGAGTGCCGTTCGGCGCGGGCGTGAAGCTGCCGGTTTCGGCGTTCTTCTTCATCGCGTGCGGCCTTTGCGCTTCGGTGATGTGGGCCACCATCTTCAATCTGTCGGTGGACGGTCTCGGCAAGAACACGGAGAAGGCTTCGGGACTTTTCATGGAAATGGTCATCGGCGGGGCGCTCATTCCGTTGGTGCAGAATTTCATCGCCGACAAGTGCGGTTTTGTGATCAGCTTCGCGATTCCGGCCTTGTGCTTCGCGTACCTGTTCGTGTACGCGCTCGCTTTCACCCGCAAAACCAAGTAATTTAAAAGGAGATCCGTCCATGTTGAACCAGGAAGTCTACGACGAACTGATCGGTAAATTCGAGAAGGTCTACGGCGAAAAGCCGACGGTGGTGGCGTACGCGCCAGGACGCATCGAGGTGCTCGGCAACCATACCGACTACAACGAGGGCTACGTGTTCTCGGCGGCGATCGACAAGGGCACGTTCTTCGCGGTGGCGCCCGCTGTGGACCGGACGTGCGAGCTCACGGCCGGCGACTTCATGGAGACGGCCCGCTTCACGCTCGACACGGTAGCCCCCGCCAAGGAGATGACCTGGCAGAACTACGTGACCGGCACGTTCAACTGGCTATTGGACGGCGAACCCGCCAAGGCGCCGCACGGCTGGAAGGGCATGTTCCTCGGCAACATTCCGCTGGGCGCGGGCTTGAGCTCGTCGGCGGCCCTGGAGATGTGCACGGCGTTGGCGCTGTCGAAGCTGTACGGCATCGAGAAGGACCGCACCACGCTCGCCAAGATCGGCCAGAAGGCGGAGCATACGTTCGCAGGATGCCCCTGCGGACTTTTGGACCAGGCGTCTTCGATGTACGGCAAGGAGGGCGCGCTCGTCAAGAGCGACTTCCGCACCAACGAATTCGAGACGGTTTCGATGGGCCCCACAGTGGCGTTCATGATGGTCAAGTCCAACGCCAAGCACGCTTTGGTGGACGGCGCCTACGCGAGCCGTCGCGCCGCTTGCGAGGAGGCGGCCAAGTATTTCGCCACCGTGTTGCGCAAGCCGGTGACGCATCTGCGCGACGTGACGATGGCCGAGTGGGTGCTGTATCGCGGCGGCCTCAGCGAGACGGTGGCCAAGCGCGCGGTGCATCCGATCGGCGAGGACGAGCGCGTGATCCAGGGCGCGGAACTGCTGGCGAAGGGCGACCTCAAGGGTTTTGGCGCGCTCATGTACGATTCGCACGAGTCGAGCCGCAACTGGTTCGAGAACTCCTGCGAGGAACTGGACGCCATCGTGGACGCGGCGAAGGCCATTCCCGAAGTCTACGGCGCGCGGCTGTCGGGCGGTGGATTCGGCGGCAGCTGCTGCCTGTTGGTGGATCCTTCGGCCGCCGACAAGATCAAGGCGCAGATCACCAAGGAATATAAAGCTAAGTTCGGCGATGAGCCGGTTGTCAGTCTCATCAAGCCTTCGGAAGGAGCCCATCTCGTATGAAAAAGCTGATTTTTGGCATGGCGGTGGCGGCGGCGATGCTGTCGGTCCGCGCGCAGGACGAGGAAATCGAAGAAGAAGCGGGCGAGGAAGCGCAGGCGGTCGAAACGGCCGAGGAAGAAGCCGCTCCCGCTACTCCCAAGAAAAAGGCGGAAGACAACAGCAAGCCGTTCTTCACGTTGCCGGCTTGCGTGCTGGTGGACGGCAAGGGCGAGGTGCTGGTGCCGGCGCAGACGGAATGGCGTCCGGTGGAGGAGGGTCGCTTCTATCCGCTCGGCACGGTTTACCGCACGGTGGGGGCGGACTCGCGCATGAAGGTGCAGTTCGGGTCGCACGTGGACGTGTCGCTGAAGGGCGATTCGTCGTTCGGCACGGTGGCGCAGAAGCTGGACGTGACCACGCGCACGATCGTCCTTAAAGGCGGAACGGTGACGGCCAATTTGCCGCGCAACATGCCGGAGGGGCTGTTCTTCGTGACCACGCCCGGTTTCGAGGTGATCAACGCGGCCGGCGAGTCCTCCTACGTCTACGAGCTCACGGGCGACGGCGAAAAGTGCTTTGTCCGGTGTCTCACGGGCAATCTGGCGGTCAAGGGCCGGCATTTCGAAATCCTGCCGCTGCGCGCTTCGCAGGGTTTCGCCATCCGAAGCTCGGCCGACTTCCTCTTCACCGCGCTGTACGGCAAGGCTGGCGACCTCAACGTCAAGCTGGATACGGGGCTGTGGGAGACGCTCGACCTCGACACCAAGGAAAAGACGTCCGAGCAGCGCTTCGCCGACTTCAAACTGTCGCCCAAGACCGCGGTCCGGATCCATCGCATGATGCCGGAGATCGGCCAGAACATGGCGGTGACCACGATGACTTTCGACGCCAACGGCGATCGCAAGGACCGGTACTGGTTCGCCGAGAACCACCACGAGACTACGGGATCCGACATCATCTCCGATGACGACAAGGAATCCGAGGAAGCCGCTAGGAAGGCCGCCGAAGCCGCCGACACCGAATCGGTCGACGTGGACGTGGAGGACGACGCCGGCTCCGACGACTCCGACGAGGGCGCTTCGGACGACGGCGATGAAGGTGGGGATTCCGGCGATGCCTCCTACGACGACGATTTGGATTTCTAAATCAAGACAAGAAAGCTACAGGTAGATTAAATGGTAATATTGCAGTTCAATAAACTCATCCGGAACAAATGGGTTTGGGGTGCGTTTGCAGTGGTGATTTCGGCGGCGTTCTGCTTTGACGATCTGTTCACCACCCGTCAGCGCGAAGAGCGCAATCTGGGCGATGCGGGCAAGTTGGGGGCGGAGGCGGTTGACGCCAAGCTCTTCGCCGAGCTTCAGCAGGACGTGCGCGGTTTGGGGCGCAGTTCGGACTGGCGGCGCAAGCAGAGCGAGGTCAACGAACAGGCGTGGGAAACCTACGCCGCCATGCAGACGGCGGAAGAGCTGGGGCTGACGTGTCCCGATTCCGAAGTCATGGCCACCATCCGTCGCGACCGCACGTTCGCCCCGAACGGCGCGTTCAGTTTCCGGTTGTACCAGCAGATTCTCCGGGAGAATTCGGTGTTGCCGGAGCGTTTCGAGGCGTTTCTCAAGCGCCGGCTCACCTTGCAGCGCATCGGAGACTCGGTTTTGGGTTCGGCGGATTGGGTTTCGCCGATGGAACTCGGTCGCGTCAGCGCCGACTTCACCGATTTGCTCACCGTCAAGGTGGCCCGATTCGCGGAGGACAAGGACGCCGCCGCCCAGATCGTGGCCGATGACGCGGCGATCGAAAAGTGGTACGGCGAAAACACGAAGTCGCTGGAGCTCCCCGAGCGCGTCAAGCTGCGGATGGTCAAGTACGACGCCACCAATCCCGAAGTGCTCGCCAAGATGACGGTGACCGAAGACGAGATGCGCGATCTCTACGACACGACGCTCGACAAGTACACCACCACCGACACCAACGGGGTGGAGACGGTCAAGACGTTCGAAGAGGTGAAAGACAGCATCGAAAAGGAACTGCGCCAGATCGCGGCGGTGGACTATTTCACCACCAATCTCAATCAGCGCATCTACCAGCCCGGCGCCACTTTGGATTCGATCGCCCAGGAGGACAACGCGGAAATCACGGTCAGCGACTGGTTCTCGACCGATGGCGGCTATCAGGAAGGCTTCATGAAGTATGCGTTCCAGATCGCCCCCGGAGCCAAGGCGTTCAACGAGGCGGTGGCCGAACTCGATCCTTCTTCGCCCGATCTGCGCTATGGCGTGGTGTCGAGCGCCAATGCGGTGTGGGTGATCGAGCGGGCGGATTCCAGTCCGGCGCACACGCCCACGTTGGAGGAGGCTCGCGAGGCCATCCGTCCCCGGGTGACGAGGGCGCTCAAGGCGGACGCGTTCAAGGCGCAGGTGGAGGCGGTGATCGCCGCCGGCAAGGAGGCGGTGCTCGCTTCGGGCAACGTTTCCACCAATCTCACCTTTGCCGTGTGCGATCTCAAGCCGGGCGATTTCGACGACATGGAGGCCATTTCCAAGGCGGCCAGCAAACTGGAGAAAGACCAGATGTCCGGCTTTACGCTCACCGGCACCGGCAAGGCGTTGGTGGTGGTGTGCGAAAATCGCGAACCGGGCGACGTGGCCAAGGCAACTTTGATGGCGGCCCAGTTGCGCGAAGACGCCGCCATGCCGGCCAAGGCGCAGTTGCCGCAGTTGTGGCTGAAATGGAATCTGGCGCGGATCGGCTTCGAACCGGGCGAAACCAATCCGGTGGCGGAAGAAGAAACCGACGAAGAGATTCAATGACGCTCAAATTCAAGAAAATAAATCCCGACGCCATCATCCCCGCGTATGCCCATCCGAGCGACGCGGGGATGGATATTAGGAGCGTGGAGGATTTGACGATTCCGGCCGGCAAGCGCGCTTTGGTGCATACCGGGCTAGTGATGGCGTTGCCGCCCAGATACGAGGCGCAGGTGCGTCCGCGTTCGGGGTTGGCGCTCAAGCACGGCATAACCGTGCTGAACACTCCGGGCACCATCGATGCCGGCTATCGCGGCGAGGTGGGGGTGATTTTGGCCAATTTCGGCGACGAGGATTTCAAGGTGTCCAAAGGCGACAAGATCGCACAGGTGGTGATCGCGCCGGTGACGCAGCCGGACGAAATCGTCGAAATCGAGGAAATCGACGAAACCGACAGAGGAGCGGGCGGCTTTGGTTCTACGGGTATATAAGTACGGCGATCCGATTTTGCGCAAGAAGGCGGTTCCGGTGGCGGCGGTGGACGACCGGTTGCGCAAGCTGGCTGACGACATGATCGAAACCATGCACGACGCCGGCGGCGTGGGTCTGGCGGCTGAGCAGGTGGGACGGCAGGAGTCGGTTTGCGTCATCGACATTCCCGACGGTTGCGAAAACCAGGAAGACGCCATGTTCAACGCGCCGGTGCAGATGCCGCTTAAATTGTTCAATCCGGAGATTTTGATGTCGGAGGGGACGCAGCGCGATCGCGAGGGATGCCTCAGTTTCCCCAAGATCGGCGGCACCATCGTGCGGGCCGAACAGGTGACCTGCAAGTACACCGACGAAAACAACCTGCCCCAGATCATCACCGTGCGCGGATTCCTGGCGCGGGCCATCCAGCACGAACTCGACCATCTTGACGGCGTGCTGTACATCGACCACATGTCGGCGGTGGAGCGGCTGGAGTATGCCGGCAAGCTCAAAAAACTGGCCAAGGACAATGGCGGCGTTCGATAGGATAGTCATAACCGCCGCCAACGAAGCGCAGGCCAAGGGCTACCGGGCCCAGACCGCCGGCGACAGCAGGGTGATGGTTATTCCGGATCCGGGCGACCGGCGCGTGGGGAGCTTGGGCGCCACCGTCAACGCCATCCGGGAACTGGGGTTGGACCAAGGCAGGATTTTGGTTTGCCATTCCGGCGGCGACGCCAGACGCACGCCCGGCTATGCGGCGATGGGCAAGGCGTTCGTGCCGATGCGCGACGGACGCAGCATGTTCGAGCATATCGTGGAACACATGGAACAGTTGCCGTTGCCGGAAGGGATGCTGGTGGTGTCGGGCGACGTGCTGCTGACGTTCGATTACCGGGCCACCGATTTTTCGCGGCCGGGCGTGATCGGAGTGGCCTATCCTGACAATGCCTGGCAGGCGCGCCGGCACGGGGTGTACGTGGAAAAGGACGGACGGGTGGTGGATTTCCTGCAGAAGCCGCAGGTGGACGAGGGGACGTATTTGATCGATACGGGGATAATGTTCATCGATCCGCCTACCGTAGCCAAAATGAAGACTTTGCCGGTGTCGGGCGACATCTATACCGAATTTCCCGCCATGCTGCTGAAAGGTTTCGCGCCGTTCAGCGTGAACGTGTGCCCGAGCTGCGAATTTTTCCATATCGGGTCGTCGCGGGAGCTGCTGGAGCGGCTGGGCGACGGCAATACGTATGTCGACAAGGCGTTCTGCCGGCTGGAACTTGCGGGCGGGAATATCGTGACCAACATTCCGCCCGGAAGATTCGAAAAGGTGGTGCTGGGACCGAACGAGTGCCTTACCGTGTTACCGCTCGAAAACGGCGAGTGGTACGATCTCAAGTACATGCTGGACGACAATTTCAAGACCGACGGACTGTGGGAAAAGCACGGGCTCGGGGAAAAGATGAAGCGGGTGGACCATGCGAGGCTTCTGGCCGTGCGCGGAACGGGCAGCGCCAAATACTGCAAGGTTTCGGCGCCGGTGCGGATCGATTTCGCCGGCGGCTGGTCCGACACGCCGCCCATTTGCGAACTGGAAGGCGGCGCGGTAGTCAATGCAGCGGTGTTGCTGAACGGCAAGCGTCCGATCGAGGTGGTGGTCAAGGAGCGCAAAGACCGTTTCGTCAAGATCGTTTCCAAGGATCTGGGCAAGCGCCGGCTGGTCAAGAGCGCGGAGGAGATCGCCGACCATGCCGATCCGCACGACTGGTGCGCACTCGTGAAAAGCGCGCTCGCGGTTACCGGTTTCCGTTTCGGCGAGCGGGGCATCGACATCACGATCAGCGCCGATCTGCCCAAGGGGTCGGGCATGGGTACGAGTTCCGTGCTGGGGGCGGCCACGATAGCCGCTTTGCTGGGCACGGTAGAGCCCGATCTCATCAGCCGGCTCACGTTGCAGCTGGAACAGGAGATGCACACGGGTGGCGGCTGGCAGGATCAGCTGGGCGGACTGGTGGGCGGCTTCAAGTTGCTCAAGTCCATGCCGGGTAAGCCGCAACGGGTGCAGGTGAGCCGGCTCGAGCCGGACCGGGCATGGCTAAAGGAACTCGAAAAGCGCGGACTTTTGTATTTCACCGGCCAGAAGCGCATGGCCCGCAACATTTTGCGCAAGGTGCTGGCTTTCTATGCGGAGAATCCCCACGATTTCGGCAAGATTCTGATCGCCTCGCTCAAGTCCGACGCCAAGAAGTGCGCCAAGGCGATAGAGCGGGGTGATTTCGACGCGTTCGTGGAGTCGCTGAACGGTTACTGGCGCGACAAGAAACTGCTGGATCCGGGTTCCACCAACGAACGCGTGGAGGAGATGATCGAATCGATCCGCCCCTTGATTTCCGCAGTCACGCTGACCGGTGCGGGTGGAGGCGGCTTCATGTTCATCGTGGCCAAGTCGCCGCGCGATGCGGCCAAGATCCGCAAGATGTTTACGGAAAATCCGCCCAGCAAGTATTCCCGGTTCTACGATTTCGCGATCGATCCGGCGGGAATGTCGATCGAGGTAGGTTGATGCCGCGCTACGTCTACGAAGCTTGCGAGGAATCGAAGTCCTGCCCCAAATGCAGGAACGGATTCGAAATCGACCAATCGCTCAACGAGCCCAAGCTGGATCACTGTCCGTATTGCCGGAACAAGGTGTTTCGCGTGATCCAGGCGCCGGGTCTCACCCATTCCAAAACGGATTTGCATTATCGCGCCAAGCGGGCCGGATTCCATACGCTCAAGAAGGTCGACAATGGAACTTTCGAAAAGCTCTATTGACGAGCGGTTCATGCGCCTGGCGCTCACCCAGGCGCAGATGGCGTCGGAAAGCGGCGAGGTGCCGACAGGTTGCGTAATCGTGGATGCGGAAGGCAATATCGTGGCCAAGGCCCACAACCAGACGGAAGTTTTGCACGACGCCACCGCCCATGCGGAGATGATCGCCCTCAGCCAGGCATTCGCGGCCATCGGCAACGAACGGCTGATCGGCACCACGCTTTACGTTACCAAAGAGCCTTGCCCGATGTGTGCCGGGGCGATTGCCCTCGCAAGGGTCTCGAGAGTGGTGTGGGGCGTTAGCGATCCCAAGCGCGGGGGCGCCTCGGTTTTCGATATCTTCGCCCATCCGGGAATGAACCACCACCCGGAAACTGTCGCGGGGTTGATGGAAAAGGAGTCGCTGGACGTTCTCCAGGCTTTTTTCCGCGCCCGCCGGTGAAGGTTGTCGCAGATTTTCCTTGCTTTTTCGCCAGATTTATGGTATTATATATAGACAATGAGTGAAAAACGTGCATTGGTCGCGGGCGGAGCCGGTTTTTTGGGCAGTCATCTTTGCGAAAGATTGCTGGCGGACGGGTATTCGGTCGTGGCGTTGGACAATCTCCACACCGGGAGCGAAGACAATCTGGTTTCGTTCCGGGATCGTCCCCGTTTCGAATTCCGGCGCCAGAACGTGATCGATCCGCTCGCAGGCGAGTTCGACGAAATCTATTCTTTGGCCTGTCCCGCTTCGCCGGTCCATTACCAGGCCGATCCTATCGCCACTTGGGAAACATCGGTGCTGGGAGTGCGCAATCTGCTCAAACTGTCGGAAAAATGCGGCGCCCGGCTGTTGCACGCCTCCACCAGCGAGATTTACGGCGACCCCTTGATGCATCCGCAGGAAGAGCATTATTGGGGCAATGTGAACACCATCGGCATCCGTTCCTGTTACGATGAAGGCAAGCGCGCCGCCGAAACCCTGATCGCCGATTATCGCCGGGTGAAAAACGTCGATGCGCGGATGGTGCGCATTTTCAACACCTACGGTCCCCGGATGCATCCGCAGGACGGGAGGGTGGTGTCCAATTTCATCATGCAGGCGCTGCACGACCGGCCCATCACCATCTATGGCGACGGCACCCAGACGCGTTCGTTCCAGTACGTGGACGATCTTATCCGGGCGATGCGGCTTTTTATGGACAAGCCGCGCGACGAGGTGGATGGATTTTTCGCCCGGCATAAGCTGGGGACGCCGGTGCTCAACACCGGGAATCCCGGCGAATACACCATGAAGCAGCTGGCGGAGGAGGTGCTGCGCCTCATTCCCGACTCCCGATCGCAAATCGTGTACGAACCTTTGCCGGCCGACGACCCCAAGAAACGCAAACCCGACATCACTTTGGCCAAGGAGCTGCTAGGCTGGGAGCCACAAGTGCCGCTGAGTGAAGGTCTCAAATCTACCATTGCCTACTTTGTCACGCGGTAAATTCAAATATCCCAAGCTGGACTTTTTCGACCAAGAGTTCGGCATGAAGGAAGCCTACGGCAGGATTTGGCGGTACATCCGTCCCTACCGTTTCCGGCTGGTCGTGGGACTGGTGTGCGGATTTCTCACCGCCGGCACGCTGGTGCCGATGTTCCAGCTCATCCAACCCGCCACCAAGAGCATCGAACAGCGGATCGTGGAGGTGGAGGAGGAGCCGGCCGGCGAAGAGTCCAAGGTGGAACCGGCCGATTCCGGCACTGCGGCGCAAATGCCCAAGTGGTACGGCAAGGCGCAGAAGTACGCCGCCAAACTCGGACTCGAGCTGGTGGACGAAAAGGGCGCCTTGACGGGCGGTCTCCTGGCGTTGGTGCTTACGGTAGTGCCTATCCTCGCCGGCTTGCGTTTGCTGCTCAAGTTCCTCAATCTCTACTTCCTGTCCTACGTGGGCAATTACGCGATCGCGGATCTCGTGTGCGATCTTTTGCGCCACACCCAGCGCCAGTCGCTCCAGTTCTTCTCGCGGGTGGATATGGGCCGGCTCATGTCGCGCATCATGGGCGACTCCCAGCAGGTGATGACGGTAGTTAAGACGGTAATCGTCGATTTCGCCGAAGCGCCGTTCGAGATTCTCGTGTCCGGCGGCTACGTGGTGTATTTCGCCGTCAAGAACGACATGGTCCCCACGCTGATTTTGATTCTCATCGCTTTTCCGCTGTTCACCATCCCCATTTCCATGCTCGCCAAGAAGATCCGCGAATATTCGCAGGAGACGATGGCGCGGGCTTCGGTGGTGTTTTCGCGCCTGCATGAAGTGGTGACGTGCATCGGGCTCGTGAAAAGCTTCAACACCGAACGCTTCGAATGGAACAACTATCGCGAGGCCAACACCCGCATGGTCAAGATCCAGCTGCGCAACGCGCGGATTGGCGGCATGGTGGGCCCGACGCTCGAAATCACGGGCGTACTCATCATTTGCGGCTTCGTCTGCTGGTGTTTCGTCCAGCATATCACGCTCGACCAGGTGTTGCCCATGCTCGCGCCGCTCCTGGTGATGTACAAACCGCTCAAGAAGGTCAGCAACATCCAGGTGGCGTTGGAGAATTCGATGGCGTCGTTGTGCCGTATTTTCTCGTTGCAGGACATGCACGACGAGTTGCCGGAAAAGGCCGACGCCGTCCGCAAGACCACGTTCGACCGCGACATCCGCTTCGAAAACGTCACGTTCCGTTACGCCACCGCCGATCGCGATGCCGTTTCGGGCGCCTCCTTCACCATCGAAAAAGGCAAGAAGGTGGCGGTAGTGGGCGGTACCGGCAGCGGCAAGTCCACCATGTCGTATCTGCTGGCGCGTTTCGCCGATCCTTCCTCCGGACGCATCACCATCGACGGCATCGACCTGCGCGACATCGCCATCGACGATCTTCGCCGGATGGTGGGCGTCATCACCCAGGAGCCGCTCCTCTTCAACGACACCATCGCCTACAATCTGCGTTACGGCACGCCGGACGCCGATGAAGAGTCGGTCCGCAAGGCCGCGCGCCTGGCCAACGCCGAAGACTTCATCCTGTCCCAGCCCGAAGGCTACGGACGCGTGGTGGGCGAAAAGGGCATGGCGCTTTCCGGCGGCGAAAAGCAGCGCGTGTCCATTGCCGCAGCCATCCTCAGGAATCCGCCCATTCTCATTCTGGACGAGGCCACGAGCGCCCTCGACAACGTGACCGAGGCGCAGGTGCAGGAAGCGTTGGAGAAGTTGATGGAAAACCGCACCACGTTCGTCATCGCCCACCGGCTTTCGACCGTGCAGAACGCCGATCTCATCCTGGTGATGGATTCCGGCCGCATCGTGGAGTCCGGCACGCATGACGTACTCTACGCGAAAAACGGCTACTACCGCCACCTTTGCGACATACAGGAGCGCTGATGACCAACGAATACCGCAAAGAGTTTTTCGATCGCGACTACACGGTGCGCGAGTCGGTCGGTCGCATCTGGCACTACATGTCCAAGTACAAGTTCCGGGTCATACTGGGGCTCTTTTTCGGCCTCGTCAACGCCGGCGTGCTGGTGCCGTTCTATCAACTGCTGCAGCCTACCGTAGCGCAGGCGGGCGGCGAGATAACCGCTTCGGCCAAGGTGGAGCAGCCCCGGGAAGAAGCGTCCCCTAAGCCGCAGGCGCACGGCAAACTGGACAAAGCCCTCGTCCGGGCGGCGGAACTGCCGGGATGGTATCGCGATCTGGAGCGTTTCGCCGGCAAGTTCGGCGTGCGTTTCACCGACGACGAAGGCAATATGCAGTCGGGCATGCTGTTTCTGGTGACTGCGGTCATTCCCGCCATTCTCGTGTTCCGGCTGCTGCTCACGTTCCTTTTCACCTATTGTCTCACCTGGGCGGCGAGCAAGGCGGTGGCCGATTTGCGCTGCGACATGCTCAAGCACGTGGAGGCGCAGTCGATGGAGTTCTTCGGCCGCGTGGACATGGGCCAGATCATCATGCGCGTCAACTCCGATCCCGGCTATCTCCAGATCGTGATGACTACCGTGCTGGTGCAGCTGGTGTTGGCGCCGTTCGAGATTCTGGTTTCGGCCGGGTTCATCGTGCATTTCGCCATCCAGAACCATCTGGTGCAGACGCTGCTCCTCCTGGGACTGGGCGCGCCGCTCTTTTTCGGTCCGTTGATTTTCATCGCCCGGCGCTTGCGCAAATATTCCAAGAAGATGCTGGAGCAGGGCTCGCTCATCGGCGCCAAACTGCATGAAATCCTAACCTGCCAGAAGCGCGTCAAGGCCTACCACACCGAAGAATTCGAAAACGTCAATTTCCGGCTGGCCTACAATCTCCAGCTCAAGAACATCAAGAAGGCGTTGAAGCTCGGCATGATGACTTCGCCGGCGGTGGAGTCGATCGGCATCCTCATCATCGGCGTGTTCGTCATCTGGTGCTTCCTCTTTTCGGTGCCGCTTTCCGCCATTCTGCCGATGATCGCGCCCTTGCTCATCATCTACAAGCCCATCAAGGAAATCGGCAAGCTGCAGGTGCAGGTGCAGGAGACGATGGCCGGAATTTCTCGCGTGCTGTCGCTTTTGGACGTGCACATGGAACTGCCGCTGTCGGCCAATCCGGTCCGCAAGGATTCGTTCGATCGCGAAATCGTCTTCGATCACGTGACCTTCAAGTACCAGACGCAGGACGATCCTGCCGTCAAGGATGCCAGCCTCACCATCAAGAAGGGCCAGTTCGTGGCGGTCGTGGGCGGCACTGGTAGCGGCAAAACCACGCTCAGCAACTTGTTGGCGCGCTTTTACGATCCGATGTCGGGCAGCGTCAGCATCGATGGCGTGGACGTGCGCGATTTCGAGGTGGCCTCGCTCCGCAAACTCATCGGCGCCGTCTTGCAGGACACCTTCATTTTCAACGACACTATCGCCAACAATATCGCCTACGGCATCGAAAACGTCAGCATGGACGACATCGTGGCTGCCGCCAAACTGGCCAAGGCGCACGACTTCATCATGTCCCAGCCGGGCGGCTACGGACGCATGTGCGGCGAAAAGGGCAATGCCATCTCCGGCGGCGAACGGCAACGTATCGCCATCGCCCTCGCCATCCTCAAGAATCCGCCCATCCTCATTCTGGACGAGGCGACCAGCGCCCTCGACACCGTTACCGAAGCGCTCGTGCAGGAGGCCATCAACAATCTCATGCAAAACCGCACCACGCTGGCCATCGCCCACCGGCTTTCCACCATCCGCAAGGCCGACTGCATCCTGGTGATGCATCAGGGCCGGATAGTGGAGCGCGGCACCCACGACGAACTTTACGCCATGGGCGGCAGATACACCGCACTTTGCAACAGGAGTACCGAGCAATGACGTTAGACTACAATATCGGACATGCTTTCATGCATCCTTGGTTCTGGTCGTCCTTTTTGAGCTGGATTCTGGCCCAGACCATCAAAATGACCACCAACGCCTTCAAAACCCACACCTTCGATTTCGAATATCTGGTGTCCACCGGCGGAATGCCCAGCGCCCACTCGGCCATGGCCTCGGGGATGGCGTTTTCCATTGGCTTCACGGAGGGCTTCGGCACTCCGGTCGCCATGCTCGGGATCGGTTGGGCGGCAGTGACCATTTTCGATGCCGCCACCGTCCGCAAGGCCGCCGGCGACCAGGCCAAAGTGCTCAACCAGATCGTCAAGGAATTCAAGGAGAACCTCAAGTTCAATTCTGGCCATTTGAAAGAACTGCTCGGACACACCCAGAAGGAGGTTTGGGCCGGAATGCTGACCGGCATCCTGGTGGCGTTGGCGGTGTGCAGTCTCTGGAGATATTGATGCTGGGTGCGCTGCTAGGACTGTTCGCGATCGTGGTGTGGGGGGTGACCGTAGTCAACACCCGCGCCTTGCTCGCCGACTTTTCCGCGCTGGAGATAATGGTCATCCGCTTCTTGCTGGCGTGGTTCGTTTTGTGGGTGATGAGTCCGCGCGAATTCAAGTTCGTCACGCTCTTCGGGGGGCGTCGCACCGTGCTCACCTATCGCATCTACGCCTGGATGGGTCTTTGCGGCGTGGCGTTGTACCAGTTCACCGAAAACTGCGCCATCCATTTCACCAACGCCAGCAACGTGGCCATTTTGATGTCTTTGAGCCCCATCGTGACAGCGGTCATGGCCAAAGTCTTCCTCAAAGACCGCAACCTCGGCGTTTGGATGTGGGTGGGCTCGGCTATGGCGATTGCCGGAGGCGTCCTGGTGGGCGCCGACAACGTCCGCGATCTCCATCTCGACCCCCTTGGCGACTTCATGGTGCTGGTGACCATCGTCTGCTGGGGCGTGTATTCGCTATTGATGGACCGCACCAACCACGTCCGGGTGAGCCCCCTCGTAGTGGTGCGCAAGGCGTTTTTCTGGTCGCTCGTGGCCATTTTGCCGGTTGCCGTCTGGGGTACCACCTCGTCCGGCCAAACGGCGCTTGACGGATCTTTCGCCATCAATCTCGATCCTGCCGTCAATCTGGCGCGGTTCGGCAAATTCTGGAATCTGTTCAATCTCGTCTTTCTCGGCGTATTCGCCTCGGCGCTCGCGTTTTCGGCGTGGAATCTGGCCAGCAAGCGGTTGGGGATGGTCAAGGCCAATATCGGGCTTTATCTGATGCCGGTGATGGGGGTGGTGGCGGCTGCGCTGTTCCTGGGCGAACGCATCACTTGGCCGGTAATACTGGGCGGCCTCCTCATTCTCGCGGGAGTGGCGGTGGCCAGCGTCAACCCTATGCGCAAAGTGGGATTTCAAGGAGCAAAGGAATAATATGACACAATTGCAAGCCGCACGTCAGGGAATCGTCACCGAAGCCATGAAAATCGTGGCGGAAGACGAGGGGCTCACCCCTGAAGCCGTGCGCGATGCCGTAGCCTCGGGCGAAGCGGTCATTCCGCTCAACATCCATCATGTCAATTGCCGTCCCGTCGGGGTGGGGCGCATGTTCACCACCAAGATCAACGCCAATCTGGGACGCAGCGTGACCCATTCCGGCAAGGGCGACGAGCTGGAAAAGCTGGCCATCGCGCTTAAGGCCGGAGCCGACTTCGTGATGGACCTTTCGGTGGGCCAGGACATCCCCGCCATCCGTCAGGGCATGCTGGACGCCTCCAACCGACCCCTGGGCACGGTGCCGGTGTACGAAACCATTTCCCGGCTCGAGGGCGACATTCCGCAGATGGACCCCGCGTTTCTCGTTTCCGTCATCAAGGCGCAGGCCGAGCAGGGCGTGGACTTCATGACGCTGCATGCCGGACTTATGCTGGAGGACATCCCCAAGGCCATGAAGCGGCGCATGGGCATCGTGTCGCGCGGAGGCTCGATCATGGCGGAGTGGATGATGGCCAACCACGCCCAAAATCCCCTGTGGGAGCGTTGGGACGAGATCATGGACATCCTCGCCGAGCATGACGTCACCGTGTCGTTGGGCGACGGGCTCCGGTCCGGCTGCCTGATGGACGGCTCGGACGAAGCGCAGTTTGCGGAACTGGCCAAGTTGGGCGAACTCGTCGAGCGGTGCCGGGCTCGCGGCGTGCAGGTGATGGTGGAAGGGCCCGGCCATATCGCGTTCGACCAGATCAAGATGAATATGGAGCGCGAACAGGAACTCTGCCACAAGGCGCCGTTCTATGTTTTGGGCCCCGTAGTGACCGACATCGCCCCCGGCTACGACCACATCGTTACCGCCATCGGCGCCACTGCCGCAGCCACTTACGGCGCGAGTCTCCTTTGCTACGTCACTCCGGCCGAACATCTGGGTCTGCCCGACGGCGACGAGGTGCATCAGGGGTGCATCGCCTACAAGATCGCCGCGCATGCCGGAGACATCGCCCGCCACCATCCCCATGCACGCGATCGCGACGACCAGATGGCGCAGGCGCGGCACGATTTCTGCTGGGACGAACAGTTCGCCCTGGCGC
The DNA here is from genome assembly GCA_017542055.1 of Kiritimatiellia bacterium. Classification (GTDB taxonomy): domain Bacteria; phylum Verrucomicrobiota; class Kiritimatiellia; order RFP12; family UBA1067; genus UBA1067. The sequence continues at coordinate 23,334 of JAFXXW010000010.1, forward strand.
TCGATCCCGAACATGCCCGCAACCGTTGGCTCAAAACCCGCGCCAACGCCGACGTGGATCACGGCGACGACCATTGCTCGATGTGCGGCAAGCAGTTCTGCGCCGTGCGCACCTCAAAGCGCATCGAAAAACTCGCCGCCAACCAATCGTAAACGGAGGATAAAGACATGATCAAGAACATCGCTACCGAAGCCGAATTCGACGCCGCCACTTCGTCGGGCGTGCAATTGGTGGATTTTTGGGCCGTCTGGTGCGGTCCCTGCAAGATGATGGGCGCCGTCATCGACGCCAAAATCGTTCCCGTCCGTCCGGACCTGGACGTAATCAAGGTGGATGTGGACTCGTGTCCGCAATTGGCGGCGCGTTTTGGCGTGCAGTCCATCCCCACGCTCCTCGTCATGCAGGATGGCGCGGTCAAGGAAAAATTCATCGGCGTCACCCCGCCGGAAACCATTCTCGCCGCGCTCTAAGGTGGAACTCGACTTCCCCGAATACGCCTGTCCCTACGCCGCTCGTCTGGCGGAAAAATCTCGTCGTTTCCGGCTTCAGGTCAAGGCGGACAAGCGCGAACTGAAGGGCGGGGACGGCTTTTCGGCCGATCCTTTCGGGGAACTGTCCCGGGCCGGCAAACTCCCGGGACTCAAACAGCGCTTTCCGGATCGCGTGCTGGTGATGACGACGGACCGTTGTTTCATGACGTGCCGCCATTGCACCCGGAGGGGACTGTTCGGCCGGACGGCCATCGTGGACACCCCGGAAAAGCTCGCGGCCTGCGTCGAGTACGTCAAAGCCCATCCCAAAGTGCGCGACGTGCTCCTGTCTGGCGGGGACGTCCTTACCTTGCCCGATCGCCAGGTGATGGAATTCGTGAACGCGTTCGCCGCGCTGCCCCAGGTGGAAGTGGTGCGCGTGTGTTCGCGGGCCTTGAGCGCCAATCCGGGACGCATCACCGCACGCCTGGCCAAGCTCCTCGGACAAAGCGGCAAGGTGTGGTTCAACACCCAGTTCAACTGCGCCGACGAAGTCACCCCCGAAGCCGTCCATGCCGCCAAACTGCTGGTGGAGCGCGGCATCCCGGTGAGCTGCCAGACCGTGCTTTTGAAAGGCGTCAACGATTCCGGCCCAGAAATGCTCCGATTGCTCCGGAAGCTCTCGGTTGCGCGCATCCGTCCCTATTACGTCTTTTTGTGCGACCCCGTCTCCGGCATCGACCATTTCCGGGTGGATGCCGACCAAGCCCGCCAGATCGAAAACTATTGCGCCGAACGCATCGGGGGATTGGCGCTTCCTCGTTTCGTCCGGGACGTGCCCGGCGCCAAAAGGAAACTCCCCGTATGAATACGCTCATCACCGGTGCTTCTTCCGGAATCGGCCAGGCGCTCGCGTTCGCTTGCGCCAAGCGCGGCGACCGGCTGTTCCTGTGCGGACGCGACCGGGCCCGACTGGACGAGGTGGCCGCCCGGTGCCGCGAACTGGGCGCCAAGGAAGTGGCCGCCGAAACGGTTGACGTCACCCAGCCGGCCACCACGCGCGACTTTATCGAACGCGCCGACGAATTGGCCGCGCTCGACTTGGTGTTCGCCAATGCCGGAGTTTCCACCGGAGCCGAAACCGAACGCAATGTCCGCAATACTTTTTCGGTCAACGTGATGGGCGTGGTCAACACCGTCTTGCCCGCCATCGACCTCATGACGGAGCGCGGAAGGGGACAAATCGCCATCACCGCTTCCATTGCGGGGTACGGTCCCCTGTTCGCCTGCCCCAGCTACAGCGCCACCAAAGCTTGCGTCAAGACGTGGGGCCTGGCGTTGCGCGGCTATTTGAAGCCCAAGGGCGTGGGCGTATCGGTGATTTGTCCCGGCTTCGTCCGCTCGCGCATCACGGACCGGAACACCTGTCCCATGCCGTTTTTCATGGAGGCCGACAAAGCCGCCCAGATCATTCTTAAAGGCGTATCCGCCAATCGGGCGCTTGTCGCCTTTCCTTGGATCATGCGGTTCGGCGCGTGGTTCATGGGCGCGGTTCCGTATGTTTTGAGCGAATTCGTCAACCGCTTCCTGCCCAAAAAGAACTGACCATGCTGCTGTTGTCGATTTTGCTGGCCGTTGTCGATTTGGCGGAAGTGTTCGAACACGATTCCGCCTGGGACCGTCCGCCTTCCGCCTACACCAAGCTTTCGCACCGTCATGACCTGGAGTGGAAGGGCGCCAAGATCGTCGATTGGCGGCTCGTGCCGGAAGGGAGCGGCGTAGGGCGGGTGGAGCTCAATCTCTACAATCGCGGCGACGACAAGACGGGGGCGGGCATGTCCGAAGCGGAACTCAAGGACCTGCTGGAGCGGAGCATTCCCGGTATCGATCTGTCCAAGGCCGTGCGGCGCAAAATCAAGGCCGGCTCCTTCCAGTACGAATGTTCGAGCGACAAGTCCAAGCCCGCCATCGAAGCCGGCTGGGGCGTTTCCGACGGCAAGGTGGACTATTTGCGGGTGTCGCTGATGAAGTCGGCCAAGAAAAAGTCGGCCGTCCAAAAATCCGTTTCCGGCAAGGCGTCCAAGGCCAAAATCGCCGCCAATGTCCGCAAGGAATCGAACGGCGACGTGTGGATAAACAACATCCCGATGGTGGATCAGGGCGACAAAGGCTACTGCGCGGTTGCCACTTGCGAACGCGTCTTGCGCTATTACGGCGAGACGGTAGACGAGCATCAGCTGGCCCAGATGGCGGGCACTACCGCCAAAGACGGCACTTCCTCGTCGGCGATGAAGGAAACGGTCAAGACCATCGGCAGCAAGTTCCGGCTGGGCTACAACGATATTTTCTCCGCCATCGCCTCCCGCAAGGACATCCTCAAGGACCTGGAGCTCTACAACAAGTCCGCCAAGGCGCTCAAGCGTCCGGAACTGGACGAGCGCGACTTTTATGTCGGCAACACGTTCATGGTGCCGATGATGCGCGAGGCGATGGAGCCGGAGGTGCTCTTGCGGATGCGCGCCAAAGACCCCCGCTTCAAGAAGTTTGTCGCTTCCGTCAAGTCCCGCATCGACGAGGGCATCCCGGTCTTTTGGGGCGTCACCTTGGGGATTTTCCCCGAGCCCGACATCCCCCAGGCCAATGGCGGCCACATGCGGCTCATCATCGGCTACAACGTCAAGACGGAAGAATTCATCTTTTCCGACAGTTGGGGCGATCGCCACGCCTTCAAGCGCATGCGCGCCGACCAGGCCTTCGCCATCACCAACAACGCCTACACGCTCCGCCCCCTTTGATTGCGCCGCGAGGGGCGTTTTTCCGCATCGAACCGGCAGATTTCTCTTGCTTTTCGGGCGGAAATATGATATAATATTTATAAATATGATTAAAAGCAAGGAGCCTAACCTATGAAGAGACTTTTGCTGGCCGTTTTGCTTGCAAGCGCGGGTTTGCATACTTTTGCAGCCGAATACGCTTTCGATTACCGCAATCCCCAAGCCTGGGCGGGGAAGCCGTCCTTGGCAGTTGGCGACCAGGTGGCGCTCACCCTCGCCGAAGATCTGGCCTTCACGCTCCGGATCGTGTCCGCGCCGCCTCCCGGCATCGCCGGCCAGTCGTTCATCGCGAATGTGGAGGGCGCAGGCGCGTCCGCCATCCTGAAGGCCACCAAGAAGGGTCTCCGGGTGACGATCGACGACTTCGAGCACTCCAAACTCTATACCGCCACCTATCGTGACGGCGAGGTTAAGGTGAAGATCGATGATACGTCTTCGAGCGGACCGGAAGAGTGCGGCACTTGCGGCGAGTCGCTTGAATTGCCGGCCATCGAGACGACTGACACCACTCCCGTTACGGCCAAACGCAAGCTCCTTGCTACAAGCGGCGATGCATTTCAGATGGCTGCACAGAAAAGCGTGGTCGATATTCTCGTGGCATTCGATCAGGGGGCGAAAGCGTGGGCGGAAAATGTTAGCAACTGGGGTGGACAGACTGACGATTCCATCGAGGAATTCGCCGATTATGCCGTAGGCAAGATGAATACGGTGCTTGCGAACTCGCAGCTTGATGACAAGTTTTGCTATCGGTTGGTTGGGGTCATTGAGATTGATGGCACATGGACTGCAATCAACAATGCACTGCTCTTGAGCATGCGCGCTCGCGAGGGCGCGTTCGCAAAACTTTCGCAGTTGCGGGATAAGTATGGAGCCGATACAATAACACTCCTCGTCAATCGGACGAGCGGCACGACTTCGGGCATAGGGTTCGAATATGACGAGAAGTACCAATACCCTTCGAGTTTTGATGGAATGAATTACGCCTGTAACGTGTGCGACAGCAACACTGTTTATAGCCGCTACACGATGAGCCACGAGACAGGCCATAACATGGGTTGCGGACACAGCAACCGGCAGGGCGACAATTCCGGTCCCGGACGCTTTTCGTACTCGTGCGGCTACCATTTCACGGATACCAGCAATGTCAAACGACACACGGTTATGGCGTATGAATACGCTGGCGACGGTGATAACGATAAACACATTGCTATCCCATATTTCTCTGCCCCCGGTATCTCGCCAACGGAGTATGGATGCGCATTGGGCGTAGAGGGAATAAATGACAACCGCCAGACACTGCAAATGACCCATGCCGATATTGCCAGTCTGCGCGAACATGTTTTGCCGTACGACTGGGATGTAAAGTTTCTGGACAATGATGGCAACGAAATTCCGGATGGTACGTACTATCCGTCATCATGCAATGTGACTTTTGCCCACTCGAATCCGGATGCCAAAATCTATTATACGCAAGATGGCACAACGCCGACTTCAGACTCTAGCCATTGTAGCCCAGGAGATAAGATTACGGTTTATCTGTACTCGCCCAAGACGATTACCGCCTGTGCCGTAACGAACAGCGTTGCTATTTCTACGCGTTCGATAACTTTAAAGGGTGGCTTGACATGGAGCGGCGACGAGAACGGCTATGGCGTTTGGGCGAGTAACGACAGTTCGAAGACGCCTTGGAGTGGCGAACACTTTGGCGGCGACCCTGTTGTATTCCCCGATTTGGCTGATATTGCTTGCGCGACTGTGATGGTGCAAGATGCGGTGTCGCCGGAATCCGTGTGGTTCAGGGCGTGCGATACGGGCTATGTTTTCGACAAGGGCTCGAATGCGGCGCAGATCAATGTGCCAGATACTGCCTTCGCTCCTGCTGGCGATGTCACTTTCAATGTACCGGTTAAGTTGGAGGACGCGGTTGCGTTCACCAATCAGACGGGTACTGCGCTTACGTTCAACGCCCCATTCGGGCAGACGATCGATTCGAATGGCGGATCCTTTGCCGGCAAGGTCAACATTGGTTCATACGGCACTCTGACCGTTGCGCCTGGTGCAGGCAAGACGCAGACCTTGGAAAAACTCAATAATGACAACTGGTACTACGCCACTTCGACCTTCCGAGTGGGTGAAGGTACGGTTGTGTTCAATGGCACAATCAATGGCGGCAACGGAGTGACTGGCCGTACCAAACTGGAAGTAGGTAATGGCGGCAGCCTCATCTTCAATCAGGGAGGAGGAACTGGCTATGATATGGACAATACCTCGCTTACTGTCGAAAAAGGCGGGACAGTCACATTCAACGACATGGAACTCCTGAAGCGAACCTTGTACCTGAATGGCGGTACCATCTATGTCAACCGATTCGATCTAATGAGCAATCCGGGCATTTATGTTACTGACGACTCTGCAATTGAAGATAATACTGAAGGCTATATCTATCTTCGAGGTTCCGATTCGGAAATCAACGTCTCGGACGGCAAGACGCTAATATTCGGTATTAGGACCGACAACAGAACTGACACAGCTGGCAATGGCATCGTCAAGAAGGGTGGCGGTACGCTTGTTGCGAACAAAGAGCTGAAGCACTCTGGCGTAACTAAAGTTGATAGTGGCACTATTGAGGTCGGCTATTCGTCTGGTTCGACCGTGTACGGTCAGGGCTGGACAGTTGCTTCAAACTCGACGCTTCGCGTGAAGAGCGGTTGTTCACTGAAGGTTCCGTCGCTCACGCTAGACCCGACTTCCATCATATCTCTTCCTGCGGCAACATCTGCTCCATTGGTCGTAAACGGCAATGTCGATTTGACGGAAGTCAAGCTTTCGATTCAGGATATCGGCGACCTGTCGCTCGGTGCCAGCTATCCGCTCATTTCGGCGACTGGCGAAATATCGGGACTTAAGGATTTTATCCGCCAAGACTGGCCGCGTCCCGCTGACGGACTTGGCTGGAAAGTGGCGGTGTTGGATGGCGTCCTTACCGCTTCAATCGTGGATATTGCAGACGCCGATCCGTATATTGATTTCACAACCAATATCTCCGGTCTTCGTCCGACTATTCCTGAAGATGCTACCATGTCGTCAGCTGGCGGACTCCAGATTGGATCCTCGCCGATTGTGATTGACGGACTTACCACGAATGCAGTCGGCGTAACCCTTGATGTGACAATTGGCGAACCGACGGCTGCAGAAAGGACTATTTGCTCTTGGGTTGTTGATGGCAATATCGCAAGATGTGTTGTCACCAACGGGGTGCTTGATTGTTTTCATGGCACCGATGGCCATGTTAAAAATGACGTGGACTTCCTCACGCTCTCGCCCGGTCGCCATGTGATCAATGTCGGCTACAAATCGCTCAACGATACCACATATGGTGGGACGTTCGTTTATGTGGATGGAACACTTGCCTATCGTGCAGCCGGTCTCAGATGGAGCGACAAGAGCGTTTCTAAATTTACAGTCGGCGCAACCGCAGCCGATACTCCCGACAAGCAGCCGTATACGGGTCTCGTTGTGCACAATTTTGCCCTAATGAACGAATCTTCGTCCGACCCGCTCCCCAACATGACTTCGTCTGGAGGAACGGTTGAGTACGACTACTTTGCCGGCAAGCCGCCATGCGTGTTCGCGCTAACGCCTGATGGCGCATTCGAGACCTACGGCGCTATTCTTTCCGGTGCTTTCTCCGGCCAATATGACGCGCTCTCGGTTTCGATAGTCGCTTCGTTCCCTGCAAATGCCACCGGCACTATCGTCAGTTCGGCCGTGCTGGATGGCTACTATGGGTACTCCACCCAGGTGGAGTATCGCGGCAACGGAGTCTTGGCTTTCCGCGACAATGGCAACGGTTCCTTGATTGCGTCGGTTCAGGTCTCTGCCGACATGTCTACCGAGCACCTGTACACCTTGACTTATACGAATGGCACCGGCTACAAGCTTTACCTGGACGGCACCGAGGTATTGTCCAATGAAGACCATTACAAGGGCAACAATATGCCGATTATAAACCGGGTCGTATTCGGCTGTGGCTACTGGACCAACTGGATGACTAGCTACAACGACAATCCCAATCCCATTTCCAACCTGAAGGTTTATGCCTCGCATATCGCGCTTGGGACGGACGATCGGACCGTCTCGGAAACTCCGGTGAAAGAAGCGACTGGCTATGATTCAGAAGAGCCGGATCCGGAGCCGCCTGCGACACCGGCTGTGGTGGATGTGCTGGTGGCGTACGACAACGGGGCGTACAATTACGTGACGAGCCGTAGCCGGACGCTCGAGGAGTTTGCCCAGACGCAGATCGAGAGGATGAACAAAGTGCTGGTCACGAACAAGCTCGACCGGTTCTACTCTTACCGCTTGGTAGGGGTCTGCCGCGTCAATGAAGGTTATTCGGATATCAACAATGTCGCCACTCTAGTCGCGGAAGGGGAAGGACCTTGCGCTTCGCTCAGGGCGGCGCGTGAAATGTGCGGCGCGGATACTGTCACATTGTTGGTGAATACAAGCGGCAGCACGCTTGGCAACAGTCTGCAAATCGACTACCGGGATGACGTTCCCGGTCAGCACGACTGCGCGTACAGCGTGTGCTCGATTGCTTGGGTGGACTCCAACGAGCAGTACACGATGCTTCATGAAAACGCCCACACGATGGGCTGCGGACACGCCAGAGCGCAATATACCGAAGACGATTTGGCCCAGGATCCCGACAAGTACTCGTACGGCTACTATTTCACCGACGAAAACAGCGTAAATCGCCACACCATTATGGCTTACGGCAATAACGCCTCGCCGTATTTCTCGACCACCTCAAGCGAGTTCGGCTACAAGCTTGGCGACAGTACCAACAACAATGCCCGGGTCTTGAAAGAAACGTGTGCGGATGTGTCCAGGTGGCGCGATAACGTGAAGCCCTTGGGCGATGTAGTTGCCGCAACCGATGAAGACGGCAACGAAGTCTTTTCCGGTCGTTTGTTTAAAGATACCTTGAAAGTTACCATTACTGCGCCAGTCGAAAATGCAACACTTTACTATACGTTTGATGGTACCGACCCAACCTTGAGCAATTATTTCTCCACCCAGCCGTCTCCATTCACTTTCAATTTCAATGTTACCAGTAATCTCAAGGTGGCCTATTATGACGGGGATAAGCTGTCTCCTGTACGTACGGTCAAAGTCACCAAGTGCGACAATATTCCCGGTGAGGGCGTTTGGCAGACTAGTCTCAAGTTCCCTTGGGCGGTAGAGGGAGATACGATCCGCAGCTACAACCATACCGATTATTCGGCGAAGAACAAAAATTGCACCACGCCGCTCTCGGCAACCATTGAAGGCCCCAAGGTGCTTTCGTTCAAGCACAAGTCGTACTTCTTTGGCTCTGATCTAGGCAGCAACTATTCCCACTTTGAGGTGTTGCTGGACGATTCGATCGTACTCTCCGCCAACAACTACAACCTCGAATGGAGCGACGACGTAAAGGTATCGATTCCGGCCGGCAAACATACGGTGCAGTTTGTCTACTTGCAACGGAATGCCATGAACGATTCTTCCGACTACAAGGACGGCGATCCTAAAGCCAACGATGCCGTGTGGCTCAAAGATATCGTACTTTCCGACCCGGAGGAGCCGGAATCGGCAGATCCCTGCGACACCTTCTTCGAGTGGACGCCTGGCAGTGCGCCAACCGGTTGGTTCACCGAATGGGGCGGCGAGGATCAAGGCGGCACTCATAATGTTGTCGCACCAGACGGTAGTATGCAGGATCTGTACGTTACGTACTATGATGGCGATAGCAATTCCCAGAAGTGGATTCCTTGGGAAAGCAATGCCAACCCCGAATCGCTTGACAACTACACCTTTATGGTGTACGGCAATATCGACGATGTCAATCCTTCAACCGGCAAGCTGGCCGTTCTTTGGGATATGGGCTTCAATGGCAAGCAGAATACTATCCTGGCCAAGGATGCTGCCGGCAATGTCAAACTTATCCAGGCCAACAGCAACGTTATCAAGCGGTGCATCAATGCCGGGCAGGTGGAAGGTTACCACCTCTTTACGGTCCGGTTCAGCACAACTAGCGGCGCATCGCTCCAGATCGATGATGGCGTAATTTATTCGGATTCCACGTTCACCCAAGTTTCCGACAAGGGTTTCCAAGTCGGTTCGGTTCTAGGCGGATTGCCTGCTTCCTTCGATCGTGGCACCGGCTTTGTGGTCGTCAAGATGTTGGCGTTTGATACCGATTCCATTCCAGCATCGCAGTACCGGCAGCTCTGCGAGGAATATCCTGCTGTAACCAATCGCGTACTGGCGACAGTCGGCGAAACTGAGTATTACCGTCTTCAATATCTGCTGGACGATCTCTCATCCAATTCTCTCACTTTTACCGCAACCGATGAGATGGTTGTCGATGTTAACGGACAGACGATTTCTGCTGCGATATCTGGCGAGGAGTTCTCGTTGGCGGATAACGGCTTATTGGTTGCCGCTACCGGGGAAAACACCTATATTATTGGCCGCAAGGCCGAGAGCGCGGTGTTAAGGATTAGCGAGATTATGCCCAAGCCGACGGATGCGCAGAATCATGGTGCACTGGAGGGGATGGATGTGAACGGCCTTGAGAGCGGCTGGGTGGAGGTTGAGAACACATCGCCCGACAAGTGGGCCAACCTTGCCGACTACAAGTTCATACGTTCGAACCGGGGCAAAAAGACGGGGCAGGCCGACTACGGCAACTTCCCGTCCGTATTGATCGCGCCGCATGGCAGGGCCATCTTCTATACGTCCGAACGCTACTCTAATAGTGCCGATATGTCCGTGAGCGCATGGGCGACACCGGACGAGGGCGGAGTCAAGCCGAAGATTTATACCGATCTCGGCAATATTCTCGTGTGGCCGGACAAGGTGAATCCCAAGAAGTCGCCGTTCGTGCGTCTCACCTACACGCCCAGCAATACGATTGTCGATACCGTAATCATTCCGAGCGACGTGCCGGAAGGGTATTCGATTATCGTTGGTGAGACAAAACCTGGAGAAGCCACCCAGCGTTGGCTCTGCCCCACCCCGACGAGAGGTACGGTAAATACCGATGCCGGTCTTGTGAAGATCGGTCCCAATGTCGGCCCGCTCTACGAACTTACTACCGGCAAGAAACACGACAGCGCAAGCGAATTTGCGCGTCCCGTGCCGACTGCCCAGCCGGGTGAGGACTACGAAATCGTTTTCTCGCTCAACCCGGTTATGAGCCCGACTGTCGCGGGCGGCTTCCGCGACGAAGATGCGATAGCGAGCATAACGCTTGTATATCGCACCGACCTCGATGACACTACGCTTGATTCAGTGCCGGTGAGATTGTCCACAGATGTCAACGACACCAAAGATTGGGGGCACACCTATAAGGCCTATATACCAGCCGATGCGCTTCCTGCTGCCGGGCATCTCGTTCAGTGGAAGTTCGAGATTACCGATGCAAGCGGCAATAACTGGACCTCGCCCAGCTTCAATAACAAGGATGATGGCTACGAGTGGTATGGTACGATAGTCGAGCCTGACCCAGAGACGCAGATGAGCGCGACGCTGCCGACTTGGCATATGTTCGCGGATAGCGAAAGCCTTGAGCAGATGGATGTGGATGCATCGGATCAAACGCTGGCGAACAACGCCCGCGTCGCAATCTACGACAGCTCGACGTCAAACTACTACGACTATGTTCGAATCGACCTGCGCGGCAATACTTCGGCAAAATTCACGAAGAAAAGCCACGGCCTGAGATTCGCGAAGGCGCATCCCTTGACGATGACGGATGTGGTGACTGGTGAGCAGATCGAGGAGATCCGCAAGACGTCGCTCATCAGCGAGTTCGCCGACCCGAGCTACATGCGCCAGATGATGGCGTTCTGGCTGTGGCGCAAGATGGGGAACCTTGTGCCGTTCGACTTCCCGGTGAGGTGCAACCTGAACGGCGAGTTCTATCAGCTCGCGTTCAACTCCGAGCGCTTCACCGACGAACTCATCGAGGATGTCTACGGACTCGACAAGTTCGGCTACGGCTACAAGAACGTGGGAACGCTAAAGAGCGGATCGGGAACGACGGCTGGCGGTATCGAAAAGAAGACTCCGGACGACGAGGACGAGTCGAATATCACGGTGCTCCAGAACGAGCTGCGCGCCAAGATTACGGCAGCACAAGATGTCTCTAGCTCGCCGGATGGTGGCGATAAGGGACTCAACAATGCCGACCTTACCAAGTTCGTGGTCCAGAAGTTCAATCTTCCCGCGTGGCTCAACTACCTCGCTTCGGCCCGCATCACTCAGGAGATGGACGATGTCTGGGCGAACGTCTGCGCCTACTACGACAATGCCGAGATGAAAGAGGGTGTTCGCGGCACTGGAACTTGGATGCCGCTCGGCTATGATTTCAACCTTTCGTTCGGACAGTACTACTATAACGACATAAAGGATTACGGCAACAACCGCGAAGGCCTGATGTCGAATCAGGATTGGTTCAAGTCTCATCCGTTCTATGGCGGCAACCGCGTCAAAGCATACCGCAACAGCAATATGGTTGGTGAGATGAACGGCAATGACGGGTTCGAGTCTGTCCTGCAATCCTCAAAGTTCCGCCGACTCTTCCTGCGCCGTTTGCGGACGCTGATGGATCAGGAACTGAAGGAACCGAGCACGGAAGAAGAAGATACGCCATTCATGGCCAAGATGCGCGAAATGGCCGATCTGATGCGCGCCGATGCCGCAGATGATACCAGCAAGTGGGGTAATGACACCTCTGACAACTCCATTGACGTGTGGACTAAGCGTCCCGCTGATATGGATGCGGGTATCAACGATATCTGGGAACACTATGTCGTGCCGCGCCGCGAACACCTCTATGTGACGCACTCCGCAACCAACACGACCAAGACGATTGGCTACGGCTCCAACCTCAATGCCGGCATCCCCGAAGCGCAGAGTCCGATTGAGACGCTTGCCCCGAATATCTACGTATCCAACCTCACGCCGCTTGATACGGAACAGGCGGAAGCGCTTGGCGTTGCCGGGCAGTTCTATGATACTAAGGTTATCGTGATCCGGAACGACAACGACGAGGTTGTAGATATGAGCGGATGGCGGCTTGCGTTCTCGGTCGACTTCACGTTCCCCGCCGGCACCGTGTGCGATGCAAACGACTCTATCTACATCGTTGCCGACCGCCGCACCTACATCGAAGCGCATAACACGGAGCTGACCGACCAGGTGATCGTCGGCAACGCCACGTTCACGGGCGCCGGTCCCATCGCGCTTTATGATGCGGACGGCACGCTTGTCTATTCGGCAATCCCGCAGACGAATGAGCTCAAGTATCTGCGGCTTCATTCCTTCTACGGCAACACCCTTGATGGCGGCGACGCGGGCGAATGGTTCACGCTCACGAACATTTCCGATGCCGTCACGCTCGACTTGGCCGATGTCACGGTCTGCTTCCTGAAGCAGGGGGACGACCACGATACGACTGGCCATTGCCATGTGACGCTGACGAACAAGAAAGGCAAGGGCGACGTAAAGCCGTTGAAGTCGTGGACAGCGCAGCAATTGGACTATTCCGACAAGGGCTGGTTGAAGATTCAGAACAACAAGCAGCAGATCACGATCTACGACAAGTACGGTTCGGTCTGCCAGTCGCTAATGGTGGAACAGAAAAAATTCCCGCTGGCGTATGGCAATGGTGGCTATCTGGTATGTGATTCGACCGATGCAAGTGTTACAAAGAACTCTCAGTGGCATGCGGCGCTGTATGAACTTGCGAATGACGGCGAACTGAGCGAGCCGTTCTCCGCCGAAGACCAGGAGGTGGCAAACGAACTGGTCGCGACTGCAAAGCCTGTCTTGAGCGAGGAGGATATTGCCGCCGGACTTAACGAGCAGTTTTTGCAGTACTTGACGATAGTTGCAGAGCCAGTCGAGGGTTCGTCTGGGCAATACAAGGCGGTTGTGGACGTCAATCCTGCCACTGTCGAAAAGCCGGCAGTAGATACCTCGTCTGCAGAACCGATGGAAATCGAAGACGATACGGAAGACCCGGACAAGAAGCAGGTTAGCGTCTCCATCTCCAATGCCACTCCCGGTCTGTGGTATGGCTACGAAGTTTCCACCTCGCTCGGTGACGACCAGAACTTCCAAAACGATATCGGTTCGTTCAAGCGCGCCACTAGCGCTGCGCACAAGGTAACGGGGTCGCCTCGCGACAAGACCGAAACAAGCGCCTTCTTCCGGGTGAAGGTGCTTCCCGCCAAGCCGACCGAGTAATCGAACGGGAAACGATATGGAACGCATACTGCAACTGATCCGGGATACGAGCTCGAGTCTGAGCGAGGACGTAGTCAAGGCGCTCAAAAAGTCGTATAGACGCGAGGCCGAGGGCACGCCCGGAAAGGTGGTCCTCAAGACTATCTTGGACAACATCAAGCTCGCGGCCAAGCAGGGTTCCCCGATGTGCCAGGACACGGGCACCTTGACCTTCTTCGTGGACGAGAGTCTGCGCCGCAAAGTGACTCCCGCCAAGATCAAATCTGCCGTCAAGGAGGCGACCAAACTCGGCTTTCTCCGCAAGAACACGCTCGAGGCCGTAAGCGGCAAGAGCTTCGACGACAACGTGTGCGAGGGGGCTCCCGTAATCCATTATTGCGAGAACCGAAATGACGAAGACCAGGCGCAGGTGACGCTCCTTATGAAGGGGGGCGGGAGCGAGAATATGAGCCGGCAATACTCCCTCCCGGATGCGGACCTCAATGCGGGACGCGACTGGGAAGGCGTCAAAAAGTGCGTCCTCGATGCCGTCTACCGGGCACAGGGCTATGGCTGCGCGCCGGGCATTTTGGGCGTATGCGTGGGGGGAGACCGGGCCACCGGCTACGAAACGGCCAAGGAACAGCTCCTGCGGAGCCTCGACGAAAAGCCGTCCCAGCTGGAGGCGGAACTTCTAACCCAAGCGAACGAGCTTAAAATCGGTCCGATGGGCCTCGGTGGCGCCACCACGCTCCTAGGAGTGAAGGTGGCGGAGCGACCCCGGGTCCCCGCGAGCTTTTTCGTGACGGTTGCCTACATGTGCTGGGCGGCGAGGAGAAGGAGCGTTGCGCTATGAAGGAACTTAAGTATCCCTTTGGCGCAGAGGCGGTGCGGAGTCTCCAGGCGGGCGAGACGGTCCGGATTTCCGGCAAGGTGTTTACGGGCCGGGACAAGTTCCACAAGTTTTTCGCCGATGGCGGCAAGCTCCCGGTCGATTTCCGGGATGGCGCCCTCTATCATTGCGGACCGGTGATCGTGAAGGACGGCGCCAATTGGAAGGTGATGGCGGCAGGTCCCACCACTTCGGTACGCGAAAATCCCTACGAGCCGGACTTTATCCGCCAAAGCGGCGTGCGCCTCATCATCGGCAAGGGCGGAATGGACGAATCTACGCAAAAGGCCATGCAGGAATGCGGCTGCGTGTACGTTCAGGCGGTTGGCGGAGCGGCAGCCGTGAGCGCCTCTACCGTCAAGCGCGTTTCCGGGGTGTACATGCTCCAAGAATTTGGCGCGGCCGAAGCGGTGTGGGAATTCGAGCTTGACGGCTTTACCGGAGTGGTGGCGATGGACGCCCAAGGGCGCAATCTTTTTGCCGAAGTGGCCCAAAAGTCGCGCCAGGCATTGGAGGCGATGAATGGACGCTGATCCGCTTGCGCTCATGCGGCAACTCGTAGACCGCCTGAACGAGGCGGCCGACGCCTACTATAACGGCAGGGGCGAGCTCATGACCGACTTCGAGTGGGACGCCATGTTCGACCAAGTGAAGGCGCTCGAGGCGTCAACCGGCATCGTCCTCCCCGATTCGCCCACCCAGAAAGTTTCGGCCGACAACGCGCAGGGACAGAAGGAGTCGCACGAATTTCCCGCGCTCAGTCTCGCCAAGACCAAACAGCCGCTCGACATCGTCAAGTGGGCGGAGGGTCGTCCCGTCTGGCTCAGCTGGAAACTGGACGGCCTCACCCTCGTCGTCACCTATGATGGCGGGAAACTAAGTAAAGTGGTCACGCGGGGCGACGGGCACGTGGGAACCAACATCACCCAACTCGCACCCGGCATCGGGGGTCTCCCCAAAACGATTGCGGAAACGGGTCACCTGGTGGTGCGCGGCGAGGCAGTCATCGCCTATCGCGACTTTGCGGAATTCGTGGCCGAGTCGCAAGAGGACTACGCCAATCCGCGCAATCTCGCGAGCGGATCGTTGACGCTCAAGGACGTGAACGAACTTAAAGCCCGCAAGCTCGTCTGGAAGCCGTTTTCGCTTGTCTATAGCGAGAACGGGCTTGGGGCAGGCAGTTGGGGCGGGGCGCTCGACGCTTTGGACGCGCTTGGCTTTAATTGCGTGGAGCGCGAACTCGTCCGCGAGCCGGATCTCGCCCACCTCGAGGCCGCCATCGACCGTTGGACGCACAAGGTGACGGACAAGATCTGCCCTTATCCGGTCGACGGGCTCGTCATCACCTACGACGATGCCGCCTACGCCAAAACGGGCTCGGTGACCGGCCATCACGCCACGCGCGAAGGTCTGGCGTTCAAGTGGCAGGACGAAGCCGCCCGGACCAAGCTCGACCATATCGAATGGTCTTGCGCGGTAGGGTCTATTTCGCCGGTTGCCGTATTCGAGCCCGTCGAGCTGGAAGGTACCACCGTCAAGCGCGCCAATCTCTGCAATATTTCCGAGTGCGAACGGCTCGGGATGGGCGGCAAGGGTACGGAAATAAGCGTAATCAAGGCCAACAAGATCATCCCCAAAGTGATCGCGGTAGAACGGCGCGAAGGGGAATTGACCATCCCGGACGCCTGTCCCGTCTGCGGAGGGAGTACGCGCATCGAAGTCTCGGACTCGGGCACGCGCAAACTCGTCTGCACCAATCCGGGCTGCGCCGCCAAAGCGCTCCGGAAGTTCATGCGGTTCGTGGGCAAGGAGGGCATGGACATTGACGGCCTTGCCGGCGAAACGATTGCCCGGTTCGTGCGCGAGGGGTTCATCCGCACTGCGGGAGACATCTATCGTCTGCCGGAACATCGGGACGAAATCGCGGCGATGGAAGGCTTTGGCGCCAAGTCGGCCGACAATCTGGTGCAGGCGATCTCTGCCGCCCAAAAGGACCGCAAGCCGGAGCAGTTTCTGGTGGCGCTCTCGATTCCCCTCGTGGGGGTGGAGGTGGCGAAGCTCCTCTTGAACGAATGTCCCGATTTGAAGCAACTCTTCGAAATGGCGTCGGCCAGTCCCGATCCGGAGATGTTCGTTTCGGTGGACGGCATCGGCGCGGCCAAGTCGGCTGCGTTCGTGGCGTGGTGCCGCGATCCCGTCAACATGGAGCTCGTCGAGGACGTGATGGCGCAGGTGGAGTTTCTGCCGTTCAAGCCCAAGGCCGTTTCCGGCCGGTGTGCGGGGCTCACCTTTGTCATCACGGGCGACCTGGAGGCGGAGGGTCGGTTCAAAACCCGGAGCGTCCTTAAGGCTTATATCGAAAGCGAGGGCGGCAAGGTGACGGGTTCGGTGACCAAGGCGACCGATTATCTCATCAACAACGACGTCGCTTCCACTAGCGGCAAAAACAAGAAAGCCAAGGAACTGGGCATCGAAATCATTTCCGAGGCGGTTTTCGTGGAGCGGTTTGCGGTATGAAACTTAAAGGATGGCTGGGTCTCGCGGCGCTGTTGGCGGTTTCTTCCGCCGGGGCCAAACCGATGCTGGCGGGACAATACGAGCTCGCGGACGAGGGCAAGGTCAAGCTCAAGGTGTTGGCGCACTCGCGCGGAATTCCCCCGCCCACGCCGTCCGCGAGAATCATGACCTACACGCGGGGAGCCGAAAAGCGCACCGAAAAAGTCTACGACGAGCTGGAAGTCGCCTACGCCAAGGAGCTGGTGGGCATGTGGCGCGACAAGAACGGCAACGAAATGCGCCTGGCGCGTCCCGGCAAGTATCCTTGGGGCGACAACGTCAAGTACAAGACGGAGCGTACGATGCCGGACGGCACCGTGTATTATATCGACTTTTCCTTTGCGGAAGACGTTCCGGCGGCCCAGGCGGAGCGACTTTTGAAGGACGCGGCCGCCTCGCTTTCCGCCAAGACTACCGGTATGAACACCGCCTATTCGGCCATGAAGTGGTGGACGTCCGAAAACGAGCTCTACAAGTTCATGACCGACCTAGACAAGGCCAAGGGCGGCAAGTTCGTCACCGACACGATGCGACTCATGGCCGCCATGCGCAAGAGCTACGAGTTTTACGTGCCGCCCACGAACCAGGTGGGACTGAGTACGGTGCGCGTATTCAAGACCAAGGCCGGCTACGACGAGTATTTGAAGGAGATCGACTGCGACATGGAGTGGAGCATCGGTCTCTGGTCGCCGGCCCGGGAGGAGTTGTTGGTGGCGGCCGAGGATCGGCAACAGGCGCTCAAAACGATGCGCCACGAAGCGTTCCACCAGTATCTCTACTATGCGCGGGGCGTGGGTCACGCCACCTGGTTCAACGAGGGCCATGCTTGCTTTTTCGAGAACGTCAAGTACAATCCCGCGCAGAACACGGTGAAGATCACCGACCAGAGCGAGCGCGCCAAGTGGGTGGACCGCAACCCCAAGATGTATGCGGCCAACATCAAGAAGATTCTCGCCATGTCGCGCGAGGAGTTTTATGCCGGCGACGCCAACCGCAACTATTGCACGGCTTGGGCGCTCGTCTATTTTCTGGAGAAGGGCGCCTACACCTCTCCCGTATTCGAGCCCTACCGGCAAATCGTGCCCAAATATCTGGAACTTACCGCATCCGGCATGGACGGACTCTCCGCCACCGCCCAAGCCTGGCAACTCGTGGCCGATCGCGACGTCGAGGCCGACTTCCTCAAGTTCTGGAAAGAAAAGCGCAAAGCCGCCCTCAACGCCCGCTAACCCGTTTCCCCCCACTTTCCGCTTGACGGGGAGGGGAGTTGGGGAGTTTTTGCACTTTCCGGTTGACGGGGAGGATTGCCGCCCCAAGCGGAAATTATTTCTCCCCAACCGGCAACTATCGCCCCTAAGGGAGAGGAAAAAAGTTCCGCCCAGGAGGAAAAAAGTTCCGCCCAAACGGAAAAAAGTTCCGCCCATCAACATAAAGAACAAATCTTAGAACATAGCACCCCCACCAGTATAGACAATTCCAGTAAAGAGGAACGGAAAGACGGGCAGGAAGGGTCGGTAAAGAGGATTAGCATAAAGGGTATTTTTGATGATGAAGACAATCAGCATCTGTCGGTAGATGTATTGGTAAGTCGAGTCTGTGCGATATGTCGCGATTTTAACGGCGCAGCCTTGCGAAATCTGCATATACCTACCGCATACCTGCCGTATGTGCGCGATGCTATCGATATGTTTGCCAAAATGCCCAAGGAATCGATAACAAATCACGCCAAGTATCTATACTCCATGTGTAAAAACGCGGCGCAAGGCAAGGCACCGATTCCGAACGACAAGATAGTCGAAGAAGTGGGCCAGCTGGAATGCGAGCGGCAGAACAAAATCTCCCATATGCGAGCAACGGTGCTGGCGAGCCAGCTTAGCATAATTTCCGGCCATAAGTATCCGCAGAACGCCTAAGAGGGGTAGGGGCGAGGGGGGTGCGTACCCCCCGGGGTGTCGCCCTATAGGGCGAGGGGGTGACGCCCTATTGGGCGATAGGGGGAGGGGGTGCGCACCCCCCCTATGATTTAGGATTTACGATTTTAGATTTAGGATTGTATTGAGGGATTGTCGATTGGACAATCGCAAATCGAAAATCCAAGATTTTGCTTGATTTTTCGGGCGGAATATGATATAATATATATTCAACAATGGACAATTGTGTCTGTTGCACGAAAGGGTAAAATGAGCGAAAGAAACCTGATGACGTACTGTCCGGAAATCAGGACGGTGGACGCCACCTTGCGAGATGGTGGCTTGGTGAACAACTTTGGCTTCACGGAGGAGTTCGTGAAGGACCTGTATGAAGCCAATATCGCGGCCGGCGTGGACTATATGGAATTCGGCTACCGAGCCAGCAAGAAGATGTTCGACCCCAAGGATTTCGGCAAGTGGAAATTCTGCGACGAGGCGGACCTTCGCGCGGTCGTGGGCGAGAACGACAGCCCCATGAAGATCGCGGTGATGGCCGATGCGGGTCGCTGCGACTACAAGACGGACATCCTCGAGCGCAAGGACAGCGTGGTGGACATGATCCGCGTGGCGTGCTACATCCATCAGATTCCGCTCGCCTTGGACATGATCGAGGACGCCAAGGCCAAGGGCTACGAGGTGACATGCAACCTGATGGCGGTTTCCAAGGTGAGCACGGAAGACCTGGACCAGGGGCTCAAGATTCTCGCCGAGAGCAAGGCCGACGCGGTGTACGTGGTGGACAGTTTCGGCAACTACTACCCCGAGCAGATGCGCAAGCTGGTGGCCAAGTACGTGGACGTGATCTGCGGCGCGGGCAAGCAGGTGGGCTTTCACGGCCACAACAACCAGCAGCTCGCTTTCGCCAACACGATCGAAGCGTGCCGGGTGGGCGCGAACTATCTGGACATGACGGTAAACGGCATGGGCCGGGGCGCGGGCAACTGCTTTTCGGAGCAGCTTTTGAGTTTCCTCAAGAACCCCAAGTACACCGCCATCCCGATCATCAACTTCGTGGCCAAGCACATGCTGAAGCTGAAGGCCGAGGGCGTGGTGTGGGGCTACGACATCCCGTACATGCTTACGGGCGTCCTCAACTGCCATCCGTCTACCGCCATCAAGTTCATCAAGGACAAGCGCACCGACTACGCGCGGCTGTACGCGGAACTGTCGGAAATGTCGTGACGGCAAACAACTTAAAACAAGGAGAACAACCATGAAATTCATGAATCAGGATCAGTATTGCAAAGAGTATATGCGCTATCTCGGCATCGCCAAGACCGAGCGCCGGAGCTATGCGGAGAGCGAGCGGCTGTTGAAGGCGCGCGGCTTCAAGGAGCTTTCCACCTTCAAGACGCTGAAGCCGGGCGACAAGGTGTATCGCGGCTGGCTGGATCGCACGATCATGGCGGCGGTGATCGGCAAGAAGCCCATCAGCGAGGTGGGTCTCAAAGTGGTGGGCCGCCATACCGACGCGCCCCGGCTCGACCTCAAACCGAAACCCATCTACGAGAAGGGCGGCTACATCTATTTCGACTGCCACATCTACGGCGGCATCAAGAAGTACCAGTGGCTGGTGAGGCCGCTCGCGATCTACGGCACGATCGTGCGCAAGGACGGATCGAAGGTGCAGGTGGAAGTGGGCGACAAGCCCGGCGACCCCATCTTCATGATTTCCGACATCCTGCCGCACCTCGGCTACGACCAGGCCAAGAAGACGCGCGACGAGTTCTTCCCGGCCGAGGATCTGGACGTGGTGGCGTGGACCACGCAGAAGAAGGATCCCAAGAAAAAGGTCGAGGACAAGGCCGACAAGGACGGTTTCGTGAAGTTCCTCAAGAAGGAATACAACGTGACGGAGGAGGATCTCCTCTCGGCCGAACTCGAGATGGTGCCGGCCGGCATGCCCGCCGAATGCGGCTTCGATCGCGCGCTCATCGCCGGCTACGGCCATGACGATCGCGTGTGCTCGTTCGCGGGGCTGCAGGCGCTCCTCGACGCGTCGGACGAGGTGCCGGAGAAGACGGCCTCGATTTTGATGTGCGACAAGGAGGAGATCGGCTCGGTGGGGTCCACCGGCATGCAGTCGAGCTTCTTCGAGAACACGGTAGCGGAGCTCGTGGAGCGCCAGGAGAAGAACGCCAAGGACATCATGGTGCGGCGCGCGCTCGAGAAGAGCAGCATGCTCTCGGCCGACGTCACCGCCACCGCCGATCCGCACTTCAGCGATCAGGATTCCACCGGCAACGGCGCCCGGTTCCACAAGGGTCCGGCCGCCAGCAAGTACACGGGCGGCACCTCCAAGGGCGGCTCGAGCGATTGCAGTCCCGAATTCGTGGCGACGGTGCGCAAGATCATGGACGAGGGCGAGGTGACGTGGCAGATGGCCGAACTCGGCAAGATGGAGAAGGGCGGCGGCGGAACGATCGCGCAGTACATGGCGCGCTTCGGCATGGACGTGCTGGACATGGGCACCCCGCTCTGGAATATGCATGCGCCGTGCGAACTCGCGAGCAAATTCGACTGCTACATGACGTACAAGGCGTACAGCGCCTACCTGCGGAGCAAGCTGGGCTGATGCCGATACGGACGATACTGCTCGGCAACGGCAACCGGGGCCGGGTCTACGCCGACTACATCCGGCGCCATCCCGACCAGTTCGAGCTGGTGGCGGTGGCCGATACGAACGGCAGCGGCGATTACGGCGATTGGCGCAAGGCTTTGAGCAAGAAGCTGCGCGCCGAGCTGGTGATCGTGGCGCTGCCGGACCGTCTCCACTACGCAGCCGGCAAGCTGGCGCTCAAAAAAGGGTGCCACGTCCTCATGGAAAAGCCCATCGGCTGCACCTGGGACGAGTGCCGGGGGCTCAAGATGCTGGTGGAGCGGACGGGAAAGTATCTGATTCCGGGCTATGTGCTCAGGCATACCGACCAGTATCGCAAGGTCAAGGAAATCCTGGAGGCGGGGACGATCGGCGAGGTGCTGAGCATCCACCACCTCAACGCGGTGAGCTATCCCAAGACGGCGCAGTCGTTCTGTCGCGGACAGTGGGCCAAGACGGACGAGAGCGGGCCGATGATTCTCACCAAGTGCTCGCACGATCTGGACCTCATCGCGTGGTGGCTGGGCGACAAGGCGATATCGCGCGTGGTCAGCATGGGCCGGACCAAACTGTTCAAGCCGGAGAACGCGCCGGAGGGGTCGGCCGACACGTGCGGCAGCGACTGTCCGGCCCAGTGCGCGTTCCGGGAGGACGGGGAAAAGTGCGTCTACAAGTGCGGGGCCGACGTGGTGGACTACCAGTCGACGCTGATCGAGACGGCAGACGGGCCCTTGGTCAACTTCGAGCTGGAGGCCATCACCGCCAGGCGAGGACGGTTCACGCGGTTCTTCGGCTCCAAAGGGACGATGCTGGTGGACGAGGGGCTCGTACGGGTGCGCGAGTTCGGCAAGGACGAGGTGCAGTACGAGTTCCAGGCGGAAACCGATGCGCATGGAGGCGGGGACGACGGTATCATGAAGTTCATTTACGAAGAGCTTAAGAGCGGCCGGAACCGGGCCAAGGAGATAGTGGAAGAAACGGTGCTCAGCCACTATCTGGCGTTCATGGCGGAACTGAGCCGGCGAATCCACAAGGTGGTATGCAAACTGTAAACGATGGCTTTGCGGCTGCGGCCGGCAAGAGCAGCTTCATCCGCAAGATGTTCGAAAAGGGACTGGAGCTCAAGGCGCAGTTCGGCGAGGATGCCGTATGCGATTTCAGTCTCGGCAATCCCGACGTGCCTCCGCCTTTGGCGGCGCGTCCCGCATTGGAAAAAATCGCCCGGGAAGCGGTTGAACCGCTGGGCCTGGGGTACTGTCCCAATGCCGGCATCCCCTACGTGCGCGAGGCGATCGCGTCTTTCCTGTCCAAGCAGCAGGGAATGGAGCTCGAGGGCCAGGACGTCATCATGACGGTAGGGGCGGCAGGAGCGCTTGTCTGCATCTTTCGCGCCATTCTGGAGCCGGGCGACGAAGTGCTGGTGCCGAGTCCCTATTTCGTCGAGTACGGCAATTATTGCGGACACTTTGGCGGAACGCTGAGGCCGGTCGAGAGTCGCGAGGATTTCAGTCTGGACATGGCGGCGATGAAGGCGGCGATCGGACCCAAGACGCGCGCCATCATCATCAATTCGCCCAACAATCCGACGGGCGCCATCTACGGCGAGGCGGAACTCGACGAGCTCTGCCGGCTCGTGGAGGAGGAGAACGCCAAGCGCGAAAAGCCGATTTTCCTTTTGAGCGACGAGCCTTACCGGGCGTTCGCGTTCGACGGGGCTTCAGTTCCGGCCATCCTGCCCAAGACCAAGTTCGCATTGGTGGTGGGGAGTTTCTCGAAGACGCTGTCGATGGCGGGCGAACGCTTGGGGTATATCGGGGTCAACCCGGCCTTGAGCGAAGCGGATGGCGGCGTACTCGTCTCCACCCTCATCCTCGTCAACCGCACGCTCGGCTTTGTCAATGCTCCGGTGGTGGGGCAGAAGCTCGCAGCCGAAATCTGCCACGAGACGGTAGACCTGTCCATCTATGCGCGTCGTCGCCAGTTGATGGCGGAAGTGCTGACCGGAGCCGGCATCGACTTCATCATGCCCAAAGGCGCGTTCTATTTCTTCCCCAAGGCGCCGGGCGGGGATGACGGCAAGTTCGTGGATGCGCTTTTAAAGGAGCGAATCCTGGCCGTGCCCGGATCGGGCTTTGGACGGGCGGGATATTTCCGTTTGAGTTCGAGCGTGGACGAAAAAATCATCGCCCGTTCGGCCGAAGGTTTCAAGCGCGCCGTCCAAAATGTATAATCCGTCCGAGCCGCTTGCCGCGAGAATGCGCCCTAGGACCATTGACGAGGTGGTGGGGCAGGAGCACATTCTGGGCGCGGGCAAGCTCTTGCGGCGCGTGGTCGAGGCCGACCGGCTCACCAACATAATCCTGTACGGACCGCCCGGTTGCGGCAAGACCACATTGGCGGAAGTGATCGCGCGCTCCACCAAGCGCAATTTCGTGCGGGCGAGCGGAGTTATCAGCAACGTGGCGGAGATTCGCAAAATCTGCGAGCGGGCCATGACCGAACTTGGGGGGATGGGCACCATTCTCTTCGTGGACGAGATCCATCGCTTCAACAAGAGCCAGCAGGACGTGCTCCTCCCTTACGTGGAAAACGGCACCGTAGTGCTCATTGGCGCCACCACCCACAATCCCAATTTCTTCATCAATACGCCGCTTACTTCGCGCAGTCTCGTCTTCGAGCTGAAAGGGCTTTCGCCGGACGACATCGCCAAACTGCTGGACCGGGCGATCGCCGACGAGGAGCGAGGCTACGGCAAGCTCAAGGTGCGGCTGCAGGACGACGCCAAGCGTTTTCTCGCCGAGATCTGCGACGGCGATGCGCGCCATGCGTTGACGGCGCTCGAGATCGCGGTCAAGTCCACGCCGGAAAACGCCGAAGGGGAGATCGTGCTCGATCTGGACGCGATCCAGGAATGCGTGCAGCGCCGCCAGGTGCGGTACGACAAGAAAGAAGACGGCCATTACGATACGATCAGCGCGTTCATCAAGTCCATTCGCGGCACCGACCCCGATGCGGCCATCTATTGGCTGGGGAAGATGCTGGTGGCGGGCGAAGACCCCCGGTTCATCGCGCGGCGACTCGTGATCAGCGCGTCGGAGGATATCGGCAACGCCGATCCCCGGGGACTCAGCGTGGCTGTAGCGGCGATGCAGGCGTGCGAATTCGTCGGTATGCCGGAATGCGCCATCAATCTGGCGCAGGCCACCACTTATCTCGCGAGCGCGCCCAAGTCCAACGCCAGTTGCCAGGCGATCCACGAGGCGATGGCGGACGTGGAGTCGGGCCGGGTGCAGCCGGTGCCGGAACACCTCAAGAACAAGCACGTGCGGGCCATCGGGTCGAACGAAGTGACGGAATACAAGTACCCGCACGATTTCGCCAACCATTACGTCAAGCAGGCTTATCTGGGCGCGCCGAAGCAATACTATCGTCCTTCGGGGCTCGGGTACGAAGCCACCATTCTCAAAATGCTTTCGCTGCGCAAAGGAGAAAACCAATGAACAAGTACGCTACCAGACTCAGGAACGGAAAAGACGTGGCCGCGTTGTTGGAGGCGGACCCGAGAGACTTCCAGGTGTTGTCGATGCCGATCGACGGGGTGCGGTTCGATCGGCGCATGCTGGAGTTGATGGACTCCGACCACGACGGACGCATCCGGGTGGCGGAAGTGCTGGGCGCCATCCGCTTTCTCCTGGATCGGGGCGTGGATCTGGAGACGCTCTTCGCGCCGGACGAGGCGGACCGGACGAGACTTGACGAGCTCGTGAAGCACCAGCCGCCCACGCCCGAACCCACCAAGGCGCAACAGGCGGTTTGGGCGGCCGAGTCGATTCTGGACCGGTATTTCGCGGTACCGGAAGATCTGCCGCTAGTCATGGAGACGCCCGACCGTCCTTTGCCGTTGGGGGCCGATCTCAATCCGCGCTTCGCTCCGGCGATCCGCAATCTGGTGGAGGAGTGCGGACTCGCGGACCGGACGGAACTCAAGCGCGAAGACTGGGCCAAGCTCAAGGCCGCACATCCGCATCTGCCGCCCGCGCCCAAGCCGGACGAAAACGAAGAGCGGATTCTCCGCTACAAGCTCAATCTCCTGGAGCTGCTGCAGAACTTCATCAACATGAAAAAGCTCTACACCAAGGGCGAGTGGGCGATTTTCCAGACCGGCACCTTGCGCATCGCCGCGCGGGAGATGCGGCTATGCTTCCATGTGGACAACGTGGGGGCGCATGCGGCGTTGGCGGACAAGTCGAATTGCTGCGTGATTTATCTCGCGCTCAAGCGTCCGGGCGAGGGCAAGGAGCGGACGATTTGCGCGGTTGTCACGGCCGGAGCCATTTCGGGTCTGTATGTGGGGAGGAACGGCGTGTTCCAGGATCGAGACGGACAGGATTGGGAGGCGGTTGTCACCAAAGTGGTGGAAGCGCAAGTGTCGCTGTGGGAGGCGTTCTGGTCGCCTTGGCGCAAGGTTGGCGAGGGCATCGCCGACGCGGTCAAGAAGTTCATGGGCGACAAGCAGTCCAAGGCGCTCGGCAACGTAAACCAAACCAATACCGCCAACAGCGGCGCAGCGTTGGCCAGCAGCGTGGCGGCCATCGGCATCGGAATCGGCATGGTGGGCGCGGCGTTCGCCAGCATCATGGCGGCCATCGGCAGCCTGCCGGCTTGGAAGATCGCGCTCGGGGTGGTGATGATCGTCCTTTTGGTGTCGGTGCCGAGCATGGTCCTTTGCTGGTTCAAACTCCGCAAACGCGATTTGGGCGCCATCCTCAACGCTTCGGGCTGGGCCGTCAACCGGCCCATGCGCATGTCGACGCTGCTGGCCAAAAGTTTCACTCGCGTCCGGTAAATGGAAAGTCGCTTCAAGCTCCATAGCGCCTTCAAGCCCACCGGCGACCAGCCGGAAGCCATCCAGGCGCTGTACGAAGGGCTCAAAAAGGGCGACAACCGGCTCGTGTTGCAGGGCGTGACGGGGTCGGGCAAGACGTTCACTTTGGCCAACCTGATCCAAAAATGGAACCGGCCCACGCTGATCCTGTCGCACAACAAGACTTTGGCGGCGCAGCTCTTCGCGGAGCTGAAGGAGTTTTTTCCAGAGAACGCGGTAGAGTATTTCATCAGCTATTACGACTACTACCAGCCCGAAGCCTACATTCCCCAGACCGACACCTACATCGAAAAAGACGCGTCCATCAACGAGGAGATCGAGCGGTATCGGCTCGCGGCCACGAATGCGCTCATCGCGCGCAAGGACGTGATCGTGGTGTCGTCCGTGAGTTGCATCTACGGCTTGGGCGAGTCGGACGAATACCGTAATCTGGCGGTAGGTTTCAAGGTGGGGGAGCAACTTGGGCGCGGCAAATTGATCGAGCGGCTCGTCGAGGCGCAGTACGTGCGCAACCAGCTGGGTTTCGAGCCGGGCGTTTTCCGGGTCAAGGGGGACGTGATCGACATTTTCCCCGCGTACGAGACGAAGGCGGTGCGGGTGGAGTTTTTCGGGGACGAGATCGATCGCATCTGCGAGCTCGACCCCTTGACCGGCAAGTGCGGAGTCAAGATGCCGGCCTATGTGGTGACGCCGGCCAAGCAGTTCGTGATGGGCAAGGACAAGTTCGAGGCGGCGTTCAAACGGATCGAGGCGGAACTAGCCGAGAGGCTCAAGTTTTTCGAAGGGAAGGGCAAGCTCCTCGAGGCGCAGCGACTTAAAGAACGCACCGAATACGACATCGAAATGATGCGCGAACTCGGCTACTGCAACGGCATCGAAAACTATTCCCGTCCCTTGACCGGACGCCAGCCCGGATCGGCCGGCGAGTGCCTCATCGATTATTTCCCGGACGATTTCCTGACTATCATCGACGAAAGCCACGTGAGCGTGCCGCAACTCCGGGCCATGTACAACGGCGACCAGGCGCGCAAGCAGATGCTGGTGGATTACGGTTTCCGGCTGCCGAGCGCCAAGGACAACCGACCCTTGAAGTTCGAGGAGTTCAACGGGAAAGTCCATCAAATCGTCTACTGCTCCGCCACGCCGGGCGCGTTCGAGTATTCCGAGGCCCAAACGATCGCCGAGCAGGTGATCCGTCCGACGGGGTTGTTGGATCCGGTGGTGGAGATTCGCCCCTTGAAGAACCAGATCGATGATCTGATCGCGGAGATCCGCCAAACCGTCGAGGCGGGGGACCGGGTGTTCGTGACCACGCTGACCAAGAAGAGTTCGGAAGATCTGACGGACTATCTGCACAATCTGGGCATCCGGGTGGAGTATCTCCATTCCGACATCGACGCCATCGAGCGCGTAGCCATCTTGCAGCGGCTGCGGAAAGGGGAGTTCGACGTACTGGTGGGCATCAATCTGTTGCGCGAGGGTCTGGACCTCCCGGAAGTGGCGTTGGTTGCCATTCTCGACGCCGACAAGGAAGGGTTCTTGCGCTCCACCACCTCGCTGGTGCAGACGGCAGGGCGAACCGCCCGGCATGTGAAGGGCAGGGTGATTTTGTATGCCGACCACGAGACCGAGGCCATCAAAGACCTCGTAAGGATTACCCGGCATCATCGCGACAAACAGATCGCCTACAACGAGGCGCACGGCATCACGCCTAGGAGCGTCAAGCGCGCCATCAACGAAAGTTCGTATCTCTTCGGCAAGGAGAAGTCGGTCGATACGTCTAAGCCGGTCTATGCGATGGCCGGGAGCAAAGAAGATATTATCGCCGAAATGACCCGCGACATGCTGGAGGCGGCCGACAAGCTGGAATTCGAGCGGGCCGCGTTCCTGCGCGACCAGATCAAGCGTTTTAAGCAGGGGAAGGGTGCCGGTTAATCCAACGGCACGCGCCACTTGGCGTCGCCGTCCGACAATTTGAGCGGCATTTCGTAAGCGCCAGCCTCGTCTTCGGCTTCGTTATCGTCCTCTTCGTCGAAATACGTGACGGCAGGCAGATCGTCGTCATCCTCGTCGGCTTCGGACTTTTCCAGGATTTCGTCCACTTCCTTGAGGAGCTGCGCCAGTTCCGTTTCCGACATCGAAGTGCGCGGTTTGGCCGGGGCGGCTACCGGCTGGGGCGCTACCGGAGCCGGGGCAGGGGGCTGAACGGGAGCGACAGCCGGAGCGGGTTGCTCGCCGGCCGCTTCCGCATCGAGCCGGGCATAATATTCCGGATAGAGGCGACGGCGATGACGTTCGATCTCTTCCTGGCGTTTGCGTTCGTTCTCTTCCGCGATCCGACGGCGCTCTTCGGCGATGCGGCGCTGACGTTCCTCCTCCTGACGCTGCCGTTCCGCTTCCTGGCGCTTCAGATCGTCCGCCTCCTGTGCCTTCCGGGCGATTTCCTGCTGCTGCTCGGCCAATTGGCGCTGCAACGCGGCAAGCGCTTCGGTCATGGCCTTGAGTTCCGCGTTTTCGGCTGGCGGCGCGGGAACCTGCGGCTGCTGGACGATTACCGGAGCTTGTTGCTGCTGGGTGCGTTCGCGCATGGCAAACTCGATCAGCCGATCGTTGAGCTGCTGGTTGCGGGTGGTCATCGACATCATCATGGTGATGAAGAGAATCACCACCATCATCATCAGCACCGTAAAGAAGATGCACAGCCCCAGCATCCGCTTGCGGGCCTTGTTCTGTTCTTCGTTGATGAACTGCTGGAAGGCCTTGAGCACGGGGAATTCTTCGCTGAAATCTCCCTGATAGACGGCTACTTGGTTATTCTCCATAACGGATGCTCCTGTGTTTAGTTCTCATAAGACGGCTTAGACGGGTTAGGGCTTGGACTCCAAAATTCCAATCGAAACTGCTTCCTCGATGCGTCGGGACATCCATCCGCTCCGCAACAGCGACTTCGTCTTGCTGGTTTTGTTCTTTTCCAGTTTGGACTGCTCCACCAGATCGGCGATCACCGAATAGGCGCCGGTCTTGTCGGAATGTTTGAGCCCGATGCCGTAATAAAGCGAAAACGCATAGATGAAACCGGCTTCGAGATTGCCTTGATTGTACGCCAGCTTCAACATGTCCGTGCCTTTGGCCAAATTGGCTTGCATCTGTCCGGACGTGACGCCCAGGAAAATACACGCGCCAACTTCGCCGCAAGCATCGGGAATTTTGCGTCGCGTCAGACTCTGCATCGTGTCGAAGCCGTCCATGAAGCCAGGTGGCACCGCCAGCCTACAGCCTTCCTGGCGCGACTTCCGAACGGCGGTCGGACGCGACAAAGTGGAAATCTTGCCGCCCATCTTCGCCATGTCCTTGCTGAAATCCACGTTGATGTACGTGTAGCCGGTTTCGTTGAGACCATTGCCGCAGCAACCCGACGGCTGCACCCGGATGCCGCCTACTTTGCCCGAAATCGACTCGACCGCCCTTACGCGCGCCACCGGACCCGAAGCCGCCAATTTGGCATCCGTCAAGGCGTTCAGCTTTTGCGCGAGCGGAGTCAAAACCGACCCGCCCATTTGCGAAAGCGCATCGAAATACTTGATTTTGTCGCTCTGGCTTTCGTCGGCCGCGAGACCGGTAGAGCCCGTTCCTAGCAACAAAAGTGCCAAAAGGGCTTTGGCCAACATGCACTTGACCGACTTGCTGCCTATCCCCAGCCGGTCCACCCCCATCGACAGCAACTCGAGCGCCTGTTCGCGCGTCCGGATTTGGCCGCTGGCCTTAACCTTGCATTTGCCTCGCGCCGCCTTAAGCATCACCGCCACTTTGGATGGAGACGCGCCTACCGCTTCGGGCGAGGCGTAAAAGCCGGTGCTGGTCTTGACGAAATCCGCCCCGGCCGCGATCGCGCAGTCGCAACCTTGACGGATCTGTTCGTCGTTCAAGGCATCGGTTTCAAGAATCACCTTAAGCGACTTGCCGTTTTCGCGCACGGCCTTCACGCATTCGACCATATCTTGCGTCACTTCGTCCAGCAACCCTTCCCGGAGCTTGCCGTACTGGCAGACGATATCGATTTCCTTGACGGCGTCGAACTTGGCCACCGACCGGATCTGCGCCACCCGGCTTTCGGTGGACGATGCGCCGAAGGGAAAATCGACGACCGGACAGATCGAGGTGGATTTTCCCGCGACGATAGGCGAGAGGCATGCGCAATAGGCGGGATTGACGCACACGGTGGCGCACCCGAGCTCGACCGCCCTCTTCGCCTCCTCCGCGATTTCGGACGGGGTCAGTTCCGGATTCAACACCGCATAATCGATATAGGCCGCCAGTTTGTCCATCTTACCTTCCCATCACGTACCACAACACGCAGAAGAAATGGCAGATGCTGCCTGCCAGCACGAAAAGATGCCACACCATGTGCGCGTACGGGAGCGACTTCCAGAGATAGAACACGCACCCGATGGTGTACGCCAGGCCGCCCGTCGCGAGCCACATCGTCCCCAGCCCGGTCAGCCCTTTCACCAACGGCACGATCGCCGCCAAGGCCATCCAGCCCATCGCCACGTACGCCAAAGTGGACACCACGCGGAATTTGCCGGTAGTGAACACCTTGAAACTCGTGCCGATCAAGGTGGCGCCCCATTCCACGCCGAAAATGGTCCACGCGAGTCCCGGATGTTCGGGTCGCAGCGTCACCAGGCAAAACGGCGTGTAGCACCCCGCGATCAGGAAGTAGATGGCGCTATGGTCCATCACGTGCATGATCCGTTTGGCGGTAGCGTTGCGTACGCTGTGGTACGTGCCGGAAATCACGTACATGAGAATGAGACTCGCCCCCATGATCGAGGCGCTCGTGACCTTCCACCCCACGTCCACGCCGCTTTGGCACCCTTCCCAAATCATCAGCGCGGTGGCGGCCGCGCTCAAGTGCGACCCCACGAAATGGGTGACGGCGTGGGAAATTTCTTCGCCGTCGGTATATTGGCGAACGGTTTTTCTCATGGCAGCGTATCGATCGTCGGACGGTTGGCGATTTCCAGAATCCGGTCGAGCTTGTCTTCGATCCGGTCGAGCTTCCGGTCCATCGCGTCGATGCGGAAATAGACTTCTTCTACCTTTCCGTCCACCTGGTCCACCTTTTCGTCCACCCCGTCCACTTTGACGTTGATGGCAGCCGCCTCCCGGTCGATCTGGCGCTCCAGCCGCCAATGCGACACGCCGTCGTTGAAGAAATACCACAACGCCGCCAACGCGCCGATCACGCCGAGATCCCGTACGAGCCGGCCGAATGCTTTTTTAACGTTCATCCAATGCCCCCTGATAGACTCCCCGCTTGATTTTCATGGTGCCCGTACGTTCCAGCGGATCGAAACGCACGTCGTATTTGCGCGGTTGCTTGTAGTCCGCCACGCTTGCCCGGCAGACGCCCTGCGCATACTCCACGATAAAAGCCGTCAAATCCTCGCGCGTCATCAGCTTCTGCTTGAGATGCGCCTTGACCGCGTCTTCGTCCGGCACGATAATGGCCCCGATATGCTCGCCCACGTCGTTCCCCACGTGATAGCCGATCACGATCGCGTCCTTGATGAGCGGGGCGTGCTCCAACGCGTGCTCGATCTCTTCCGGGTAGATGTTCTTGCCCTCGCGATTGACGATCAGCGCCTTGCTCCGTCCGCAGATCTTGATGTTGCCGTCCACGATCTTGACGATGTCGCCCGTCTTGTAAAAGCCCTCTTCGTCGAACGCTTCGGCGGTCTGTTCCGGATTGTGCCAGTAGCCGCGCATCACGTTGTCGCCCTTGACGAGCAGCTCGCCCGCGCCGTTGTCGTCCAGCTGTCCGAGCTTCCATTCCATGCCGTCCAGCACCGGACCCACCGTGCCCGGCACGAAGTTTTCCGGATCCGGATACGCCACGCCCGGCGAGCATTCGGTGATGCCGTACCCTTCCAGCACGAAGAGTCCGATCTTGCGGAAGCCCTCCAAGGTTTCGATGGCGGTAGGCGCCCCGCCGATACCGATAAGCCGCATCCGTCCGCCAAACCGCTCCACGATCAGTTTGGCGATGAGTTTGCGCGAATACTTGAGCTTGAAGAGTCCCGTCGCGATCACCGAATTGCTGATCTTCTGCTCGATCCGTCCGTAGAGCTTTTCCGCCAACAGCGGCACCGCCAGGAGAATCGTGGGCCGGATTTCCATCATGTCGTCGGCGATCGTCCGCAAAGTGCGCATGAACCCTACCGTCGCGCCCACCTTGACCGGCAACAGGAAGTTGCCCAGGAAGGAAAACGCATGGAACAGCGGCAGCACGTTGAGGAAGACGTCCTCGTGATACATCTTGACGCGCTTCAGGGTCTGCTCCACGTTGGCCGTAAAGCACTTGTGGGTGAGCATGGCGCCTTTGGGCCGGCCGGTAGTGCCGCTAGTGTAGATGAGCGAAGCGAGATCCTCCTCGCCGGGACCGCGCTCCCTAAGCCATTCTTCCGCCATCCGCGCCGCTTCGGGTTTGACCATATCGATGACGTCCGAGGGATCATCGATCTTCACGATCGGATATTCGCCCTCGACGGAAGTGGCTTCCACCACCACGCCCAACTGTTTGCCGCCACAGAAAATCGCCTTGGCGCCCGAATCCGCAAGAATATGATGCACCTCGCCCGCGCGCAGTTTGGGGTCGATCGGCACCACCACGAAGCCCGCTCCGGTGATGGCCAGATACAGCAACTGCCAGTCCGGCGAATTCTCCATCATGATCGCCACGCGCGGCTGCACGCCTGCTTCGTCGCGTCCGCCCAGATTGAGCCGCTGCACGATAGATGCCGCCTTGAGCATCCGTTCGTGCGCTTCCCGATAGGTGCGTCCCGTCCACGCCGAGCCGTCGTAATAGCGTTGGAAAATCGAATCCGGAAATTCCCGCACCGTTTTTTCGAACATTTCGCGAATGGTCATTTTATCTCCTCCTTGGTGCCTTCGAGGCGACTCTTTTCCCCGCAAAATCCCATCAGGTGCGATTCCACGCTCTCGTCGATCGACGAGGTGAGCACGCCGAAATCGTCCCGGTCCACCGCCTCCAGCAAATCGCGGATAAGCGCCAGATCCCCGCCCGCGTGGCCGCTGTCCTTGTAGTTCGCCAGCTCGCTCGCGTCGAAATCCCACTTGCTCTCCTTGCCCGTCCGGAACTCGTGCACCGTAAACGACTTGCCGTCTCCCTCGATGTAGCCCAAAGTCCCCATCACCCGGGTTTTCCGGCCGCCCCAAGGCGTGAACGCGTCCATCGTGAAGCTGGCCGTAGCGCCGCCCTCGAAGACGAGCGTATGGACGAGATGGTCGGGTTGGTCGTTGTCCATATCGTATACGCAACGTCCGTAATCGGTGGTCCGGAGTTTTTCCAGGATCGCCTCGGACGGACAATCGCGCTTCAGATCGAACACGTACAGGAACCAACGTTTGCGTTCGTAGATGTCGAGCGCCGAATAGGGACACGTCGCCTCGTGCGGGCACCCGTCCGTGCACCGGTGCGTGGCGCCTTGTGGCATGCGGTCGTGGCGGAACAGATAGACGCCCCCTTCCGTCGAAATCCTTTCGCACCGCTTGCCCACGAGCCACTTGAGGATATCCAGATCGTGGCAGGTCTTGGCGAGAATCATCGGCGTGGTGGCCTTGGAGTTGTGCCAGTTGCCGCGCACGAACGAATGCGCCATGTGCGCGTACATCACCGGCTCCATGTGCTGGATGTTCACCACCTCGCCCACTTTGCCGTCCTGGATCGCCTGCTTGAGCGCGATGAAATACGGCGCGTACCGGAGCACGTGCCCCACCGCCACTTTGACTCCCGTCTCGTGCTGGCGTTCGCGCAACTTTAGACACTCTTCGCGCGTCCGGGCCATCGGTTTTTCGAGGAGGAGATGATACCCCTGGCGCATCGCCTCCATCGCCGGCTCGAAGTGGAGATCGTCCGGCAACCCGATGATCATGATGTCCGCGAGTTTTCCCTTCTTGCCCGCCTCCAGCATCTCGTGGAAGTCGCCGAAGCGCCTATCCTCCGGCACGTTCCACTCGTCCGCCAAAGTCCGGCACCGGTCGGGATTGATGTCGGATACCGCCACCACCTTCATCGTGCCGGGATAAAGCTTGCCGTACGCGGAATATTCCCTTCCGCGCGCCCCCGCCCCCATCACCGCTACCGTGAGTTCGCGCGAGGTGGAGATTTCCAGCGGTTTTACCGGATAGTCAAGCGTTTCCATACGTGGCCTTCGCCTCCAACACTTCCGGTTCCGCCACTTTGGCGGCTGCCGGCACACCCAGATCCTTGAGGTCGCCCAACTTCTTCATGATGTTGCCCGGACCCGCGCACAGCTGACGCACCGACGTATTGTACTGCTCGTTGACTTTGGCGATCTGCTTGCCCAATTCCTGGAATCCGTTCACGAACGTGTTGAACTTGTCCACCAGACTCTCCGCCGCCTCTTTGATCCGGACCGCCTTCTTGTCCATGTTGTAGTTGATCCACATTTCCTCGATGAGCTTCACGAGCGGCACCACCGACGATCCGTTGACGATCGCGATGCCGTGTTCGCGCGCATATTCCCGGAGCAGCACCTGATCGTCCTGACCGTTCGCCCGCACCTTGATCCGCGCCTTCATGGCCACTAGGTAGACTTCGTCGAAAGGAATGTACATGAGCATGGTGGGCAGTAGCTTGTGCCCCGTCGCGATATTGAGGCTCTTCACGTAGTCGGCCCGGATCATCTCGTCCACATGCGCCTTCACGCTCTCCACGATCCGCGCTTTCGCGCTTTCCTTGACCGCTCCGTCCTCCGCGCTGTGATACTCCGCATAGGCCTCGACCGTCGCCTTCGAATCGATGATCAGCCAACGGTCCTCCGGCAGCTTGACGAGAAAGTCCAACCGCTTGTCCTTCCGCTGCGACCCCTCCGACGCGAAAGTTTCCTGGTAGACGTAATCCGACTCTTCCTTCAGCCCCGCCAGTTCCAGCACGCGCTTGAGCTGCAGTTCAGACCACTCGCCCGTCACTACCGCCTCGCCCCGAATGGCGCTCGCCAGTTCGTTGGCCTTGGCCGAAACCTGGTTGGTGTCCGCCACCAGCCGTTTGATGCGCTCGTCCAGCTGACCGGCCCGGTGCGCGTCCTCCGAATTCACCTCGTCAATGCGCCGACGGAACTTGCCGATCTCGTCCTGCAACGGTTTCAACAGCCGCTCGATGTTTTCGGTGCCCTCTTCCTTGAGCTTGCGCGCATTCTCGCCCAGAATCCGCTCCGACAGCTCCTTGATGCGGGCATAGTTGATTTCCTGCTCGTGCTTGTACCGGAGCTCCCGTTCGCGATTGGACGCCTCGATGGCCTTCACTTCCGCTTCGGCCGTGATTTTGGCCTCTTCCAGACCCCGCACCCACTCGCGTTCGGTCTCGGCCGCCACCAATGCGTCGTTCAACCTTTCGTTGAGATTGGACACTTGCGATTCGTAAGCCTTGCGCGTGGCCGATAGCATCATAAACGCCATTATAGCCACCAACGCGATAATGGCCACTCCCACCAGAATTGCCGTAATTGTCATGTTGTTTCCGTGCTTGTCTGCAATTTCAGTTGCTTATGATATATTATATCATATTTCCGCCGGAAAATCAAGCGGAAAGTGCAACTGTTATACGTGAAGTATGGCGCGGGCGCGGGCGAGAACGTCTTCGGAAGGAGGTTCCACCCCTTCCAGATCGTAGGAAAGTCCCAGCCGGTGCCACTTTTCCACCCCGAACGTATGGTAGGGCAAAACGTCCACCCGCTCGATATTGGACATGGGGCGGATAAAGTCGTCCAGCCGCTTCCAATCGTCCTCGCCGTCGGTCCAGCCGGGCACCAGCACGTGACGGAGCCAAACCGGTTTGCCGATTTCGGCCAAATAGTTGGCGCAGTCGAGTACGGGAGCGAGATCCCCGCCCGTCAATTCCCGGTGCTTGACGGGATCGATGTGCTTGATGTCGAGGAGTACCGTGTCCGCAAAATCTACGAGCCGCAAAATATCGGCGTTCTCCCGCGAAAAGACGCCTGCGCACGTGTCGATGCAGGTGGACACTCCCCGCTCCCGGCACAGCCGGAAAAGCTCGGACACGAACGGCGCCTGCAGCATCGGCTCGCCCCCGGAAACGGTAATGCCTCCCTCGGAGCCCCAATATTCGCGATACCGGATCGCGCGGTCCAGCACTTCCCGGGGTGTGGCGGAAAGTCCCCCCTGCCCCGCCCAGGTGTCGGGATTGTGGCAATAGCGGCACCGGAAGGGACAGCCGCGCAAAAAGACCATAAAACGAACGCCGGGGCCGTCAGCGGCCCCGAACGTTTCGTAGGAATGTACAAGTCCCTTTAGAGGCTCTTGTGGCATGTACGCTTGATGACGTCCAGCTGCTGTTCGCGGGTGAGGTCGATGAACTTGACCGCATAACCCGAAACGCGAATCGTGAAGTTGGCGTACTCCGGCTTTTCCGGATGCTCCATGCAGTCGATCAGCTTTTCGGTGCCGAACACGTTGACGTTCAGGTGGTGCGCACCCTTGTCGAAGTATCCGTCCATGACGGAAACGAGCGTGTTGACGCGGTCTTCCATCGTGTTGCCGAGCGCCGAAGGATGGATGGTCTGCGTGTTGGAGATGCCGTCCAAGGCGTATTCGTAGGGAATCTTGGCCACCGAATTGAGCGACGCCAAAAGACCGTTCTGTTCCGCCCCGTAGCTGGGATTGGCGCCGGGCGCGAACGGCGCGCCGGCCTGACGTCCGTCGGGCGTGGTGCCCGTAGCCTTGCCGTACACCACATTGGAGGTGATGGTAAGGATGGAGGTGGTGGGCTCGGCGTTGCGATAGGTGTGGTGGCTCTTGATCTTGGCGAGGAACTCGGTGAGGAGCCACTCGGCGATCTCGTCCGCCCGGTCGTCGTCGTTGCCGTACTTGGGATAATCGCCCTCGGTCTTGTAATCCACCACGATGCCGTTTTCGTCGCGAATGGCGGTCACCTTGGCGTACTTGATGGCGCAGAGCGAATCGACCGTGTGCGAGAAGCCCGCGATGCCGGTGGCGAAGGTGCGCCGGACGTCGGTGTCGATGAGCGCCATTTCGGCCGACTCGTAGTAGTACTTGTCGTGCATGTAATGAATGAGATTGAGGATATGCACGTACAAGGCCGCGAGCCAATCCATCATGATGTCGAAGCGCTTCATGACTTCGCCGTACTCGAGCACTTCGGACGTGATCTTGGGATACTCGGGCGCCACCTGCACCTTGCTCTTTTCGTCCACGCCGCCATTGATGGCGTAGAGGAGACACTTGGCCAGATTGGCGCGCGCGCCGAAGAACTGCATTTCCTTGCCGGTCTGGGTGGCGGACACGCAACAGCAAATGGCGTAGTCGTCGCCCCAGACGCGACGCATCACGCAGTCGTTTTCGTACTGGACGCTGGAGGTGTTGATGGACACCTTGGCGGCGTAGTCCTTGAACGGCTTGGGGAGCCGGCGCGAATAGAGCACCGTCATGTTGGGCTCGGGGCTGGGACCCATCGTCTCGAGCGTATGGAGGAAGCGGAAGCAGTTCTTGGTGACCATGCTCCGGCCGTCGCTGCCCAAACCTCCGATCGACAAGGTGGCCCATACGGGATCGCCCGAAAAGAGCTCGTTGTAGCTGGGGATCCGGGCGAACTTGACCATGCGCAAATGGAGCACAAGATGGTCGATGAGCTCCTGCGCCTCCTTTTCGGTGAGGATGCCGCGCTTAAGGTCGCGCTCGATGTAGATGTCGAGGAAGGTGGAGATGCGACCGATGGACATCGCCGCGCCGTTCTGCGTCTTGATGGCGGCGAGATAGCCGAAATACGTCCACTGGACGGCCTCGCGGGCGTTCATGGCCGGATGCGAAATGTCGAAACCGTAGCTCCGGGCCATTTCCTTCATGGCGTAAAGCGCCTTGATCTGCTCGGCCACTTCCTCGCGCAGGCGAATGACGTCTTCCGCCATCGACCCCATGCCGCTATGGAGCTTGTCGTACTCCTTGGCCTCGATCAGCCGGTCGATGCCGTACAGCGCCACGCGCCGGTAGTCGCCCACAATGCGTCCGCGACCGTACGTGTCCGGCAGACCCGTGATGATGTGCGACTTTCTCGCCGCGCGCATCTCCGGGGTGTAGCAGTCGAACACGGCCTGGTTGTGCGTCTTGTGGTAGGTGTTGAAAATCTTGTGCAGCTCGGCGCTCGGGGTGTAGCCGTAGGTGGTGCAGGCTTCCTCCGCCATCTTGATGCCGCCATAAGGCATGAACGCGCGCTTGAGCGGCTTGTCGGTCTGGAGGCCCACCACCTTCTCGAGGTCCTTGTCGAGGTAGCCCGGGCCATGCGAGACGATGGAGGACGCCACGTCCGTATCCATATCCAGCACGCCGCCTTTGGCCCGCTCTTCCTTCTGCAGCTCCTGAAGCTTGGCCCAGAGTCGATCGGTGGAGGGCGACGCCTCCGCCAGGAACGACGCATCGCCATCGTACGGCGTGTAGTTGAGCCGAATGAACTCGCGGACGTTGATGTCCTTGGTCCACCTGCCGCCGACGAATCCCGCCCAAGCGGGACATTTGGCTTCGTCAATGATTCCGTTCATGCTTTTTGCCCTTTTTTGAAAGTTATACCAGATAGTATATCATATCGTGGGCCAAAAGTCAAGGGGTAAAATCATCTATATACAATATCTGCCCATTCGTACGGTTCGCTATACCGTATATTGTATAAGGTCTCCACCATGAACTTCAAAACCCGCTCGCCGGAGAAGATCCGGTGATACTTGGCCCTACCGGCAGCCGCCACCTTCCGGCGCGCCTCGTCGTGGGTTTGGTAGTAGAGAATCTTTTCCGCCAGATCCCCCGCCTCCGAAAAGTACACCGTCTCCTCGGGCGTGAAGAAGCGGTCCATCTGGTTCTTGTCGGACTGGAAAGTCAGGATGCCGTACCCCATCAGGTGCGCGATACGGTCGGACGAATACCACATGTCGCCCTCTTTGCGGTTGAGATTGAGCGACATCTTGGAGGTGGAGAGCACCTCTTCGTACCGGGCACCCCAGATGGAAGGCGAAAGATCGAGCTTGACCCCTTCCAGCTTGCCGGACCCGAACAGCTCCAGTTTGAGCTTGCCCTCGATTTTCGGCAAGAGTTCCGCCAAGAGCTGCCAACGCGGATCGCTGGGCCGGGGATTGCCGGCAAAGAAGAGGTCGCGCCGAAACTCCGTCTTGCGGCTGTTGTCGCCATGCTCCATCGACGGATCCGACGGATTCGGCATGTACGCCATGAAGTTTTTGCCGGTGAGCCAGGTTTTGAGTTCCTCGCCGGCCGTCGTCACGAAGACGCCGTCGCAGCTGTCCATCCGTTCCGCGATCTGGGCACGAGTGGGCGCCTGCCAGATGGGGTCCACGTTGAAATGCGCGATCTTGATGTCCGGCAGGAGACGCCGGATCTCGTAGAGCGTTTCGTTGGTGATGTAGTCGCAATGCCCCAAGAGCATCACGTCGGGGCGGAAATTCTTGGCGCACTTGACCAGCTTCTGGTTGGCGATCACCCCGCCCAACGCCCTAATGCCCAGCGGCGCGAGGAGTCGGGCCATGTCGCGATCGGAATATTCGCACAGCCGCCAGTTGTTGCGGATGGCGCCGCACATCAGCTTGCGTCCCGGTCCCATCCTGAGATTGCCGTAGCGGCGAATCATCAGGTTGTCGACGAGGAGAATTCTCAGTTCGCTCAGGTCCATAGTCTCAGAATCCCATTTTGCCCAACACTTTTTCGAGCTGGCCCCGGCACACTTTCATGGCCAGTTCGCGCTCGAAGAAGTCGCGCGCGGCCTTGAAGTATTCGTCGCGGTTGGCCCAGTCGGCGCGATACTCCTCCACCGCCCGGATGATGGCGTCGGGGTCGCCCGGCGGCACGAACTTGATGGCCTTGCAATCCTTGGCCGAAGGCGGATAGCCCGTGCAGAACTCGTTGATCGTCGGCCGACCGCACGCCATGCACTCGAACACCTTGTTGCCGATCACGCGGCTCGCCTTTTCGGTCGTGCCGAAAACGCCCACCACCACGTCGTTGGCGCCGATCACTTCCGGCACTTTCACATACGGCACCTTGTCCAGAAAGCGCACGTTCTTGAGCCCCTTGGCCGAAGCTTCGGTTTCCGCCTTGTACGCGCCCCACCCGAGGAAGTTCCATTCGATTGGCAGATCCTGGGTGCGCCGCGCCGCCTCCACCAGAAACTTGGTGCCGTGCAAGGGCAGATACGCGCCGTGATAAAGTACGCGGAACTTGCCGTCCTTGGGGATATTGTCGCCATTCTGGAAGGTAAACACCTTCTCGTCGGTGCCGGTGAAAACCTCCTGCATTTTTTCCATCGGCACGCCGAACATGCGATGCGCGAAATCCACATGGCAGCTCGTGTCCCAAATGACAAAGTCGGGCGCGTTCATCATCTTGGTTTCGAGCTTGAGCAGCTTCTTGGCGCGCGACTCTTCCGTTTTCCACTTCTGCTGCTCCAGCACCTTCTTGTCCCACGCGGAAATCATGGGGTCGAAGAGCACCTTCACGCCCCGGCGATGCGCCCAACGGCACGCGGCCAGAATGTCGCGTTGGCGGCAGACGGGCACGAAGACGAGATCCGGTTTCTTGACGCGACGGATCATCGCCTCCAAGTCGCCGAACTTGGGCGACACCTTGACGATGAAGTACTCCACCTCCCAACCCAGATCCCGGAAGAGCTGGGCCGCCACCCGGGTACGCGAATAGCCCGGATCAAACCTTCCCCAAAACAAGACTTTCATACGTTTCGAGCCCTTTCTTGATCATATTGGCAAAAGAGAACTTTTCGATGGCCGGCGTGCGCAGATCGCCGTATTCCGTTTCCAGCACCGTCTTGATGGCCTGGGCGAAACCTTCGGGTCCGGCCGACTCCACCGGCACCAGCATGCCGTTCTTGCCGTTCTCCACGATGTCCAACGCGCCTCCGAACGCGGTCGCCACCACCGGCTTGTTCATGGCGAGCGCCTCGGCCATGCTCCGACCGAACGCTTCGGGCTTTTTCGTGTTGGCGCTCACCACCACGTCTGCGAGCGACAGACACTCGGCCACCTTTTGCTGGTTGCCCGCAAAAACCACCGTGTCCTCGAGCCTCAGCTCCTGGACGAGCGCCTTGAGCCCCTCCTCCACGTCTTTGCGCAGCGCCTCGGCCTCGCCCACGATGACCGTGCGAATGGACGGCATCGATTTTTTGAGGATGGCGGTTGCGCGGATGAGCGTATCGTAGCCTTTCAATTGGGTGATGCGCCCCACTCCCATCACCACCTTGCGACCCTCCGTGCGCCACTTGAGCTTCATTTCCTCCGTGAACTCGCGATCGAGTCTAGCGGGGTCGAATTTGTCCCGATCGATGGCGCGCGGAATGACCCGGATTTTTTCTTCTTCAAGCCCGTACGCCGCCTTGAGATAGTCGGCGATGTACCTCGAGGGCGTCACCGTAACCGTACCGAAGGTCATCACCTTGGAGTAGGCGGAAACGGAATTGGCCCCGTGCGCGAAGGAGATCCAAGGCAGGCGCAACTTGCGGTTGGCGATCACGAACAGCCACGCGGGAACGCGGCTATGCACGTTCACCACGTCGGGCCGTTCGCGCTCCAAGAGTTTCCTCAGCTCCCGCGCCCGCCACAACGCGGTCAGGGGATTTTTGGATTTCACGTCCAGCCGCGCCACCCTACCGCCATCGCGCTCGATCTGGTCCAGCAGCCGTCCGTTCTTGGCCACCACCAGATTGTCCCAGCCTTGCGCGACGATGGCCCGGTTCATCTCCACCACGCCGCGCTCGACTCCGCCCTGCTCCATCGCAGGCACCAGCTGGACGATCTTCATGGTTTAAATATGCTCCTCGAAGCCCCGGAAGTGGACGTTCAGCTCATGGAGCGGCGCCAGCAATTTGCCGAGCGGCTGGCCGGCCGTCATCATGGCGAACGCGTTGACGTCTTTGGGGAAGCACTTGCCGCCATAGCCGCGCTTGCCGTCGGGTCCGGGCACGTAGGTGTGGGTGTCGTTGATGTAGCCGGAGAGCAGGACTCCCGTATGCACGTTGGCCCAGTCGGCCCCCATCTTTTCGCAGTATTCCCTGACCGCGTTGAAGTACGTCACCTTGTACGCGCCGAACACGTTGTGGGCGTACTTGGTGATTTCCGCTTCCAAGGGCGTCATCACCGCGAACTTCTTGCCCTTGAAGATCTTGGCCAGCAGCTCCACCGCGCCGGTGAAGACCATCGTCTGCTTCTTGAAGTCCTCGATGTGCGTGCGCTCGGTGAGAAACTCGGGCATGTAGCACACCTGATGGTCCGTTTCCCGGCTCAGCATGTCCGAAGTGCCCGGGAGAATCGTGGTGCGCACGAACACCGGCACTTTGGGGAGCTTGCGGATGAGCTCTTTCATCAAGGTCAGATCCTGCGTGCCGTCGTCCTCGGTGGGCACGTGGATCTGCAGAAACGCCACGTCGACGTCCGACAGATCGTCGTTGTATCCCTTGGGGGGATCGGACACGAAAATCTTGACGTCCGGATTGTTTTCCTCCAGCCACGCCTTCAAGGCGCCGCCCACGAAACCGCAACCGATGATACCCACTTTGATCATTTGTTTTCCTCCAGATATTGCCGCGCCGTGTTGAGCGCCGCTTCGATTGATTTGTCCATGTCGAAATACTTGTAGGCCCCCAACCGTCCGCCCACGACGAGTTTGGGATGGTTGGCCGCCTCCGCCTGATAGCGCGACAGCAGCGCCGCACTTTCCTCGTTGTTGACGGGATAGTACGGTTCGTCGCCCGGCTGCCACGCGGCCGAATACTCCCGGCAGACGATCGTTTCCGGATGCTCCATCACGCTCTTCTGCTCGGGGTGGTAATGCTTGTACTCGTGCTGGCGCGTATAGGGCACGTCCGCGTCCACGTAGTTGACCACGCTCGTCCCCTGCGCGTCGGCGATCGGCAACCGCTCCGTCTCGAAACGCAAAGTGCGCCAAGGCAGCGGACCGAACTTGAAGCCGAAAAGTTCGTCGATGGGGCCGGAATAGAATACCGTCTTCTCACCCAGATCCTCCAGCCGGAACGTTTTCCCGGTCGTCACCTTGATATTGGGATGGTCCAAAAGCCGCTCGAAGAGACTGTTGTAGCCCGACTCCGGAATCCCCTGCCAGTAGTCGTTGAAATAGTTGACGTCGTAGGTGGCGCGAACCGGCACGCGCTTGATGATGGTGGGGTCGATCTCCTCCGGCGCCTTGCCCCACTGCTTGGACGTGTAGTTGCGGAAGAAGGCGTCGAAGATGGCTTTGGAATGCGCCTCGTCGCGCATGAAGTCGGGCAGTTCCGACGGCTTCAGCTCCACCCCGAAAAACGCGTTGACCAAAGTCAGTCCCAGCGGCAGGAAGTACGTCTTGCCGTCATGCCGCGCCAACACCTTGTGCTGGTAGCCGTTCATGCGCACGAAGCGATTGACGAACTCCCACACTTCCGGCAGATGCGTATGGAAAATGTGCGACCCGTACGTATGCACCTCGATGCCGGTCTTTTCGTCCGTTTCGCACCGGACATTGCCGCCCGTGACGGGACGCTTTTCCCACACTTCCACTTGGCGACCTGCCTCCGCCAGCACCCGGGCCACCGTGCAGCCCCAAATGCCCGCACCGGCCACGATTATTGTTTCGGAACTGTCCATGTTATGGCTCCCTTGTTGAATTCTTCCACGATTTTTTCCGCTGCCGCCAAAGGGCTCATGACCGGCGGACGCATCGCCTCCGGCAGCTTGTCCCGCCACTTGCGCGTCATCTTGGTGTCCACCGGCCCCAGACTCACGATCGACAGCCTCACGCCCTGCGCTTCCAGTTCGGCCGAGGCGCTCAGCGCCATCGACTCCAATGCGCCCTTGGCAGCCGCATACGCCACGTGGCCTTTCGACACCTCGTGCGCGGCCCGGGACGAAACGAGCACCGCCGACGCCCCCTCGCCATGAT
Source organism: Kiritimatiellia bacterium (assembly GCA_017542055.1). GTDB lineage: Bacteria > Verrucomicrobiota > Kiritimatiellia > RFP12 > UBA1067 > UBA1067. Next base: position 67,842 of record JAFXXW010000010.1, read on the forward strand.
TGCGCTTTTTGCCCATCCAGCCCAAAAACAGCATGGGGAAGATTACGTGCACCCGGTAAAGATCGTCCGCGATCAAGGGGTCGATCATCCCCAAAGGCGCCGGCGCGTCGAAACCCGCGCAATGGACGAATCCGTCCACGCCGTCGTACCCGCTTTTGATGAAGCTTTCCACTTCTCCGAGCGCTTCCGGGTTGGCCAGATCGATCTCGTGCCCCAACCGCAACACCGTCCTGCCCTCGGCCTCCAGCAAGTTCGCCACTTCCCGCCCGATTCCTCCGGTCGCTCCCGTCACCAAAGTGCAATATTTCATCCCTGCATCTCCTTCACGAACCGTCCGGCCGGAACGTTTTTGGCGGTCGCCCTAAAGTCGAGCGGCAACTTGCCAAGCGCCGCGTAAAGCTCGTATTCGTGACGCCGACCCATCGCCCGGCAACTGAGGACCAAGTCGGAGATCCGGCCTTTCTCCGCCACGCCATACCCCACGAGACCCAAGTCGCCGTACTTGTCGCGCGTATACAGCACCTGGAAATCCACTCCGGGCCTTTCCGCGAGCTCTTTCACATCCCCTTCGCTCCAACGCCGCGTCGTCAAATTGAACTGGTTGGCGCGCTGCGAAAGTTCCGCCACCCGCGCATATTCGTCCGGTCGGACTAAATGGAGGTCGCTGACGATCTCGAGACTCTCCAGATACTCGCCGTACCGCTTGAACTGCATCCGGTAGTCTTGCGTCCGGTCCTGGGCGCCGGGCTTCAAATGGCACGCGAACGCCCGACGGATCGCCTCGAGATCTCCGGGATCGAGCACCGTCATTTCGGGATGGGCCATCTTCATCCGCTCGCGCTCGATAGCCCGATCGTCCGCGAAGACGAAACTTTCCAGCCCCAAGTTGAGCGCTTCGGCCAGATCCTCGGCGTTGACGCTTTTCGCCTCCCAATTGACGCGCACGGCCACAAAATCTTCCGCCTTGAGCCGCATGTCGGCGCGACGCCAAACTCCCGCCACGTCCTCCGGGTTGTTCTTGGAAATCCCTACGAGCAGCACTCCCTGCGCTTTCAGTTCGAGCGCCAATTCCTGCAGCGGCAGATTGGATCTCACGTTGTCAGCCCCCACCTCGCCCACGATGCCGCGCCAAAGCGTGTTGTCGAAGTCGAGCGCCAGGACTTTCTTGGGGGTCAGCGCCCGGCGAATCTCGTCGACCAAGAATTCCAGTCCCTCCAGCGACCAGGGGCTCCCCGAAAGCGCCTCGCTCTTTTCGTCCCAATATTTCGCCTCGTCCGGTGCGCGCACGATCGGTACGGTAACCGGCACCGGAATGCGCGGCTCGTCTTTCAATACCAGCACCGTATAGTCGCATTCGGGCAACTTGGGCTCCAGCAGCTCCTGCGCATACGAGCCAAAACCTTCCGCTTCCGTCACGTCGAACTCGTCCTTCAGCATTCTCGCCAAAAGCGCCGTTGTCGCATCCGAAAGTAGCTTCAGTTTGATCATCGGGTCAAAAGTCCGTAAAAATCCCGCAAGGTTTTGAGTTCCGGCACTTTTTTGATCGGCACGTCTACGCCATACTCGGCCTGGAACTTCATGACGAACAAAAGGTGCATCACGCTGTCCCATTCCGGCACGTCGCCATAGCCCAAGTCGAGCGTGGGCGCCGACACCTTGAGCGTCTTGGCGGCAAATGCCAGAAATGCTGTTTCGTCCGGTTTCATGCGTAAATCAGCGCCATCGACGCCGACAGCCCTCCTCCAAATCCCGCGAGAAAACACCGTTTGGGCTTGCCCGGCTCGATCACCTTGCCGAGCGTCACCGGAATGGACGCCGATGCGCAATTGCCCGTTTCGTCGCCCGAAATCGCCAGTTTTTCTTCGAGCCCCAACCCGCGCGCCAGTTCCTTCACCATGTACACGTTGGCCTGATGCGGCACGAACGCGTCCACTTGCTCGCCCGCGATAAACTCTTCCGCCCAACGGCTCACGTCGGACGCCGCAAAACGGAATACGCCAAAGCCGTTCATCCGGAGCTTCCCGCCCGATACTTTAAGCTCGTCCGCCCGCGACCCGTCCGTCCAGAACGCGAATTTCCACGCTTCCTCTCCCCCGGGACCGATTAGCGTGGCGCTGCCGGCATCGGACAACAGCGCGGCAGTAGTGTTGTCCGCGAGCCTGGTCTGCACGTCACCGTCCAACACCAGCACCTTGCCGCCCAAATCTCCCGCGAGCCGAGCCGCCAAATACAGCGCGTAGGGATAGCCCGCGCACGCATGGCTAAGATCGAACGCCGCCGCGTCTTCCTTGAGGCCCAACTCCGCCTGCGCCAATTGCGCATTGCCCGGCATGGCGAGCTGGGGCGTGAAACTTACGCTCACGACCGCCACGATCTCTTCCGGCTTGACCGCGAGGCGCTCCAGCAATCGCCGCGCCGCCTGGACGCAGAGCGAGAGCGACGTTTCCCCTTCGCCCGCCACGCGCCGCTTCAGGATGCCCGTCGTCTTCAAAATCGCTTCCGCCTTGTCCCCGAAAAGCGTCCGGCAGGTGAGGAAATTGTCCACCTCGCGTTCGCCCAGTTGGACCTCCACGCCCAGAAATTCCGCGCCGCGCACCTGAAAACTCTTCATCTGAGCGCCTCCAGTTCCTGCGCCGTAAGATCCCGCCATTCGCCGGGCTTGAGCCGGGGGTCCAGTTCCACTTTCCCCACCTTCGTCCGCTTGAGACTCAGCACCACCAGATGCGCCGCCGAGCACATATAGCGAATCTGCCGCTTGCGTCCCTCGCCCAACCGGAACACGAGGTCGGCCGTGTTGTTTTCGAGTACGCGCTTCACCTCCACCGGGCAAGGCCGCGTCCGGTAGCCGTCCGGCATCTCCACGCTCCCGCGCAAAATCGCGAGCTTCTCCTCGTTCCAACGACCCGCCACGCGCACTTCGTACGTCTTTTCGTGCTCGAATCTGGGGTGGGTGAGCCGGTTCACCAGCTCGCCGTCGTTGGACATGAGGAGCATCCCCTCGCTCTCCTTGTCGAGCCGACCCACCGGCACCAGCCGTTCCTTTACCTGGCCGCCCAGCAAGTCCGCTACCGTCTTTTCGCCAAAGGGATCGCTCATCGTGGAGACCACCCCCACCGGCTTGTAGAGCATGATCGTACGATGCTTTTCCGCGCCGCCAATAGGCCTTCCGTCCACGCAAATCTTCACTTTCCCGGACTCGAAACGCGCGCCCGGCTCCTTCACCACGAGACCGTCCACCGTCACCCGGCCGGACTCGACAAGCTCCGCCGCGTGACGCCTCGACGCCACTCCCGCATGCGAAAGTATGTTCTGCAACCGTTCCATCACGCGCAATGTTTGGGGTTGCCCGTCGGCACGCCCACGATTCCCTTCGAAAGTCCCGTCCGCACCATCACGTACCGCTTGTTGCCGTCCGCGTCGATGAGCGTCGCCGCGCCGTCCAGAAAGCGCACCCAGTTTCCCGGCACGTACGGCTCGCTCCGGTTTTTGGCGCAGAGGAACGCGGCGATGTAAAGGTCGTGCGTGGTGGCGATGAGGAGCTGCTTTTGCCTCCGCTCCTCCAGCCACCGGTCGAGCGCCTCGGTGGCCGAATAGAGATTGTTGAAGCCCGGCAGCTCCCCCGTCTCCATGTACGTCTTGCAGGCCGGGAAGAAATTCTCCACCTTGAACACCTCCAGCACTATCGACGCGTCCCGGTAATAGAAACTTTCGTTGCCCAAGAGACCCGACTCCGGAATCTTGAACGCCTGCAGCCCCATCCCGCTCGCGATGAGTTCGGCCGTCATCGTGGTGCGCCGCAAGGGCGAGGAGATGAAGTCCGTGTCGTACCGGAAATCCTGCAATTCCTCGCCCAACTTGCGTGCGGTCCGGCAGCCTTCTTCCGTCAGCGGCAGCGCATCCCCGAAACTCGGGTCGTCCGGGTCCATCTTGGGCCGCTCGGCATGGCGGATCTGCAGAATGGCGCGCGTCCCCTTCTTGAGTTCCGCCTTGAATTCTTCGAGCGTCATCTCCGGCGGCATCATCCCCGCATCCTTTCGAAACCCAAGACTCCGCAATCTTTCCCCACCCAATACGAATCGCGGATGGCTTTAAAAACGTATTCCTTGGCGCCTTTTACCGCCTCTTTCAGCGTGGCCCCGAGCGTCAGTTCCGCCGCCATCGCCGCCGCAAAGGAGCAGCCCGTACCGTGCGTGGAAACGGGGTTTTCCAGTCTCGGCGCGCCGAATTCGCTGAGCTCTTGTCCATCGTACAGCACGTCGATCGATTCCTTCCGGTCCTCCGAGTGCCCGCCCTTCACGATCACGCCCACGCCGTACCGGTCGTACAGCGCCCGGGCCAAGAGTCTCGCGTCGTCCTCGCCGACCCTTCCCGCCAGTTCGCGCGCCTCCAGGAGATTGGGCGTGATCACGGTCGCGAGGGGCAAAAGTTCGCGCTTCAGCACCGCGATCGCCGACTCCTCGATAAGTTTCGCGCCCGAGGTGGCGATCATCACGGGGTCGATCACCTTCTTGATTTCCGGACGGGTTTTCAGACCCTCCGCCACCGCCTCGATGAGTTCGCCCGTCGCCAGCATTCCCGTCTTCAACGCGCCGATATCGTACACGCCCAGCACCGCCTCCATTTGCGCGCGAACGAATTCCGGCGTGACGGGATAGATGGCGCTTACGCCAAAGGGATTTTGGGCCGTCAAAGCCGCGAAAACCGTACAGCCGTGAACTCCGTACGCATGGAACGCGCGCAAGTCGGCCTGCACCCCGGCATTGCCGCCGGAGTCGCTGCCTGCTATGGTTAGCGCGCAACTCTTCCCCGCCTTTTCCATTATTTTCTAATATTATATCATATTCCCGCCCAAAAATCAAGCAGAATCTTGGATTTTCGATTTATGATTTTCGATTTGCGATTGTCCAATCGACATCTTGGATTTTCGATTTATGATTTTCGATTTGCGATTGCCCAATCGACATCTTGGATTTTCGATTTATGATTTTCGATTTGCGATTGCCCAATCGACAATCCCTCAATACAATCCTAAATCCAATCGGTAAATCGATAAATCGGTAAATCGGTAAATCCTACCCAAATGCAATCTTAAATCGTAAATCTAAAATCCAAAATCCCCAATCGGTAAATCGGTAAATGCCGGGGGGTGCCCACCCCCCTCGCCCATACCCCCCTTGAGCTTTTGGCAATTGGCATATTTGCGCTTATTATATAAGCGCTTGCAAATCTGCAAACAAAATCGCAACAATTGATAATGTATAAATCATATGCGGCTTATGACTCGATTAAAAACGTCGCACCAGGCCGACTTGACGTCGAACTCGATATTGTCGCGCAATATTGGCATGGTATCAAGTTGGTAATCGCTCATCGCGAGTTTTAGCTCCATATTGGCAACAAACTCTTTCTGGCTGGGCACGCTTCCGCACGAAGCAAGCATGAATCGTCGCCAACACTGCAACAGCCGGTCGACATCAACCTTGCCGCTATTGAGTGCGAGATGCATATCGTACAAATCCCGCCCCTTCCTGCGCTGATACATCGCCCGCAGTTTCGATCCTATAAGTTCATCCAGCCAATAGGTGTTTATGCCGCATCCTCCCGAAAACCAACTGTTCTGAACCGAAAACGGAACTTCCACATATCCAAGTTCCGCAAAATGCTCGCTGGTGTTGACCTCTAGTTTTATGCGCATGGACTCCACCGGCATTATTTCGCTCTCGTAACGGAATTTCATCCGAAAGCCAAACCGGCGCTGCTCGAAAGTCTTGCCCGGCAACCACGACAACACTTCATCCAATCGTTCCACTATCGGCTTTATCGCTCCCGCCTTGACCTGCACGAGATCAATATCTTCCGAATAGCGAGACTGCGGGCTCAAGTACAATTTATGTAGCGCCGTTCCGCCCCTGAACGCAAGATTCTCCCGCAGAAAATCGTCGGAAAAGATGGCCACGAGCGCCCGGCAGATAACCAGATCCTGCTCCACGAAACTCTTGCGCGACCAAGGATGCCCGGCGCTCCACTCGTTTATGCTATTGGCGCTGATCATACGTCCTCCACCTCTACTTCCACATTCGGCATTATCTTCCAGCGGTTGCTGCCGGAATCAAGCGTGTTCGCCGGGGAATGCTGATCAAGCAAGCGAACCGTCATTCGTCGACCGCACCCCTTCAACCCTTCGTACAACATATCGGCAAGCCGCTTGTCCTCCAGCGGATACTCCAACAAATATCCCAGCCGCTGCGCATCGACGATGCCGATCTTGCGCAACAATTCCGGACTCTGATTGAAATCCAATTGCTCCTTCAATTCCGCAATCACCGTGGCAACATTCGAGAGCCCCCCGCAAATCGAATGGAAGCGCACCAGATCGAATGCGGTCAGCGCGGCATTCGAGAACCTGATCGTGCCGCCCTCGCCATTGCGCACAAATGTGGCGCTGTCGATAATTTCGCTTCGATACGCAAACTCCAAGGCGGCCTTCTTCAGTCTCGGCAAATGCAGTCTGGCGCCCGATGCCACCACATAGTCGCGCATCGCTCGCTGATGTCCCGCGCCCAAAACCGAGGCGGCGCTCAATAGTCCCACATAATAAGGTCGCTTCAAATACTTCATCAGCTCGTCAATATAGAAAAATGGCGGAACCTTGCCATGCAACTTGTACGCCACCGGAATCTTCACGTAAAAACCGTTGCAGGGCGAAAAAACCTCCCCAGCCAACACCAAGCGCTTGATAGCAGTGGCTATATGTCCATTCTTGGCATCTGGAAATGCCTGCTTCAACTCAATGAGTGTGGTCATCGACCGACCCTTGAGTTCTTGATCGATAATATAATCTGCTACTGTCATTGCATTTCTGTTGTCATTAATGGTCGCCACCTGTCCATTTCTGATTAGGTTTGTGCATATTATATCATATTCCAGCCCGAAAAGTCAAGCGTTTTCTTGCCTAATTTGTTTCGCAAAGTCCCTGAAAACCTCTCGCAAAGTCCCCAAGAATGCTCCGCAAAGCCGCCCGCCACGCTCCGCGGTGAGGGACTTTGGTCTCCACGGAGAGGGACTTTACTCTCCGCGGTGAGGGACTTTGGTCTCCGCGGTGAGCCGCACCTTTCTCCGGGCGAAGGCTTGATTCCACCGGAAGATTACACAAGGCTGTGCTATCTTGGAGCGTTTTTAGCCAGTTTTGACCTCAAGATAGCACAAAGCTTGTGCTATCATTGTGCTATCTTCCGAAAAGAGATAATTTAGTTTTTATTAGAGAATTTAATATATTATTATAATATATATCTATCTCTATTTTCAAGATAGCACAAAATACCTATTCCCGCACACACTGATTTTTTGGCCTTTTTTAGCCCCTATTTGCAGGTGCCTTGTGCTATCTGTGCTATCTTGACTTCAAGCCTTCCACCAGCCACTCGTAATATAGCTGTTTCAGAAGCGAATTTAGCTTTTCGGCATATTTGCGCGCTTCTTCCTCGCTTTCGAACACAAACATGCGTTCATGCCGGTCATAGAGCGACCTTAGTAGTGTAAGGTGCTCCATCAAAGGCGCATACACTGCCGCGTGAATGTCTTTAGCCACGCGTCCGGCATGCAACAAGACATCTACAATTCCATCTACTATAGTCTCCTGTCGCCCTGCCACTCCCAAAAGGAAGTCCTTACCCTTCAGATTTTTGCCGGACTCGTCCGTGTAGACATAGCTGAAAGCGATATCGAACGCCAACACTTTCCACATCGGATCGGTTGCCGGAAGCGGCGAACCATACTGAAAGCAGAAGTTGCGCTCCTCTAGCGCCTTTTTCAGTTTCCCGAAAACCGTCGGCAGCGACTCCAAATCATCCTCGCAACCCTTGACGAGTTCCGCGTATTTGCGCGCAATCTTGGCGCGAGCCTGTTTGATGGCAGTTAGCTCTTTCATGCTTGCCTCTCCTTCTTGACATACTTTGTCGCACGATAGATGGTTCCGCCCTTCTGCCCCTTGAAAGGAACCACTTCGTCGCGCGCAATCAGCGTTTCGATATGCTTTACGGTCTTGTCCTTGGACAGATGCAACGCCCGACTCACCGCACTATGGTTGACGCCTTTACTCTTCGCACCTTTGATAAAGTCAAGCATTAGCTGGGTCGTCTCCTCCTCTTCGTCCATATAAAGATAGCGATTGGCCATCACCAAAAGACGTTCGGTCGATTTTTTGTAGAGCTCCCACGCCCATCTCACGCCTGCCAGCGAAATCTTGGGTTCGGCCAGGTTTTCGCTAACCGCATAGATAAGCGCTAGCTTGCGCACCAGTTCCAGCGTTCGCGTCCAAATGGCCTTGCCGATACTGTCTTTCCGCGACACGCTCAAATCATACTGCTGGTCGGAATGTTTCCGGATGCTGGCAATTTCTTCCTTGACGCCAGGGCCATCCTCCACCGGCTTGAACAAATCCGGTTCGATATCGTTCGGCCGGTCGCGATTCTTGTTGACGATTACCTGCAAGAGATCCAGTATCGTCTGCTGGATGTGCACATCGCCCGCGTTCTCGTTGAATTCGCCGCGCTTACCTGCCTCCAGCACCAGACAGCGCGATGCCAAGCCATTGGTGAGCGCCCGTTCGGTGAGCGACCGGTAGAACTTGTCCGGAATACCGTTACCCAAGAGTGAAACCGAAGGACACATGACCATCTCGGGCACGCTGCTGTTGGCTCGGGAGCTATCGGCCAAGGTCCGGCGAGTGTACGATGCGCTGTTGTCGGTGGCAAACGAGAGTAGCGCCTTGTACATGCCTTCGGTCTTGTTGCCGGCAACCTTGAGTTGGTTGAAGAGCGTATCCACTTCATCGACCAGGAACATCGTGGCCGGGCAGCGCAACACCGCATCCTCCACGCCTTGTCCCGTGGAAATATCTTCCCGCACGCTTTTGGAAATACCCAATTTCATCGCCAACTGCTTGATAACCACCCGGGGATACTGCTTGCCCACTCCGGTATCGGCCAGCGCCAGCACATAGAGATTGGGCCGGGAGGAATGGGTATCCACATACCGGCGCCCCATCAGATGCGCCATGAAGGCAAGTGCGCCCGCAAGCGCCAGCACGCGGTTAGGTCTGGGCGCGGTGGCCAGCATGATATCCATGATCATACCGATAAGACCGGGAACGTGCGTCAGCTTTTCTGGCGTGGTGTAGATGTCGTCGACATCCGGCTCGTCTCCATCGATCGCGCCATCCAGCGCGGCGGCGATTGCGTCGGTGGCGGTACGCAGAATGTCCACCTCGCGTTGCAAAGACTCCACCTTGCCGGTGATATCGCCTTTCGCATCCATCAAGATGTCATGGGCGCGCAA
>JAFXXW010000011.1 GCA_017542055.1 Kiritimatiellia bacterium
CAAACATTCTTTACTGTGTTCCGCGTCTCTTTCGAGACACGTCTCAAGCATCCCATTCTCAAAGATCGATTGGCGCCCTTCGCGCCTCGGGTCCACCTTTTCAGGCGAACGAGGTGATATTATATCATATTTTTGCCTCGCATGTCAATAGGGAAAATGAAAAAATTTTTCTTGCCCGCCAAAACCCCAATAAAACCGGGGGTGTAACGATGCTCAAAGGTAGAAGCAAAGGGCGCGGAGAAACCCCCGCGCCCTCTGTAAGCGACTGTCGCGATGTTGGCGATCAGTCGGCCGAAGGACGGACCTTGCCTTCCTTGATGCGCTTTTCGATGACCGTCTTGGCGATGGAAGCGGGAACCGCCTCGTACTGCTTGAAGATCATCGTGAACGCGCCGCGACCCTGGGTGACGGTGCGGATGGCGTTGGAATAGCCGAACATCTCGCCCAACGGGACCGTGGCCTTGATGAGCTTGACGCCGGCGCGGTCTTCCATGCCTTCCACGCGTCCGCGACGCTGGTTGATGGAGCCGTTGGCGGCGCCCATGTACTGCTCGGGCACGGCGACTTCCACGTCCATCATCGGCTCCAAGAGCTGCGGCTTGCCCTTGAGGAAGCCCTGCTTGAAGCACTGGCGAGCGCACTCCACGAACGCGAATTCGTTGGAGTCCACTTCGTGATAGGAGCCGAAGTACACCGTTGCCTTGACGTCCACCACCGGGAAGCCGGCCAAGGGGCCCTGCTCCAGCGCCTTCTTGACGCCCTTTTCGACCGCGGGGATGTATTCCGTGGGAATCACGCCGCCCTTGACCTCGTTGACGAACTCGAAGCCCTTGCCGGGTTCCTGCGGTTCCAGCTTGAGGCAGACGTGCGCGTACTGGCCGCGACCGCCGGACTGCTTGACGTGCTTGTACTCGTTGTCCACCGGGGCCGTGATCGTCTCGCGATAGGCCACCTGGGGAGCGCCCACGTCGCAATCGACGTTGAATTCGCGTTTCAGACGGTCGACGATAACTTCCAGATAGAGTTCGCCCATGCCGGCGATGATCGTTTCGGAAGTTTCCTGGTCGAAAGTCACCACGAAGGTGGGGTCTTCCATCGCCAGCGCGTGCAGCGCCGCGCCCAGCTTCTCGTTGTCGCCGCGCGATTTGGGCTTGACCGCCACCGAAATCACGGGAGCGGGGAAGTCGATCGATTCGAGCGTGATCGGATGCTCGGGGTCGCAAAGCGTGTCGCCCGTACGGGTCTGGGTCAGACCCACGCAAGCCACGATATCGCCGGCGCGCGCTTCATCCAGCGGCTCCTGCTTGTTGGCGTGCATGCGGAAGAGACGGCTGATGCGCTGTTCCTGATCGATGGTGGAGTCCAAAAGCTCCGCGCCCAGCTTCAGCGTGCCCGAATAGACGCGCACGAAGGTGATCTTGCCCATGTTCTTGTCGGACATGATCTTGAACGCGAGACCGCAGAACGGCTCGTCGTCGCTGACTTCGCGCTTTTCGGAAGGATTGTCCTGGCTGACCGCCGCGCCCGTGTCGAGCGGCGAAGGCAGATAGTCGCACACGGCGTCCAGGAGGGGCTGCACGCCCTTGTCCTTGAACGCGCTGCCGCAGAACGCGGGAGTGATTGTGCGCGCCAGGCAGCCCTTGCGGATGGCGCCCTTGATTTCGTCGATGGTGAGCTCCTCGCCGGCGAAGAACTTCTCCATGAGGGCATCGTCCTGTTCGGCGGCGGATTCCACCATCTTCTGGCGGTATTCCTTGGCCTTCTCGAGATACTCCTCGGGGATGTCCTTCTCGATGACGGTCTTGCCGAGGCTCTTCATATCGAAGTAGAGCGCTTTCATGCGCACGAGATCGATGATGCCGTCGAAAGTTTCCGCCGCGCCGATCGGGATGACCATGGGAACCGGATTGGCGCCCAGCTGGTTCTTCATCTGATCCATCACGTTGTAGAAGTTGGCGCCCACGCGGTCCATCTTGTTGACGAACGCGATTTTGGGCACTTTATACTTCTCGGACTGGCGCCACACCTGTTCGGACTGGGGCTGGACGCCGCCGACCGCGCAGTAGAGCGCCACCGCGCCGTCGAGGACGCGCAGCGAACGTTCCACCTCGGCCGTGAAGTCCACGTGTCCGGGAGTGTCGATCAGCGACAGGCGGTAGTCGCCCCACTGCACGCAGGTGGCCGCCGACTGGATGGTGATGCCGCGCTCCTGCTCCTGGACCATGAAGTCCATGGTGGCCGCGCCGTCGTGCACCTCGCCGATCTTGTAGTTCTTGCCCGAATAGTAGAGAATGCGCTCCGACGTGGTGGTCTTGCCGCCATCGATGTGAGCCATGATGCCGAAGTTGCGCACCCTTTCGAGCGGAATGTCACGTTTTGCCATGATGCTTTCCCCTTTGGTACCTTAGGCCACCACGGTGCCGCCGGCCTGTTCGATCTTGGCCTTGGCCGAAGCCGAGCAAGGAACCTTGACGGTCAGCTTCTTGGTCAGCGTGCCCGTGCCGAGCACCTTCACCTTGGGCTGCTTGTTGTCGGAAAAACCGGCCTGCTTGAGCGTCTCGACGGTGATTTCCGCGCCGGCCTCGAACTTGCGCTCGAGATCGGACACGTTGACCGCCAAAGTGCCGTCGTTGAAGGCGGCGTTGTTGAAGCCGCGCTTGGGCAGGCGACGGACGAGGGGCATCTGGCCGCCTTCGAATCCGAGCTTCTGCTTGTGGCCCTTGCGGGCCGCCTGGCCCTTGTGGCCGCGGGTGGACGTCTTGCCCATGCCCGAGCCGCATCCGCGGCCGACGCGTTTGCGGCGCTGACGGGCTCCGGGGGTGTTGGTCAAATTGCTGAGATTCATGATTTCCTAGCCCTTTCTTTACGCCCTCAAGGCGGCGATGTCTTCGGCCGACTTGAGCTTCATGAGCGCGTTCATGGTGGCCTTGACCACGTTGAGACGGTTCTTGGAGCCGAGCGACTTGCCTACGGCGTCGCGGATGCCGGCGGCTTCTAGCACGGGACGCATGCCGCCGCCGACGATCAGACCCGTACCGGCGGGAGCCGGCTTCAGCAGCACGCGGCCGCCGTCGCACACGCCTTCCACGTCATGCGGGATGGTCGTGCCGTGCAGCACCACCTTACGCATGTCCTTGCGGGCGGCCTCGCCGCCTTTGCGGATGGCGTCGGAAACTTCGTTGGCCTTGCCGAAACCCACTCCGACCTTGCCTTCCTTGTCCCCGACCACGATCACCGCCGAGAAGCTCATGCGCCGGCCGCCCTTGACGGTCTTGGCGCAACGGTTGATGAATACGGTATGTTCGTCGAGCGCGTCTTCCGCACCCGCGTCACCGCGCTTGTCACGATTCGTCGCCATGTTACTTCTCCTCCGCGGTAATGGAAATTCCGTTCTCGACCGCCGCATCCACGATGGCCTTCACGCGGCCCGTGAACCTGTTGCCGCCACGATCCACCACCACGCGGGTGATGCCGGCGGCCTTGGCCGCGGAAGCCGCGGTGGCGCCGAGCGTCTTGGCCACTTCCAGGTTGGCCTTGGACTCCTTCAGGCTGGAAGCCGAAGCGAGCGTGCGGCCGGCATCGTCGTCGATGAACTGGACGTAGAGATTCTTGTTGGTCACGCAAATGGACATGCGCGGACGCGCAGCCGTGCCGACAACGCGCTGACGAAGGCGCAGATGGCGCTTCTGGCGCTGAATTTTGCGGTTGAAGCTCATTAAGCCACCTTCTTTCCTTGCTTGCGGCGGATATGCTCGCCGACGTACTTGATGCCCTTGCCCTTGTAGGGTTCGGCCGGGTAGAACGAACGGATGCGCGCGGCGGACTCGCCCACCTGCATCTTGTCGATGCCGGTGATGGTCACCTGCAGGCCGTCGTTCTCCACCGTCACCTTGAGCCCGGCGGGAATGGGATAGATCTTGGGCGAAGCGAAGCCGAGCGAAAGCGCCAGCTCCGTGCCCTTGAGCACCGCCTTGAAACCGGTGCCTTCGATGGACAGCTGCTTGGTGTAGCCTTTGGACACGCCGGTCACCATGTTGTTGATCAGCGCGCGAGCGAGACCGTGGAAGTTGCCGAGCGTGGCGTCGTCCGCGCACGACACGACAATCTTGCCGTCTTCGACCTTGGCCGTGATGCCTTCATGCATCGTATAGGACAGCTCGCCGAGCTTGCCCTTGACCGTCACTTTCTGACCCTCGACGGCGGCGGTTACGCCTTCCGCGAGCGCGACGGGTTCTTTTCCGATTCGAGACATTGTCTTTTAGCCTCCTAGATTAAGCAACTGTGCAGATTACTTCGCCGCCGAGACGCGACTTCTTGGCTTCCGCCCCGGACATGATGCCCTTGGAGGTGGAAACGATCGCAAGGCCCATGCCGTCGAGGACGGCGGGGATCTCGGACACGCCCACGTACTTGCGCAGGCCCGGCTTCGAGATGCGCTTGAGTTCCGTGATGGCGCTGACGGCCTTGTCGGTGTACTTGAGCGTGATCACGAGCTTCTTGGGGAGTTCGCCGGCAACCGCGAAGTCGGCGATGTAGCCGGCCTCCTTCATGACGCGGGCGATCTCGGCCTTGACGCGGCTGGCGGGCGTCTCCACGGAGTAGAGGCGGGCCTTGATGCCGTTGCGGATCGTCGTGAGCATGTCGGAAATGGGATCGATAGTCATTTCTTTGATTCCTTTCCTTTAGGTTACCACGAAGCCTTGGTCACGCCGGGGATGAGACCGGCCACCGCGAGTTCGCGGAAGCAGAGACGGCACACGCCGAACTTGCGCAGATAGGCGTGGCGGCGTCCGCAACGCTGGCAGCGGTTGTACTGGCGCACCTTGAACTTGGGCGTCTTCTTCTGCTTTTCGATTAGACACTTCTTAGCCATGATTAGTTCCTCCCCGCGAACGGCATGCCCATGGAATTCAACAGTTCCTTGCAGGCCTTGTCGTCCTTGCTGCTGGTGACAAACGTGATGTCCATGCCGGAATGGGCGCTCGCCGCTTCCACGAGTTCGGGGAAGATGGAGTGCTCCTTGAGACCCAGCGTGTAGTTGCCCGCGCCGTCGAAGCCGCGGTTGCTCACGCCGCGGAAGTCGCGGATGCGGGGCAGCGCGGCGGAAATCAGCCGGTCGGCGAATTCCCACATGCGCTCGCCGCGGAGCGTCACCTTGGCGCCGATCACCATGCCTTCGCGCAGCTTGAAGTTCGAGATGGACTTCTTGGCGCGGCAAAGCTGGGGCTTCTGGCCGCTGATGGCGGTGAGATCGTCCACCAGCTGCTTCTGCTCGTCCTTGCTGACGATGCCGAAGGCCATGTTGAGGACGATTTTCTGAAGGCGGGGAACCAGCATCTTGTTGGTGGTGCCGAGCTTCTGCTCCAGCTCCTTGACCATGCGGTTCGCGTATTCGTCTTTAAGTCTTGCCATGTTCGTGATCCTTCTTAGAGGGCCTTGCCGCTCTTGACCGCAATGCGAACCTTCTTGCCTTCGTTTTCGCCGCACTTGACGCGGGTACCCGCCTTCTTTTCGGCGTCGTAGGGCATGAGTTTGCAGAGCTTGATGGGCATTTCCCGGTCGACGAGACCGCCCGGGTTCTTCTCCGTGCGGCGCATCGCCTTCTTGTGGACGTTGAGCCCGCCGACGATGGCGGTGCCTTCCTTGGCGTCCACGCTGATCACCGTGCCCGTCTTGCCCGCGTCGTTGCCGCGGATGACGATTACGGTGTCGTTCTTCCTGATTCTTGCAATAGCCATTACAGCGTTCCTTTCCCTGGGTCAGACCACTTCCGGGGCCATCGAGAGGATCTTCATGTAATTGCGGTCGCGGAGTTCGCGCGCCACCGGCCCGAAGATACGGGTGCCGATGGGGTTCAGCTTGGAGTCCACGAGGACGCAGGCGTTCTGGTCGAAGTGGACGGTAGATCCGTCTTCGCGGCGGATGGGCTGACCGGTCCGCACGATGACGGCCGTAGCCACCGATCCCTTCTTGATGGAACCGTTGGGACTGGCCTCCTTGATCGCCACGCGAATGATATCCCCGAGGTGCGCGTATTCCTTGCGCTGCTTGAGGATGCGGAAGCACATGGCGCGCTTGGCGCCGGTGTTGTCCGCTACAACTAGATTGGAGAGTTCCTGCAACATTGTGGCTGCTCCTTACTTCACGATGCGCCAGCGCTTGGTGGCGCTCATGGGACGCGTTTCCATGATGGTGACGGTGTCACCGACCTTGGCCGTGTCGTCCTCGTCGTGCACGTGATATTTCTTGGTGCGGGTGACGACCTTGCCGTACAGCGGATGGCGTTCGCGGTAGCTGACCGTGACGACCACGCTCTTGGCGCCCATCTTGGACGCGACTACGCCCTTGCGCACCTTGCGTGCGCCGCGGGTGGTATTGTTTTCCGTGCTCATCAGATCTTAACTCCTGCGCGGGTGATAAACTTGGTGTGAATGCCGATCTTGGTGGCCGCGAGCCGGAGGCATTCCTTGGCCACTTCCTCGCTGACGCCGCCCACTTCGAACAGCACCTTGCCGGGGAGGATGACGGCCGCCCAGAATTCCGGGTTGCCCTTGCCTCCGCCCATACGTACTTCGATAGGCTTGCGCGTGACGGGCTTGTCCGGGAACACGCGGATCCACAGCTTGCCCTTGCGCTTCATTTCGCGGTTGATGGCAACGCGGCACGCTTCGATCTGCGTGGCGGTCAACAGACCCCGGGTGAGCGCCTTGAGGCCGAATTCGCCGTAGGCGAGCTCCGTGCCCGAAGTGGCGTAACCCGAACGGTTGCCCTTGGATACCTTGCGGTACTTTACTCTCTTAGGCATGAGCGGCATGACGCTTACCTCCTTCACGGTCGCCGCGGCGTTCGCTCCGGGGAGCGCGAGCCTGGAAACCTTCTTTCTTGCAGATCCACACCTTCAAACCGATCTTGCCGGCGGTGGTGTTGGCTTCCGCGAAACCGTAATCGATGTTGGCACTGAGCGTGTGCAGCGGCACCTTGCCCTCGCGCGACCACTCGACGCGGGCGATTTCCGCCCCGTTGATACGGCCGCCGGCGTGGATCTTGATGCCGTCGACACCCATGTCCATGGCCACCTTCATGGCGCGCTTCATCGCGCGCTTGAGGGCGGTGCGGCGCTCGAGCTGCTGGGCGATGGACTCGGCCACCAGCTGGGCATCGGCATCGGCGCCGGCCACTTCCTTGATCTCCAGATAGACGCCCTTCTTGGTCATCTTCTCGAGCTCGGTGCGGACCGTTTCCACATCCTCGCCCTTCTTGCCGATGATCACGCCGGGACGCGCGGAGAACAGGGTGACGCGCACGCTGTTCAGATAGCGCTCGATCATGATCTTGGAGATGCCCGCTTCGGCGAAACGCTTCTTGCAGACCTCGCGGATCTTCTGATCCTCTATGAGATACGCGCCGAACGTTTTCTTGGGCGCGAACCAACGGCTGCCCCAGGCGTGGTTGACGCCGATGCGGAAACCGACAGGATTAACCTTCTGACCCATTACTTAGTCTCCTTCTTGTCGTCCGTGAGGACCACCTTGCAATGGCACAGGCGGCGGGCGACCGGGTGGGCCGAGCCGCGCGCAGTGGGCCAATAGCGACGCATGCGGACGGATTCGTCAAACACGCAGAGCTTGACGGTGAGCGCGTCCGCGTCCAAACCATTGTTGTTCTTGGCGTTGGCCATGGCGCTCTTGATGGTCTTGCGGAGAATTTCGGCCGCCTTCTTGGGGCTGAACTCCACCACCTTGAGTGCGTCAACGGCCTTGAGCCCCTGACATGCACGCGCCAGCGGGCGACCCTTGAAGGCCGACATGCGCGCGTTGCGGGTGATTGCGATAACTTCCATTTTCTCGACCCCTTACTTGTCGGCCTTGGCCACCGAGTTGCCGTGCGACTTGAAAGTGCGCGTGGGGGCGAATTCGCCCAAACGGTGTCCCACCATGTTTTCCGTGATGAAAACGGGCATGTGCTGCCTGCCGTTGTGAATGGCGAACGTGAGTCCCACGAATTCCGGGAGCACCATCGAACGACGGCTCCAGGTTTTGATGGGCTGCTTCTTGCCGCTCGCCTGCATCTTCTCGACCTTGCGGAGGAGGCTGTCCTCCACGTAGGGTCCCTTCTTGAGAGAACGTGCCATGGATTATTTCCTCCTCTTGACGATTACCTTGTCCGAAGCCTTGCGCTTGGAGCGGGTCTTGCCGCCCTTCGCCAGCTGACCCCACGGCGAACGCGGATGCGAACCGCCGGACGTGCGGCCTTCGCCGCCGCCCATCGGGTGGTCGACCGGGTTCATGGTCACGCCGCGCACGGTGGGACGGATGCCCAGACGGCGCTTGCGGCCTGCCTTGCCCAGATGGATGCTGCCCCAGTCCTTGTTGCCCACGGATCCGACCGTCGCCAGGCAGCGGCCGTCGAAAATGCGGACTTCGCCCGAGGGCATCTTGAGCGTGACGCGGTTGCCGTCGCGAGCCATCACCTGGCAGGCGTTGCCGGCGCTGCGGGCCACCTTGGCGCCCTGGCCGGGCACCAGCTCGATGGCGTGGACCATGATGCCCAGCGGAATCTGCACCAGCGGCAGGCAGTTGCCCACCACGGCTTCGGCCGTGGGACCGTTCATGACCTTGGCGCCCACCTTGAGGCCTTCGGGCGCGAGCACGTAGCTCTTGGCGCCGTCGGCATACTCCAGAAGCGCCAGATAGGCGCTGCGGGTGGGATCGTACGCGATGTCCTTGACCGTGGCTTCCACGCCGAACTTGTTGCGGCGGAAGTCCACGATGCGCATGCGCTGCTTGGCGCCGCCGCCGTGGTGACGCGTGGTGATGCGGCCCTGGTTGTTGCGGCCGGCCGTCTTGCGCACGGCCTTGGTGAGGCTCTTCACCGGCTTCTTCTCGGTGATTTCCTCGAACGTGGCCGCCAGACGGAAACGCTGGCCTTGGCTGCGGGGCTTGAATGATTTAAGTGCCATAGTCTTTCAGATCTCCTTAAACCTGTTCGATGCGCTCGCCTTCCTTGACGGTGACGATGGCGCGCTTCCAGGTGGATTCGGTCTTGGTGCGGCGGGTTCCGCGCACGTATCTCAGGCCGCCCTTCATGTTGGCGGTGCGGACTGCCAGCACGTGGACGCCGAACTTCTTTTCGACGGCGGCGGCAATCTGCGGCTTGGTGGAGCCCACGGCAACCTCCAGCATGTAGCGGTTGTCGGCGGACATCATGGTGCCCTTTTCGGTAATCAGCACCCGCTTGATGATCTCTTCGTTCGTCATGGCATTCTCCTTACTTGGCCAGGCGCGCCACGAGAGCGTCGAAACCGGCCTGGTCGCACACGATCTGGCGGTTCGCGAGCAGCGTATAGACGTCAAGCGCCTGCGCGGTGGAATAGTCGACGCACGGCAGGTTGCTGGTGGCCAGCAGAACCGTCTCGTCCACTTCCTTCTGGATGATGATGGCGGTGCGTTCGACGCCGAGATCCTTGAGGAGCTTGGCCATGAACTTGGTCTTGGGCGCCTCGAACTCGAACTTGTCCACGACGATCACTTCGCCCGCCACCAGCTTGTCGCTGAGCGCGCGACGGAACGCCAGACTCCACACCTTCTTGTTGAGCTTCTGCTCGAAGCTACGGGGCTTGGGACCGTGCGCCACGCCGCCGCCGCGCCACACCGGGCTCTGGCGGAAGCCTGCACGGGCGTTGCCGGTGCCCTTCTGCTTCCAGGGCTTCTTGTTGGAACCGGCCACCTCGCCCTTGCCCTTGGTGTTGGCGGTGCCGGCGCGCATGGCGTTGCGGATGGCGGTTACCGCGTCCTTGACCGCCTGTTCGCCCTTGTCGGTGACGAGCAGCGCCTTGTCGAAAACCGTTTCAACCTTGGTCATTGCTTAGGCCCCCTTCTTTACGTTGTTCTTGAGGGACTTGCGGACTATCACCGTGCCGTTCTTGGCGCCGGGGATGGAACCCTTCACCAGGATGGCGTTGTCGTCCGGACGGATGGCCACCACCTCGAGGTTGGTGATCTTGCGGTTCACGTCGCCCATGTGGCCGGGCATCTTCTTGCCCTTCTCGATCCAGCCAGGCAGGTCGCGAGCCGCGAGGCCGCCGGTGCGGCGCTTGGAGTGGCCGCCGTGGGTCATGTTGCCGCCCGCGAAGTTGTAGCGCTTCAAGACGCCAGCGAAACCGCGGCCCTTGGTGATGCCCGTCACGTCCACGTACTTGACGCCTTCGAAGTTGGCCACGGTGATCTTATCGCCCACCTTGACCTCTTCGCCCGCGTCCAAAGCGAATTCCTTGAGCACCCGGACGCCGCCTTCGAGGCCGCCGGTCTTGGCGAGATGGCCCGCTTCCGCCTTGGTGAGGCGCGCGACCTTCTGCTCGCCGAAGCCGAGCTGGGCCGCCGTGTAGCCGTCCTTCTCCACCGTCTTGAGCTGCACCACCGGGCAGGGACCCAACTCGATGACGGTCACGCACGTACGCTTGCCGTCCGCGTCGTAAACCTGGGTCATGCCCACTTTCTTGCCGATCAAACCTTCCATGTCGACCTCCTTAGACCTTGATGGTGATGTCGACGCCGGCAGGCAGATTGAGCTTTTTGAGCTCGTCGATCGTCTGCGCGGTGGGGTTGACGATGTCCAAAAGGCGCTTGTGGGTGCGCATCTCGAACTGATCCATGGACTTCTTGTCGACGTTCGGCGAACGGTTCACCGTGAAACGCTCGACCCGCGTGGGGAGCGGAATCGGCCCCACCACCTGCGCACCCGTGCCGCGGGCCGTGTCGATGATGCCACCGACGGCCATATCCAGCACACGATGGTCGTATGCCTGGAGGCGGATGCGTACTCTCTGCTGTTGCATTTTGCGTTTTTCCTTTTTGTTTTTGCGTTCGTTCCTGCACCTCGGCGACCGTGTCCTCGACGGACTCGGGATTTAGGCCCGGTTGCCGCCGGAAGCCCGTTTTGCGCGGCTCCGTACGCGGTTTTGCTTCAGCGCAGTATGCCCATAAAACAGATGCTCGCGGGGATTCGATCGCGCCGCGAGCATTGCTGTCCGTGAAACGCGACGCGGCCGGAAAGACCAACCCGTATCGCAACCCTTCTCAGGGCAAGTTCACATATTATATCATATTCCTACCCGAAAAGTCAATAGGGAAAATGAAAAAATTTGAGACCCGGCACTTCCCGGGGGTGGTCGCTCGTGCCCAAGACCGGGACGAACGTGCCGATCCATTTCCAGCCGCCGCGCTTGGGCAAGACGAGCTTGACGTGGTTCCGGCCCGCCTTGAGCCGAATTTTGGCCGGCTCCCGATACCAGTAATCCTCGTCGACGAGCGGCGTCTCCTTGGGATTGCCGCCCGTCCCCGGATGCGTCCACTTCGGGGGGTCGATGCGCTTGCCGTTGAGTTCGATGGTGGCGCCGTGCTTGTTCCACTCGCCCAGTTTGGGGGTGGGGGCGTCGCGACTGCGACCGTCCGACCGCGAAAAACCGGTCATGCCGATCCAGGCGCCGCATTCGAGATCGCGCGGACTTTCGATCCAGGTTTCCAGCGTCACGGTGCCGTTGTCGGACATCACGTAGGCGGCCGCCGGAAACCAGAAATGGCGCGGATATATGGTGGCCTGGGGAATGCCCTCGGCGATCGTTTTGCCCTGATTGTCCGTCATGCGCCAGCGCATGTGCGTCTGCGCCACGTAGGGGAAAGGATGCTTGAGCCCCTTGAGCACCTTGTCGCGTTGGGCCAGCACGCGCCGTTCCAGATCCACCGCCAGTCCAAACCGGGGATCGTCCGGCGCCGGCAACCGGGCGTAGAGCGTAGGCTCGTCTTTTTCGCGGCCCCGCCAGAAATTGTCCGACAATAGCACGATCGCGGGATATACCGCATTCATGCGCACCACGTCTTCGGTTTCGGCGATGGCGTCGTCATGCCACACGCCGATGATCGCGCCCAGTTTCTCCTCCTTGGCGCCCCAACGGCAAGGTTGCTGGTAGGCGGCCACCGACAGCAGTTCCTCGGGGTCCACATGGTTGATGTAATAGCTGTTTTGCGAGTCGATATACGGCGTTTTGTCGCCGCGCGGATCCTTGGCCCCCATCCACAACTGCTTGATGGTCTGGCCCGGAAGCTTCAACCCCGGACTCCACCCCATGAGCCGGCGACCGTTGTCCGTCACCTTTTTGGCCCAGTAGTCCAAATGGCTCTGCGGCACCTTTTCGCCGCGCTCGCGCGCTTCGTCCGTACCCAGATGGATGATAGGCATATCCTTGGCCGACGCCAGTTTGCAGAGCTCGTCGATCAATTCACCCAAGATGATTTTCGCCTTTTCGTCCGACAAATCGCCAATTCCGGTCGCTTTGCGAAAGGCAAGCGTATGGCCGGGCATGTCGAGCTCGGGGATTACGGTCACCCCACGCGACCGCGCAAAGGCAATCACTTCCTTGAACTCGGCCTGGGTGTAGAATTTACCGACATTGCGCGAAAAAGCCTCCTTTTTCTGCAATTCCGGATGCTTTTTGGACTCCAACCGCCAGCCATAGTTGTCGGTGAGGTGCCAATGGAACACGTTATACTTGTAGGCCGACAGCATGGAGATCACGTCTTTGATTGAATCCACGCTCTGGTAGTTGCGCCCGCAATCGAGCATCAGCCCGCGATACTTGAATTCCGGCCAGTCGTTGATGGTGCAGTCGGGGAGATCCTTTCCCTCCGCCTCGGCCAACTTCTTGAGCTGGCGGAAAGTGGCCATCGCGTAGCGCCGGCCCTCATCGTCGCCCTGGATGCGCGGCTTGCCTTTCCTGACCGTCAGCTGATACGCCCCCGGTCCCGTCGGCGCCTTGAGGCTGCCGTCGACTCCGCGCACCACCTGGCGCGGACGCGGCATGAGCTCGTCCAGGCAGTCGCCCCGGACCGCGGAAACCGACAAAACGGCGGCGATCGCCAACCAGCGGACCATCATACGGCAGCGAAGAGTCCCGGCACTTCCGCCTTGAGCTTGGCGAGGCAACCTTTGAGATTGTCCACGTATTGGCCGGTCATGGCACCTTGTCCACGCACGTCGGTGACGCACTTGAACGCCACACACCGGACCCCGGCGGCCTCGCAAATCTGGGCCACGGCGGCGCATTCCATATCGCGCAACTGGCAAACGAGAACGTTCAGCAGCAAATCGTTGTCTTCGTCGCTGTCGTTGAAGCGGTCGCCCGTGGCGATCAGCATCGAGGGGAACTTCCCGACGGTCGCGAGCGGAATATAGGGCGTATCGCGCTCGTCCAACGTGCCCACCATGGTGCCGTTGACGGCGGAAAGGTCGAAATCGTACTGGACGGCGCTATCCACCTCGTAGATGTCCGCCACCTTGATTGCGGGATCGAGTCCGCCGGCCACGCCCAGATTGATGACGGTGTCCGCCCCCGCCTGGATGGCCATTTGCGTGGTGGCGGCGGCATTGGCCTTGCCGATGCCGGAAATGTAGACCGCGGTCGGTTCGCCGTTCAGCGAACCGCGCACCACCCGGCGACCGAACTCGCGCGTTTCGGACGCATCCTGCAAATTGTCGATGACGCACTGCGCCTCGTTGTCCATTGAGATCACGAATACCTTCATGTTGCACCTCGCTTGTATTTTTCGGTCACATCGTCGGCCGGAACATCCGAAACCTGTTGCGGAAATTCCCAAGTTTGCCAAAACCGCGTCCCCTCCGGCGAGGGCGACCAGCGGCTAGCGTAAATGCGCTTGTCGGGCCGGGAGGCGTCGGCCTCCGCCGCATACGCCAAAAACCAAATGTCGTCCTCGCGCTCCTTTTCGCCGGAGGCCAAAACGCGCCACCGCCCTTCCGACCACACCTCCACCCAGGAATGGTTGCCCGGAATCGTGGTCCAGTTGCAGCCTACCAGCCGGGCGGGAATGCCCACCGCGCGGCATGCATCGATCAAAAGAATGGAAATCCCGGTGCACGAGGCCATGCCGATGCGCATGGAGTGCCGGGGAGACTGCCGCGCCTTGTCGCGCTTTACGTTGTAATGTACGCCGATCATGTCCCAAATCGTCCGGTCCAGCAGCACCGCCGCCTCGTAGGCGCTGGCGCAATCCGCGACGAGCGGACTAAACCGCTCCCGGAACTCGCCCCGCCAATCGTCGCAGTCCTCGCGAATGACCGAATACGGCAGCACGTAGTCCAGATAAATCTCGTCCGGATACGTTTCGATGGCGGTCCGGCGCGCTTCGGCCGCCAATACGCAGTTGTTCGTCACATATCCGCCGTCGAGCGGCAAGTCCTGCGGCGGCGCATACTTCAAGATAAAATCCACATCGCGCTCCAGCGAAGCGCTGCCCGAAAGCGGCAACAGCAAAACCGCCATCAGCGCCAGCGTCTTACCGCAATGCGGACAAATGGCCGGTTTGCGACGGCGCTCGAATCGCTCCATCATGCCGCTCGAAACGATACCGGTGGGAATGGCCACCGCGGCCACTCCGCTCAAGGCGATCACGCTACCCAGCAATTTTCCGGCCACGGTCACCGGATAGATGTCGCCGTAGCCCACGGTGGTGATGGTGGCCACCGCCCACCAGAGTCCGCTGAACGCGTTGCGGAAAACTTCCGGTTGCGCATCGTGCTCGGCCGAATACATGAGCAGCGATGCGATCATCATCAATAAAGTCACGAAAAACATCGACCCCAACAGCTCCCGGCGCTTGTCATGGATCACCTCGCCGATGGCAGCCATGGCGTCGAAATAGCGGTTGAGTTTCAAAATTCGCAAAAGCCGCACCAGCCGGAGCACCCGCACGCCCAACATGGAGCTCGGCAGGATCATCGGCAGGTAGAACGGCAAAACGGCCACCAGGTCCACGATGGCCATGAAGCTGAACGCGTAGCGGAGTTTATGCTCCGCCCGGCCCAGCCGGATAAGGTACTCAATCGTAAAAACAATGCTCGCAAACGTCTCGACACCGGCGATGAATCGCCGCCATCCCGCCGGCAAGGCGAAGGTGGCGGCGAAAACGCACACCACGCTCGCGATAATGAGCGTGGTGATGAACCAGTCGACGAGTGCGAGCAGGTTTTTGCGTTGCATTCAGCTTAGAAGTTGACGTTGAGACCGGCGCCGCCCCAAGCGAAGTCTTTATACTTGCCGTAGGTGTCGCCCGTGGCAGCTTCGGCCGAAGTGCGCAGATCGTTGTCGATGACCGAGCAGAACGCCACCTTGGCGAAAAGCCCGACATGCTCGGTGAGCTGGTAGTTGGCGTCGATGCCCACCCGGACGGTGGCAAAGCCGCTGTCGGCCTTCTGCCCGTTGACCTGGCGGCCGTAACCCGGGAAGCACCAGCCGTAGTTGTGGTCGCGCCAGACAATGGCGGCCGAAGGCGTCAGCGTGAGCTTGTCGCAAACGGCGATGGATTTCTTGAGACCCATATCCAGCAGCGAGCCGCCGTGACGATACTCGTGCACCACGTTCACGAAGGGCGTGATGTAGGGGTTGTTCAGCTCGAAGTAGTGGTCCCAGTCCATCGTCGTGGGAATGCGATGCTCGGCGTTGCGCTGGTGCTGACGGGGGTAGTAGAACCACACCACCGTGGTGCGATAGGTGAGACCCCACTGACGCTCGTCATCGAACCAGAAGGTCTTGCCCCAGTGCACGTTGAAGTCCCACTCGTTGAACATCTGTCCCAGCGAGTCCTGGCGCTTGGCGGTCAAATCCGAGTTGGACCAGATGCCCACGCCCAGATAACCCAGGTCCCAGTCGCACGCGCGGAGGTTGGCGTTGACTTCGGCATAGCCCTGCAGGGTGGGCTCGGAGTTGACGAGCGACCCGTACAGCTGATAGCCGGAGTAGATGCCGTAGTTGGCGAAGCCCCAGAAGACGTTGGGAGTGTCTTCGTCTTCCATCTCGCCCTGGGGCTGGGCTTCCGCCACGGGAGCGGCCTCGGCCACCGGAGCGGCTTCTTCCGCCACGGGAGCGGCCTCTTCCGTCACGGGAGCGACTTCTTCCGCCACGGGAGCGGGTTCGGGAACAGGTTCCGGCGCGGGAGCCGCTTCTTGCGCATTGACGCTGAACAGCAGCGCACCCGTTGCCAAAGTTATCATTAGTTTGTTCATTTTTTGTTTCCTTTGTTGCTTGTATTGCCGGTTATTTGCCGGGATAAGACACCAGCGAAACTACCGTAAAATCCTTTAATGTGGTGTTGCGGGCGTCGAAACCCGCAAGTTCGATGGGGAAGACCAGCTTGACCACCTTGCCCCCCAACCGCTCGATCAGCCGCGCGGCCGCGAGCGCCGTCCCGCCCGTGGCCAACAGGTCGTCGACGATGACCACCCGCTGACCCGGCTTGACCGCGTCTTTGTGGATGTGCACCTCGGCCATGCCGTATTCGAGCTGGTACTTTTCGGAAATCGTCTCGCGCGGCAGTTTGCCGGGCTTGCGCACCGGCACGAACGCCGTGTTGAGCCGGTCCGCCAGCGCCGCCCCGAAGATGAAACCGCGCGACTCCGGAGCCGCGATAAGATCCACCTCGGTGCCAATGAGCGCCTTTTCCATCTGTACCAGGCACAGCCGGAAACCGTTGGCGCTGTCGAGAATGCCGGTTACGTCGCGGAACACCACCCCCGGCTTGGGAAAGTCGGGGATAACCTTGATGTAGGATTCGAGCGACTCTACCGTTTCCGACATCACTTGCCCTCCGGCTTGACGCCGCCGAAACGGTCCGCATCCTTGATGGAAGGCGCGGTTTCCGAGAAGTTGAAATCCTTGCCCGGCAAAACCGCGTTGAGCACGATGCCCATAAGCGCGCCGATCGCCAACCCAGAGAGCGAGATATTGAGCGTGCCCACCTTGAACGCGATGGCTCCGGCCTTGGAGAACGAAATCCCGAGCGTCAGCACGAGGATGAGCGCGGCGATCAGCATGTTGCGGCTCTTGCCTAGGTCCACCTGGCTCTCCACAAGGTTCCGCACGCCCACGGCCGAAATCATTCCGTAGAGAATGAAGCTGACGCCACCGATGGTGGCCGCCGGAATGGTGCCGATAAAGGCGGAGAACTTGGGGCAGAAGGACACCAGAATCGCCAGCACCGCGGCGATGCGGATAACCCTGGGATCGTACACCTTCGAGAGCGACAACACGCCGGTGTTTTCGCCGTAGGTCGTGTTGGCCGGCGCGCCGAAGAGCGAAGCGAGACAGGTGGCCAGACCATCGCCCAGCATCGTGCGGTGGAGTCCCGGCTCCCCGAAGAAGTTGCGCTTCACGGTGGAGCTGATCGCCGAAACGTCGCCCACGTGCTCCATGATGGTGGCGAACGCGAGCGGGAAGACGATGGCGATCGCGCTCACGATGCGACCCCAATCGGGATTGGCCAAAATCGGGAACACCGTGTTTTCCATCTTGACGGGCAGCCCGATCCATGCGGCATTCGCCACGTTGGCATAGTCGATGGACTGGCTCCAACCCAGCTGGCCGAACGCCACCGCCGCCAGATACGAGAGAATGACGCCCATCAGAATCGGGATGATTTTGAGCATCCCCTTCCCGAAGATCGAGAAGAAGATCACCGCCGCGATGGCCACCAGCGCCACCGGCCAGTCGCTCGTGCAGCTGTTGATGGCCACGGGGGCGAGCACGAGTCCGATGCCGATGATGATGGGGCCGGTCACCACCGGCGGGAAGAACTTCATCACCGTCTTCACCCCGCACACCTTGACGAACCACGCCACGATGAAGTAGATGAGCGAAGACGACGCCACGCCCAAGCAGGCGTACTGGAGCATCGTGTTCTTGGTGCAATCCTCGAAACCGGCCGAACCCGCCATTCCGGCCAACGCGAAGTAGCCGGCCAAATACGCGAACGACGAGCCGAGAAACGCGGGCACGATCCCCTTGGTGACGAGATGGAAAAGGAGCGTCCCCAAGCCCGCCCACAACAGCGTGGCACTGGGCGAAAGTCCCGTCAGGATCGGCACCAGAATGGTGGCACCGAACATGGCGAACATGTGCTGGACGCCCAACACGCCCATCTTCGGCAGCCCCAGCGTACGCGCGTCGTAGATGGCATCGCCCGTGCGAAACTTGTTGCGCAGGCTCGCGATCGACTCCGAAAGCCGTACCGACTCTTCCGGCGTCACGACGCCGTCTTCGGCGATCGACTCCAGCAATTGCTCGAACGCCGCCACCTCGAGATCGTCGCTCTTGGCCGAGCGCACGAGCGCGATGATCGACTTGACTTCTTCGATGTCTGCCTTGCCGTCGGCGAACGTGAACCGTTCCACCGCCGACAGCAGTTGCGCCAATACCCAGTTTTCGACGCCGTTGTTCGCTGCCATGATGTTTCTCCCGCTTTCGCTTTTAGAGTGTTCCGAAAATCCGGTCGCCCGCGTCGCCCAACCCCGGGACGATGTAGAAATGGCTGTTCAGCCGCTCGTCCTTGGTCGCCGTGAACACCGGCACGTCCGGATGTTCGCTTTCGAGCTTGGCGAGACCCTCGGGCGCGGCGATTAGGTTGAGGAAGACGATGTGCTTGTACCCTAGCTTCTTGAGCTGGCCGATGGCATCGGCCGCGCTGCCGCCCGTCGCGAGCATGGGGTCGATCAGAATGGCCAGCTCCTCGCCCTTGGCCGGCGGCACCTTGGAGTAGTAGGGCACGGGCTCGGCCGTTTCCTCGTTGCGCTGCATGCCCAGCACCCCCACCTTGGCGTAGGGGAGCACGTGGAGCATGGCGTCCACCATACCCATGCCCGCACGCAAGATGGGTACGAGCACGATATCGTCTTTCACCTTCTTGCCCACGGTCTTGGCCACCGGCGTGACCACCGGCACGTCCACCGTGCGCAGATTCTTGAGCGCCTCGAACGCGAGGAACTCGGTGATTTCGTTCACCAGCTCGCGGAATTGCTTGGGCTTGGTGTTGATGTCGCGCATCAAGGTTACCCGGTGCGCCACTAGCGGATGGTCGAGTACGGTTGTCATAATTTTACATCAATGCGTATTTGAGGATGAAGACTGCGGTAAGGATATACATGATCCAGTGCACCCGACGGAACCGGCCGCAAAGCGCGTTGATCACCGTATAGGAAATGACGCCGAACATGATGCCGTCGGAAATCGAATAGCAGAACGGCATCGCGGCCACCGCGAGGAACGCCGGAACCGCCTCGCCCGCGTCCGACCAGTCCACGTCGGCGCAGCTCGACAGCATCATGTAGCCCACGATGATCAACGCCGGAGCCGTGGCGAAGCCGGGAATGGCGAGGAAGATGGGGGCGAACACGAGCGCGCAGAGGAACAGCACGGCCGCGGTGGCCGCGGTGAGACCCGTCTTGCCGCCGGCGATCACGCCGGAAGCCGACTCCACGAACGTGGTGGTGGTGGAGGTGCCCAGCACCGCACCCACCGAAGTGGCGATGGAATCGGCGCAGAGCGCGCCGGAAATGCGCGGCAACCGTCCGTTCTTGTCCAGGAATCCGCCCTTCATCGACACGCCGATCAAGGTTCCCAGCGTATCGAAGAGATCCACGAAGAAGAAAGCGAAGATGACCACGAAGAAGTCGAGCGACTTGATAAGCGTCCAACCCGTGCCCACCGTCTCGCCGTTGACCGTATGCGTCCAGCCCGACGGCTCGAAGAGCGCGCCGAACGTGTCGCCGAACGCCGCGAAGGTGGCGGCCAGGTTGCCGAGCGTGAACTTGGGATAGAGGTCGTAGAAACCGTTGGCCGGGTCCACCATATACAGCCCCGTCGCCTGACAGATCATGCCGGCGATCCAGGTGGCGAGAATGCCGAACAGGATCGCGCCCTTGACGCGCTTGACGATCAGCATCCCCGTGACCAGCGTGCCGCCCAGAGCCAGAATGGCGCAGATACCGCTGGTGTGGAGGTTAACGTCCTTGAAGTGGACCATCGAAACGAGCGTCGCGGGATTGTCCACGATGATTCCCGCCGTCTTCATGGCGATCAGGCAGATGAAAAGGCCGATGCCGGCCGCCACCGCCCGTTTGAGCGAAATCGGAATCGCGTTGAAGATGCCCTCTCGGACCGGCGTGAGCGACAGCGCCAGGAACACCAAGCCCTCCACGAACACCGCCAGTAGCGCAAACTGCCAGCTGTAGCCCATCGTCAGCACCACGGTGAAGGCCATGAACGCGTTAAGCCCCATGCCCGGAGCCAGCACGAACGGATAGTTGGCCATGAACGCCATGAGCAGCGTGCCCACCACCGCCGCGAGCGCGGTGGCCACGAACACTCCTCCCTTGGGGATGCCCAGCGGCTCGGCCACGCCCTCGAGCGACAACAGATGCGGATTCACGGCCAGGATGTACGCCATGGTCATGAAGGTGGTAAGACCCGCCAGAATCTCCGTCTTGACGGTGGTGCGATTGCCGTTCAACTTGAACAGCCGACCCAAAAACGTGGTTTCCGGCTGCGTTTCGCCCTTCTCGCGCAGCAACCATTTGAGATGCGCGCCGATGCGGATCGACTCGTCCGCCGTCACCACGCCGTCTTCCAGCACGTCCTCCAACGTCTTGACGAAATCCGCCATTTCGGCGTTTTCCGTCGCCAGCGGCCGCGCGAACGCCAGCAATATCTGCGCCTCCGCCCGATCCACCTTGCCGTCTTCCAGGATACTCTTTTCCAGCCGTTTCACGGCCGCCAACTCTTTTTCGCTCATTATGCTCATGATGTTAAAACCTCATATTATGTTGAGAAAATAGGAAAATCCGGTCATGTCCAGCACTTCGCGCACCACGGCGCCCACTTTGATCAGCTTCATCGTTCCGCCGCGCTGGGCCAGCTCCTTCTGCGCCACCAACAGACACCGCAAACCGGACGAGCTCATATAATCCACCCCGCCCATGTCCAGCGTCAGCTCGTCGATGCCGTCCAGTTGCAACGCCGCGGACAATTCCGGCGCGGTAACCGTATCGATGCGACCCTTGATCGCCACCGTCATCTTGCCTTCGGCCGTGGTTTTCTTGATCTCCATCATATCTTGAAACAGTTCCGGTTGAATCCCGTGGTGGTCATGTTGCGCCTCGCCGGCAACGCCGTCATGATGTTGGCAACCAGATAGGCCCTCAGCGAATTCACTTCGGCGTCGGCATCGGTCAAATCGAAAATCTCCCCGTCGTCGCGGATGGTCATGGTCAGCGTCTGCGGATCGTTGCGGTCGATCGTTATCTCCGAGCGAATCAGCTTGCCCCGGTTGCGTTCTTTCACCGTCATCAGCGTCTCTTCCACCAAGAGCGACGACAATCCCGCACGCTTTTCGTTCATCCCCTGCCGGATCCGCAAAAACTTCCCGATCTTGGCCGCCACGTCGCAAATCGCCTGTTCTGCGAGTTCCAGATCGAAAACCCGCTGTTTGCGCTCGCGCGAACGCGAAAGGAACAGCGGCCAGCTGGTCTTGCCGTAAACGGTCCGCACGTACCAGGCCGTGATTGCGAGCGCGAGATATGGACTTGCCGCCAACGCCAGCCACAGGCAGTTGATATTGCCCGCCAGATTCGCCGCCGGCAACAGCGCCATCGGAATCGCCAGCGTCGACAAAACGGTAATCGCCGAGGCCAACCCCTCCTTGGCGCGGAAAGTATAATAGGAGTTAAGCAGCATAACCAGTGCCACGGCCGGCAGCCCCAGACTCGTCAGCCGCACCGCCGTCAACGCCGAACCTTCCAGCGCGCCGTCGCGCAACCCCACCAGCCACACCACCAGTTGCGGAAACGCCAATAGCGCCGCCATGATCGCCACGCCCAACCAAAGCGCCATCCTGCCGGCGTAGACCATGATGCGCCGGGCCAACCGGTCGTTCCGCTCGCCGATATAGACGCTCGCCAGCGGTTGCGCCGCCGTGCCGATGCCGTCGAACACCTCGCTCAGGGAAAGAATCGCCACCGCCACCGCCAAAACCGGCAGCCACGTTTCGCCGTAGCGGGCCACCACGTAAAGGTTGAGCGCCAGAAACACCCCCGCCTGGCACAACTTGACGCTCGCATCGCCCACCGAACAGCGACAGATCCTTAGCGTATCGGCCAGCGAGAAATATCGCACGAATTCGAGCGAATTGCTCTTTTTGCGCAAATGGCACGCCAATACCGCGATCGCCGCCACATGCCACAACCCCAGCCCGAGCGCGCATCCCGCAAAGCCGAACGCTTTCGTGAGCGGCACCGCCAATACGCAACAGCCCGTCAACTGCACCAGATACGCTCCCGCGCAAATCCGGCCGTCGCCGTCCGCATAGCACATGGAAGCGAAGAAGAACATCACCGGTTCCAGCACCGCGCAAGGCAAAAACCACAGCCAAAACTCCTTCACGCCCGCCAATACCGCCCCCGAAACGCCGAACGCATCGCAAACCGCCGTCCGCGCCGCCGCCAGTCCCGCCAACAAGAGTCCGCCCAACATCAGCGCGCTCCAGAGCCCTTGGGTCAAAATCTCGCTCGCCCGCCGGCGATCGAACCGGCCCATCTCGGTGGCGTACAGGACGCTCGTGCCCGTACCCGTCAACAGCGCGAAAAACGACACCAAACCCATCGCCGGCTGCATCAGATTGACCACCGACAGCCCATCCTCGCCGATCAAATGTCCGCACACCGCGCTGCTCGCCACGCCCGTGACAAACTCCACGAGCATCGCGAACATCGCCGCAGGTAGCAGCCGGGCGAATTTGGCGGCGGCAAAGGTCATTCGGCGATCATCTCCGTTTGCTTCCACACGCCCTTGGCGGACTTGCTAGCTTCGGACTCGTCGTCCGGGGTGAACGTGAACTTGATCCAGTGCGTATCGCCCGGAATGTCCACCGCGATCAGCTGCGGCACGTCCGATCCCTTCATGTTGGCGCGCGAGAAGATCTCCTTGCCGCCCGCGAGAATGCGGAAAGTGAAGCGCGCCGCGGCCTGGTTGTCGGCGTGGCTCGCCACGTGGCCCGTGATCTTCGTATACGTGCCGTACATCATGAAATTGAGCTCTTCCGACGCCTTCACCACCGCGTTGGCGCCTTCGCCCCGGAGCGTGAACGCCTTGGAAATGCCGTCCTCCGGCACCAACCGGGTAAACGCCGCGCCCAAAATCGCAATGGACGCAAGTATGATACTCATTTCTGCTCCTCTTCCTTGGATACGTCGCGACCCGTCCAGCAATACGTGCACAGTTTCTCTTTGGGTAGGCCGATCGCCTTCACCAGATCATCCACCGTCTGGAACGCCAACGACGTCAAATTAAGCTTCTCCCGGATGAACTCCACCATCTTGGCGTACTCTTCGCTCTCCGGATTGGTATACTTTTCGATATCGGCCCCTTCGCCCTCGTGACCCCGCACATACCGCCGGGTAATGAGGTCGTAAACCGACTTCGACCGCGAAAAATTGATGAATTCGCACGGATACATCAGCGGCGGGCAGGCGATGCGCATATGCGTTTCGCGGCACCCGTCCCGATATAGCCGCTCCGCCTGCTTCCCCAGCTGCGTCCCGCGCACGATCGAATCGTCGCAGAACACCAGCGACTTGTCCTTGATGAGCCCCGCGATCGGAATAAGTTTCATCGCCGCCACGTGCTCGCGCGTACGCTGGTCCTGCGGCATGAACGACCGCGCCCAAGTGGGCGTGTACTTGACGAACGGCCGCGCGTACTTGATGCCCGCCTCGTGCGCGAAGCCGAGGGCGTGGGACGTGCCGGAATCGGGAATCCCGCACGCGGCATCGGCCGGAGCCGGATAACGCCTGGCCAGCGCGCCGCCGCACCGGTACCGGGCCATTTCCACGTTCCGACCCTCATAGGAAGATGCCGGAAAACCGTAATAAACCCACAAAAACGCGCAAATCGCCATCTTGTCGCCGGGAGCGATCTTCTGCACCACGCCCTCGGGAATGATCTCCACCATCTCGCCCGGACCCAAATCGCGCACGTATTCGTAGCCCAAATTCGCCAGCGCGCAGCTCTCCTGCACCACCATCATCGCGCCGTCCTTCTTGCCCAGCACGATCGGCGTGCGACCGTACTTGTCGCGCGCGGCGTAGAGCCTGCCCTTGTCGTCCAGAATCAACATCGAGCAGCTGCCCTGCACCCGCTCCTGCACGTACTTGACCCCCTCCACGATCGTCGGCCGGGTGGCGATCAAAGCCGAAACCACTTCCGTCGGACCCACCATGCCGGAGGTGGTGGAGAATTGCAACTGCACGTTGTGCTTGTCGAACAGTTCCTGCTTGATTTCCTCAATGTTGTTGATGAGCCCCACCGTCACGATCGCAAAAGTCCCCAGCTTGGACGTCATCACCAGCGGCTGCGGATCGGTATCGGAAATGACGCCTATTCCCACCTTGCCGCTGAATCGCTCCAGCTCCCGATCGAACTTGCTCCGGAACGGCGCGTTGGAAATGTTGTGGATGCCGCGAATGAAGAGGCCCTCCGGCCCCAGCGTGGCCATGCCGCCCCGGTGCGTGCCCAGGTGCGAATGGTAGTCCGTGCCGAAAAAGAGATCCGACACGCAATCGCTATTCGATACCACTCCGCAAAAACCGCCCATAAGTTCAGTCCTTTTTCAGTTTTAACGCTGCCTTGACCAAGGAAAAAACCACCTTTTTGTCGCCCGCGCCCAACGAAGCGAAATCTTCGAACTTCATCGCCGTCGATACCGCCAGCTTGTCGAACACATGCCGCTCTTCGCTGGTGTCGTCTTCGTCGTAGGGATATATTCCGTCGTCGATCCAGCCCGAAATCATCGACTCCGCCTTGTTCGCGTTTGCCGCCGCGAAATGCGCCTTGAGCTGCGCCTTGGCCGCGTCCAGATACGCCCGCACCTCCGGATTGAGCTCGTCCAGGATAAGCGCGTTTTCCCGCGCGAGCTCGATGAACCGGTCGGCGATGAGATAGGCCGTAAACGCCGTTCCGCCGGACCTCACCTGCGCGCTCTGCTCGTGCAGCTGGAAGCCGTCCCGACCGCACCACACGAGCCGTCCCGACCCGGAAAAGCGCCGCTTCCACTCGATGATCCTCAACTTCGCCTCCGCCCCGCTCTCCAGCCGAATCGGATACTCCTTCTCCCCCCGTTGCACGATGATCGGCGTCACCGGCAGGCCGTTGAAATAGATTCTCACCGACGGATAGCTCTTCAGATACAGCGCGAATTTGGACGCGAGCGCCTCCACCGTTTCCACCGTCCCCAAAAGTACGTCGCAATTGCTCGCCACGTTGTCCACGTAGACTTCCGTCCCCGTGGCGGGACCAGGGCTGGACGCCTCGAGCTCGAACACACCCGGCCGCTCCGCGTCGCCCGACAGGGTGAAGGAGAGGAGCTCGCCCCCCGCCCGCATCGTCGTTCGCCACTCTACGTGCCGCCCCAGCGCGAACGCCTTGAAGCGACCCCGCCCGTGCCGGCCGTGCAACCTCCGCTTCCCCGGCGTGGTGGCCGCCGTTTCGCGTTTCCAGCTGCCCCCCAGCGACCCGAAAGTGCTATCCGCCTGCAAAATATCGATTCCCGTCCCGTCATCCGACACCCTTATGGCCGTAACCGCCCCCAAACCGTTCGTGATGAGGTCCACCTGCACTTCCTTGGCGTCGGCGTCCAGCGCGTTCCAAACCAACTCCTCCACCGCCGCCACGGGCGACGCCTTGAAGAGCGATTCGATATGGTCGGCCTGCGCCTGGACGAATATCTGTTTCATGGGCTGAACTCCTCCAAATCCCCCGACTTCGTCACCTTTTCGATGCGCAACTGGACCGACTTGAGCTCCCGCTGGCAGACATCCACCAGCTGCTTGCCCTCTTCGTAGCACTTGATCGTCGCGTCGAGGGACAGTCCCCCCGCCTCCAGCTTGTCGACCAGGCGCTCCAGTTTCTTTAACGCTTCTTCGAAATTCATAAAATAGTATTATATCATAATTTGACGGAAAAAGCAATAGGGGCGGATCAAATCACATCGCCTCCGCGAGCGCGCGAGCAAACTCCGAACACTTCACCTCCTTGGCCCCCTCCATCTGCCGCGCCAGGTCGTAAGTCACCGTTTTCCCCGCGATTACGCGATCCATCGCCGCTATGATCAAGTCCGCCGCCTCGTTCCAGCCCAGGTGACGGAACATCATTTCGCCCGAAAGAATCAAAGATCCGGGGTTCACCTTGTCCTTCCCCGCATACTTGGGCGCGGTGCCGTGCGTGGCCTCGAACACCGCCACGCCCGTTTCGCGGTTGAGATTGGCTCCCGGCGCGATTCCGATTCCCCCCACCGTCGCCGCCAACGCATCCGACACGTAATCGCCGTTCAAATTCAACGTGGCGATCACGTCGTATTCCGCCGGTCGCGTCAGAATCTGCTGCAAAAACGCGTCGCAAATGCAGTCTTTGATCGTTATCTTCCGTCCGGTCCGGGGATTGGTCATTTCGCACCAGGGACCCTCCCCCTGCTCCTGCGCGTCGAATTCCCGCTTGGCAAGCGCATATCCCCAGTCCCGGAACGCCCCTTCGGTGAACTTCTGGATGTTCCCCTTGTGCACCAAAGTTACGCTCTTCCGGTCCTGCGCGATCGCATACTCGATGGCCGCCCGGATCAGCCGCTCCGACCCCTCCTGCGACACCGGCTTGATGCCGATGGACGACGTCTCCGGGAAGCGAATCTTCTTTACCCCCATCTCGTTCATCAGAAAATCGCGCACTTTTTTCGCTTCCGGCGTACCCGCCATCCACTCGATGCCGGCGTAGATATCCTCGGTATTCTCCCGGAAAATGACCATATCCGTCAGTTCCGGTCTTTTGACCGGCGCGGGCACGCCCTTGAAATACCGCACCGGCCGCATGCACACGTACAGGTCCAGCGCCTGCCGCATCGCCACGTTGATGGACCGGATTCCGCCGCCCACCGGCGTCGTCAAGGGTCCCTTGATGGCCACCTTGTACTCCCGGCACGCCGCCAGCGTCTCCGCCGGCAGCCATTCCCCCGTCGCCTTGAACGACTTTTCGCCCGCGAGCACCTCTTTCCACTCCACTTCCCGCGCGCCCCCGTACGCTTTTTGGACGGCTGCGTTCCACACGATCATCGCCGCCCGCATGATGTCGGGCCCTATCCCGTCCCCCTCGATATACGGAATCGTGATCTTCATTGCCCGTCCTCCTTTAGCTCGATCTTGAACGTGGTCCCGTCCGGAAACGTCGCCGTCAACTCCCAGTCCTGAGGCTCGCCTTCCGCGTCCACCTGGGACAAAAACCGCTTCAGTTCCTTCACCTTCGGTTTGGCCTTGACGAAAAACTTCCCGTCCTCCTCCTTGTAAAGCGCGTCGAACGCCGCGAAAAACCCCTGGTAGTCCCCCGTCGCCGCCTCGCTGAGCCGGGCGAAATTGGGGAGATCCTTGAGCGCCCGCTCCACCCGCTCGTCCTCGTTGGTGTACACGTACTTTTCCTGCGTCGAATAGAAACACGTCTCGAACGGATCGTGCACCGCCCACTCGAAGTCCTTCCCCGGCCTGATCCGGTACGTCCCTTTGCTCGTAAACCGCCTACCGTCCGGCATCGTCTTCGTCTGCACGAACGTCCCCTGCGTCTCGTTCGTCGAGTTCAGCCGCTCCGCCACCATTGGCGGCACTTCCGACAGAAATCCCGTCATCAATAGGATAGCACACCCGAGGAACATGTCTTTTCTCCCTTCGCGAATTCATACTTGACTTCGTTTTCGCCTGCCGCTTCCACCTTCAGCTCCACCTCGTCCCCGGGCGCGATGATGTCCATGAACTTCATTTTCTTGATCGCTTTGAGCGGCTTATTTATCGGGCTCGCCTCGATGGCCAGATTGAGCTGCACCACCCCCGGCAAAATCGGATGATCGGGGAAATGCCCCCGGAAAAACTCTTCCGTCCCGTCAAACTTCAAACGCATGCGCCACCTCCTTGGCCACCACCTTGCCTTGCGGATTGCGCGGCAATTCCGTCACGAACCGGAACCGCTTGGGTACCGTACCCGGCGGGAAAATGTCTTTAAGCCGCTTGCGCATCGTGAGGGCGTCCACTTTTTCCCCCGCCACCATGCAGCCCAAAACCGGTCCGTTTTCGGTCTGGACCATAGTCAGCGCGCACTCGCCGAAACCGGCCAACCGCACTTTTTCTTCCATTTCGGCCAAATTCACCCGCTCTTCGTTGATTTTGACGAGCCGGTCCAGTCTCCCCAAGAGCTTGAAGGTGCCGTCCGCGTTGAATTCCACCCCGTCCCCCAGCACGTACTTCCTGGGCACGCTGAAGGGACTTTTCACCTGGAGCTTCCCCTCCTTGGTCCGTTCCGCCTTCACCCCCGCGAACACTTCCCAGTTGCCGTCCCCTCGCCGGCTCGCCACGCCCCCCGTTTCCGTGCTGCCGTAAATCTGGAGCGGCTCCACCCCGAAAACCCGCTTGGTATCCCTGCTCGTCTCCGGTTGCAACATGGCACCGCTCGTGATGATTTCCAGACAATTCCGCGGCACCGCGTACGCCTCGGCGTAGCGATTGAACCGCACGAGAAAACTGGGCGTCGTCACCAAAAACACCTTTTCCGCCGCCGCCATCTTGCTTACCAGCTCCTCGGGCGACCGCACCACCGACTCCTCCACGTTCCACCCCATGAACTGCGGCAGCAACACCCGCCACAACTTGCCGTACATGTGGTCGGGCTGGATGGTGGCGATCACCGTCGGCTTGACCGGGATGTCCCGCCACCTTTTCGCGTGAAGCGTCACCTCTTTCGCCAGCTTTTCGAAGGGCTTGACGATCGTCTTGGGGCCCCCGGTGGACCCGCTCGTATGGAAAACGACCGTGAATCTCCGGTCGCGATACCGCTTTTCCGCCCAGAGAAGCGCCGGAATGACGAGCGACATCAGGTACCACGCCTTGCTCCCGCCCCCCATCGCCACCTTGAGGTTGATCGCTCCCACGCCCGAACAGACCGCGAACCACAACCAAGTGAGCTTGCGGCAATACTCCGCCGCCCCCTCCGGCATCAGACCCTCCGACACCTTCCGGGCGAATTTCAAGCACAAAGGCTCCCGCCCCGGCATGAGCGAAAGCCCGAAAAGTACCGCCAACAGCGCCGCCAGCATCTCAACCGTTCACCAGCTTCGCCACCGCCTTCGTCACGTCCGCCAGCGTCCGGATCTGCCGGAAATCTTCCGGGTTCACCTTGATGCCCGTCTCGCGCTGCAGCCGCACCACCAGATCCACCGCGTCGATGGAATCGAGGTCCAGCTCGGTAAAGAGATTCGTTTCCGGCTTCAGCGCCTCGCGCTCCACCTCGAAGTCCGCCACCAGTATGTCGACGATCTTCTTTTCGATTTCCTGTTCGGTCATCATGATTTTTGGCTCCTTATGTAATCGGCTATCGTTTTGACGGAATAGAACGTCTTTTTGTTTTCGGCCGGGTCTTTCGAGAAGGCGATCCCGAATTCCTTCTTGATCGCCATTCCCAGCTCCAGCGCGTCGATGGAATCGAGTCCCAGCCCCTCCCCGAAGAGCGGCGCCTCCGTCTCGATGGACTCCGGCTCCACGCCTTCCAGGTCGAGACTCGATACTATGATCTCTTTGATTTTCGCTTCTTCCATTTATGCCTCCAGCAGTTGATCTTCCAAAGGTCTCAGCGGACGGCCGCGCAGAAACGCCGCGCCGTCCATGATGTTGCCGCCCTCCGGCTTGAGTTCGGTCAATAGTAGCGCCGTGTCTCCCCCCTTGACGATCGGGCCGTCCTTGTGGAGCTCCAGCACCGTACCCGGCGCGCATGCTTTCCATTCGGGCTTGAGCGGAACGAATCTGGCGCGCAGCACCACCAATCGCCCCCCGTTCCCTTTCTTGCGCAGGCGCTCCGGCAAAAACGTATACACGCCCGGCCAGGGATAGTAGGCGCGGATCCTCCGCTCGATCACCAAAACCGGATCCGACCACTTCAAGAGCCCGTCCGTCTTCTTGAGCTTGCGCGCGTAAGTGGCCTCGTCGTGGTTCTGCACGATTTCCGGCGGCAGCGTCCCCGCCTCCATCCGCACCAGCGCTTTCGCCAGCGTCATTCCCCCCGCGATCGCCAAAGTGTCCATCAAATCCCCGCCCGTCGTGTCCGAATAGACCGGCTCGTAGCTCTGCATGAGAATCGGCCCGTCGTCCATCCCGAGGCCCATCCGGATTACGCTCACGCCCGTACGCATGTCGCCGTTGGCCACGCAGGCGATTACCGGCGAGGCCCCGCGATACTTGGGCAGCAGCGAAAAATGGCAGTTGATGCAACCGTAGCGCGGCAGGTCGAGGATGGGCGCTTTCAGGAACTGGCCGAACGCCACCACCACTATCGCGTCCGGCCGCCACGCCGTCAGCTGCGCCATCGCCTCTTCCGTGTTCACGTTCTCCGGCGTGATGATTTCCGTTATCCCGCACTCCGTGGCATACGCCTTGCACGGACAAGGCGATACCACCTTGCCGCGCCCCACCGGTCTGTCCGGCGGCGTCACCACTCCCACCACTTCCAAGGACTCCTCCCGCAATATCGCCTTGAGACAAGTGGCCGAAGCCGCGCTCGAACCCATAAACACTATCCGCATGATTGATATATTATATCATATTTTCCGTGATTTGACAACCCCAAACTTTCAACAATCGCTAAATCGCAAATGGGATTGAGTGGCAGCCCCAAGGAGAGTCGAACTCCTCTACCAAGCATGAAAAGCTCGTGTCCTAGCCGATAGACGATGGGGCCTTAGCTTGCGCTTCGATCAAATGGTGGAGATAAGGGGAGTCGAACCCCTGACCTTCTCAATGCCATTGAGACGCTCTACCAACTGAGCTATATCCCCGTATTTGAAATAGGTGACGAGTATTATATCATATCCCGCGACCAAAAGTCAATAGGGAAAATGAAAAAATTTTCAGAAGGTGAACCGGTTGGCGATGGCGCGCCGGAGCGTGAGCGGGTCGGAATAGGCGATGCCGGAATCCACCGGCAGCCCGAACGCCAAGCGCGAAATCCGCTTGACGCCGCTGTTTTTGAGCACCTCCGCCAGGTATCCCGCGGTGGCGTCGCCCTCCATGTCGGTGGAGACGGCGATCAGCACTTCCTCGATGCCTTCGCGCTCGATCCGCGCCTTGAGTTCCCCGAAGCGCAGCTTGTCCGGCCCCAGGTGGCGCACCGGCGACAACTTGCCCCCCAACACGTGGTAGCGCCCGCGAAACGCCCCCGAGCCTTCGATGGGAATGATGTCGGCCGGCTCCTCCACCACGCAAATCTTGGCGCCGTCGCGCGTGTCGTCGCTGCAGAGCCGGCAAGGATCGGCCTCGCGCGTGGTGAACGCGCCGCACCGGCCGCAACAAACCACCGCCTCTCCCGCCGCCTGGAGCGCCGCCGACAATGGCGCCAGCAGCCTATCCTTCTCGCGCACCAGCGCCAACGCCGCGCGCGCGGCCGAGCGTCTGCCCAACCCCGGCAACCGCGCAAGCGCCCGTTCCAGTTCGTCGAGCGGCGGCAGCATCTTTTACCGACCGAACAGCCCGCCGTTCGCCTGCATCTCGCGCATCATCGTGCTCTGCACCGACTCGCGCGCCCGCTTCAGGGCTCCGTTGACCACGTTGAGCAGCATCGTCTCGAAGCGCGCGGGCTTGCCGGCCTTGACTTCGTCGTAGGCGGCCGGCGCCACGGCGATCTTATCGATCGTCATATCGCCCTTGGCCACCACCGTGATGCCGCCGTTCTCGTAGGTGGCGGTGATCTTGGCGATCATGGCTTCCATCTTCTTGGCCTGGCCGCGTGCCGCCATGGCCTCCTTGATATTGTCGAACATACCCATTATGCGAGTTCCTTTCCGGCCAGATTTTCGTAAGCCTTGATATAGATTTCGCGCGTGCGTGCGATCACTTCGTCCGGCAGCACCGGTCCCGGCGGCTGATGGTTGAACTTGATTTCGTCCAGATAGTCGCGCACGTACTGCTTGTCGAGACTGGGCGGATTGGACCCCACCCGGTAGCTGTCCTCCGGCCAGAAGCGCGAAGAATCGGGCGTGAGCACCTCGTCCGCGAGGATAAGGCTCCCGTCCGCGTCCAAACCGAATTCGAACTTGGTGTCCGCGATGATGATGCCGTGCGCCCGGGCGTAGTCGGCCGCCTTGGTGTACAGCCCGATTGTCGCCTCGCGCAGCTTGGACGCCGTGGCCTCGCCCACCAGCTTGACCGTCTCTTCGTAGTTGATGGCCTCGTCATGGTCGCCCAGCGCCGCCTTGGTGGTGGGGGTGAAGAGCACTTCGTCCAGTTTGGCGGCGTTGTCGTAGCCGGGACGCAGCTTTTCGCCGTTCACCGTGCCCTTGGCACGATATTCCTTCCAGCCGCTACCCGTGAGATAGCCGCGCGCGATGCA
Organism: Kiritimatiellia bacterium; assembly: GCA_017542055.1. Classification (GTDB taxonomy): domain Bacteria; phylum Verrucomicrobiota; class Kiritimatiellia; order RFP12; family UBA1067; genus UBA1067. The sequence continues at coordinate 32,291 of JAFXXW010000011.1, forward strand.
CTCAACTTCCACCATTTTCACCTTCTTGACCAGCATCGAGCGGCCGCGCAGATCTTCCTTGTAGGGCTGCAGCACCTCGGGATATTCGTCCACGTTGGCGGTGATGAGGTGGTTCTTGACGCCGAAGAATTCCAGCCAGAAGAGACTGAGCTGATTGAGCACCTTGCCCTTGTCCGGCACGCCGCACGGGAGAATCACGTCGAACGCGCTAATGCGATCGGTCACCACCATGAGGAGACTGTCGCCCAGATCGAACACGTCCCGCACCTTGCCGCTCTTATGCGGCAGACCCGGAATCGCACACTCCAGCAGCGCATGGTTCTTGTCGTATTTCATTCTTTTCCTCGTTTTAGAGTTTGTAATCAGATATTATATCATATTTTGCCCGGTCCGTCAATACGCCGGCCGGACTACACCGACATGAATCCGGCGGAGGACTCGGGGAGCTTGCGGTCCTCGAGAATCTTCCGCCAGGCCAGGGCCACCTCGGCGAACTTGGCGAGGTCTTGCGCCGCCTTTTCCGCGTCCAGCCGGTCTATCCAGTTGTATTTCTGAAGGTGCAAATGTCCGTTCTCCCCGTTGACGGCCAGCGTGGCGCCGCCCGTCGCCTGGTAGAGGAAATTCGCCTCGAGCGCCGCGGCCACCACTTCTTCGCGACCCTCGGCCGCGATCTCGCCCAAATCGGCATGGATCAAAATCACGTCGTCCCCCGCCGATTGGAGAATGACGGAAAAACCGTCCACCTCCACCGCGGTGGCGCCGCCTTCGTCCGTAAGTTCGATGCCGAGATTTTTTCCCAGCCCGTCGATCAGTTCTGCGAATGTCATGTTGCCTCCTTGTTTAAACTCCGATATCGATCTGGTAAGAATTGTCGCCCGCCATCTTGAGCGCGTCGTCCTTGATGGCCTGGACGCGGGTGTCTTCGCCGGCGAACCACCCGGTCTTCAGCTCGCCGGACGTGATCTTGACCACATCGCCGATAAGCCGCATTTTCGAGTCGGCAAAGGTGGTCGAAAGCGTCTCGAAATTGTCCATCAGCGTGGTCATCACGGCGTTCGCGAACGAAGACGGCTTTTCGACGGTCTCGTAAGTGCGCATGGACACTAGCATCTCTTCGGTCTGCTGGATGCCGTCGATGAACGACTTTACGGCCGAAGCATACTGCATCGAAAACGTCTTGATGGCCTGCGTCCGCGCCTCGACGTTGCCGTTCGCCTGCTCGAGCGCCGCCTGCATCTGCGGGAGGAACTCGTTTTCGAGCATCTCCACGCGCATCGCGAAGGTCGTGTTGTGCTCGAGATCGAGGTTCGCGCGCAGCATTTCGTTGAGCTTGCGAGCCTCGGCCGCCGGATCCTGCGCCTGCGCAAGGCGTTCGTTGACCTTCTGCTCGTATTTGCCGCCCGGCTGCAGATCCCCGGAGCCTTCTAGCGAGAAGCCGCCAAATCCGGTTTCGTCGGTCAGGCGATGGAAGAAGGACGAAATATCCACCGGCTTCCCGTCCTTGGTCACGCCGGCCACCGTGTTGTCGTCCTCCACCTTCACCCGTCCCTCGGCCGAAGTACGGTAGTCAAACGCCATGCCCAAGATGTCGAGTTCGTCGCGCTGCGGCGCAGGTCCCGTCGTCACGTAGTCGTCGGCCGCCTCCAGGAGTTCGCTCGTCTGGTTGACGATCGTGTTCATCTCGCTCAGCGAGTTGGAGAGACGCGCCATCGACTGCACGAAGCAGTTGATCTGGGGCGGCAGTTCGAGGCCGAGCTTCTGCAGCTCCGCGACCGCCGCGTTGAGACGGTAGACCATGTCGTAGGAGAAGCGTCCCTTCGTGAGCACCGAATCGAGAATCGCCTCGGCTTTGGCGCGGTTCGCCTTGAGCGCCACCTTGCCGGCTGGCGAGAGGAGCTTCTCGAAGCCTTCGAGCATGAACGTCTTGTCGCGGAACGTGGCGCCCATGATGATCCTCAAGAGCTCGTGCCGTTCGTTCACCGTCTTGGGCTGGTTGCTCTTGGGATCGATCACCGCCTTGCCCGTTTCGTCGAGCATCGGCGCGTCGGACTTGAGCTGGTAGAGGTTGCCGAAGTCGATGAACGTTATCTCGCCGTACTTGACCATTAGGTTGCCGGCATGGGTGTCGCCGTGGAACTTGCCGCTCCCGAGCAGCGCCTCGTGGAACCACGCCTTGGTGGCCTGGACGAGGAGCTTCTGCGCGCCCTTTATGTCGCTGTAGTTGTTGCGGGCCCAGTCGATCATGTTGTTGATCGCGCCGCCGGCGACGTTCGGCTTGAGCACCGGCACCTTCTTCGGCTTCTGCGTTTCGGGATCGATCGGACCGTCCTCCCACTTGATGCGCCCCGTCGCCGGATCCTGCTCGAAGATGCTGGAGGCCGCCGTGCGGATCTGGGAGATCTTCTTCTTGAAGAACTTGTCGACCGTCGTGCCGCCGGCCACTTCCGCCACCATCACGTCCTTCTTGGGCTCGACGAGCTTGGACATCTTCATCGACTTCACCCCTGGCGCGATCGCCTGCAGCGCATGGGTATTGTTGCCCTTGATGTCGTAGAGTTTGGCGCCCTCCTCCACGTTGGCGGCTTCGTTGCGGAAGTCGAACTCGGTCATGTACTGCGTGAGCTGTCCCTCCCAGGTCTTCGCCATGCCGGGACCGATCTTCTTCGCGGCGGCGGTGAAGATTTCCGCCTCGGCCTTGACGCGCCGCTCGGCGTCGTGGCGCATGATCTTCACCACGAACTCCTGCGGCTTCTCCTCGCCCTTGACCTTGAACTTGCAGAGGAACGCCTCGCCCACCGAAGCCGCGCCGAGCGACTTCACGAGCTCGATGGACTCGATCTCCTTGCCGTCGCCCTTGCCCTTGGACTCCTGGATCATCTGCATGAAGTGGGCCTGCACGATCTTGCGCGGAATCGGCGCGAGGGACGACTTCATGTCGTCGAGCGCGTCCGCATAGCCGCCCATGATCTCCTTCGGCAAGCCCTGCATCATCTTCTGGAGCAAGGGGCTCGTTCCCTTCAAAATCGCACCCGTGAACTTGTTGACGGCCACCGCCTTGGCGGAGGAAAGCGCCTCGCCCTGAAGGTTGCCGAAGTCGAACGTCTGCGCATACTTGAGCGCGGCCGAGAAGCACGAACGCTTGTCGGCCTTGCCGAGCGAGGTGAAGTAGGTCGAGATCACCTGCCGGAAGAAGCCCACCTGTCCCGGCGAATCGGAGTTGGACGCCGCATCGAGGATGTCGTTCAGTCCCTTGGCGTCGAGCTGCTTGCCGATTTCGTCGGCGGACTTCTTCTCGTAGGGGTTGTTGACGATGCCGCCGTTGGCGTTGACGTTCTTTTCGCCGACCTTGAAGACGTCCTGGTTGATGAAATCCTGGATCTTCTCGCATCCCTTGGAGGCCATCGCGAGAATGATGGTGTCGAACTTGGCGAGATCCGAGCCGAGCATCTTGCCGGGATCCTTGAGGAACTGCGACAGCTGCGCCACGAAGTCCGCCTCCTTCGCGGCGTCCGCCAGCTTTTTGCCGGTGGCCTTCTCGAAATGTTCCCCGATCTCGTCGGCGATCTTGGCGAAGCCGTCCATCACCACGTCGGCGATCTGTGACGCGCAGACCGTCTTCAAGATGGAAGGATTCTTGATTATCTCCGCGAGCGCCACTATGTTCTTGTCGTTCGTGAGCGTTTTGCGCATCGACTCGCCGGCCTTCGACACCACCACGTCGCCCACCATCGTGTCGTCGGAAAAGACGAGATTCGCCACGAAGTCCTTGACGCCGTCGAGTCCGCCGATGTCATTGAGCGCTTTCGGCACCTCGGCCGGAGCCTGTGCCGGCATCGCCTGCACGACCTTCTGGATGTTGCCCGTGATCGGCGCCCTCACCACAAACTCGCCTTCGCCGCCCGCCGGCTTTTCCAACGGAATGTTGGCCACCTCGCCGAGCATGGTCTTCATCTCTTCGGGGAGATCGGCGTTGTCCTTGACGAGCTTGTCGTGGTAGGCGTCGAGCTTCGCCTTGCAGTCGCCCACGTTCTCGCCGTCGATCGCCCGCTCGGCCATCTCCTCGAGAATACCCGTGTTGTAGTTGCCCTTGACGAGCAGGGCCACGTCCACCTTGTTGGACGACTTGTTGGACAAAATCAGCGCGGAGAGGTGGCGCGTAAGGCTCGACTTCTCACTCACCACGAGGCCGCTTTGGAGGTCGTTGTCGTAGACCATGCCGAGGATGTTCTTGAGGGCGGGAGCACCCAGCGTCTCCAAATCTGCGACGGCGCGGCCGAGGAGCCGGGTGACGAACGTGTCGGCGTCCATCTTGAGGTTGACCTTAGTCGCCAAATTGCCCTTGCCTACTATCGCCTGCATACTGCCGTCATCGCCCTTCACGAGCTTCACGGTTTCGCCGGCGAGCTTGAACTCGCCCGACTCGCGCATGCTCGCCGGCAGCATCTTGAGCGCGGCGGACACGAGACTCTGGAAGGAATTGACGAGCACTGTATGCTGCTTTTCCTTGTCGTTCACCGCGTTCTCGCCGGTGATGCGGTTGTTGCGGGCCGTCTCGATATCCCCCAGATAGCGCGAGGTGGAAAGGAGCGACAAGGCGTCCGTAATGCCGTGACTGGTGCCCTCCACGTCGCCCCGCTGGCTATACATGTTGTTCACCGCGAGGTTCGTCCTATCGCGCGTGGCCGCCCGATCGGCGCTCATCTTCGAAGTGTTCCATGCTGCCTGGTAGTCTTCGTAGGAGACGCTCTTGGCGGACTCTTCCGTGTAGCCCTTGCCGTATTTCGCATACTCGTCCAGGAGCTCGCGCACCATGGCGCGGGAGAGCGGCGTGTAGCGATTCTTAAGTACGCCCGCGAGGTCGTCGTGCCTGCCCGTCACGTTCATTTCCGTCGGCATCCCCAACTTGGCGCGGATCGCGTCCATCTTCGCCTTGGGCACCTGCGCCTTCTCGAGCGCGTTCAAAAACGCCTCCTTCACCTCCATGATGCGTTCCGGGGAAAGCATCACGTTGTTCTTGCTCGTCTTCCACACGTGGTTGTTGATCTTGACGAGCTCAGGACCGTTTTTGCCGGTCTTGATGTCGATCTGTCCGGCGTTGTAGTCGCCGGATGCGATGCGGTTGAACTGCGCGAGACTGATTTCCATTGCCATTTTCTTTCCTCCTTGGGGTTTCGTCCTCTACCCTGTATACACCTCGCGCGAAAAAAGGTTACACCCTGCCGGTCGCGCTACGCAAAAAGCACTCCAGCACCGCCGACTCCTCGAGCGTAATGACCCCGTCGGCCCGCGCCGCTTCGAGCGCCTGGCGGAATTCGTTTTGCCCCTCCATGCCCTTCAGCAAATCGGCCAGCTGCGCCGCCTCGCGCTCGTCGTTGCGTCCGTCCGCCAGAATGGACGAAGCCATCTTGGTCAGCGCCGCCGAAAGCGCCGCGTCGTTGACGTTTTGCGAGAACTTGCGGAAAACTAGCGGCAGCGAGCGCGCGTCCACCGAGCCCTTGAGGACGAGCTTCAGGAAGAACAACAGCGCCAGCATGAGCAAAATCGCCAAAGGCAGCGCCACCCATGCCGTCCCGACAAACGGCGCTATCGCATACGCGACGAAAGACACCGCCGCGACGAGGAGCGCGTAGGGAAGCTGGGTGTTCACGTGCACGATATGGTTGCACTGCGCCCCCGCCGACGCCATGATGGTCGTGTCGGAAATGGGCGAGCAGTGGTCGCCGCAGACGGCTCCGGCCATGCATGCCGAAACCGCGACTATCGTCAGCGAAGAGCCCGGCGTCGCGGCGAGGACAATCGGGATCAGAATGCCGAAAGTCCCCCAGCTCGTGCCGGTCGAGAACGCCAGGACGATCGCGATGACAAAGATGATCGCCGGGAGGAAATTGAGGAGTCCCGAAGCCGGTCCGCTGATGATGTCGGAAACGAAAACCTTCGCCCCGATCGAATCGGTCATCGCCTTCAGCGTCCAGGCGAAGCAGAGAATCATTATCGCGGGAACCATCGCCTTGAAGCCTTCCGGGAATGCGTCCATGCAGTCGCGGAAAGTTATCACCCGGCGGCAGAGATAGAACGCCACGGCAAACACCACCGCCGTCACCGACCCGAGCACAAGCCCCACCGACGCGTCGGAATCGGAGAACGCCTGGACGAAGTTGCCGGCGTTGTCCCCGCCAAAATATCCGCCGGAATAGATCATGCCCACCACGCAGCAGGCGATGAGCACCGCCACCGGGATGACCAGATCGATCACGCGTCCGCGCTCGTTGCGGGTGAGCGCCTCCGTGGCGTCCTCGATCGCGCCGAGGTCCGGCTCGCCCGTAGCCACCGCCGCCTCGTGGCGCTTCATGGGTCCAAAGTCGAACCCCAGTAGCGCAATCGCGAACATCGCGACAATCGTGAGAATCGCGTAGAAATTGTAGGGAATTGCCGCGATAAACAGCGAAAATCCGCTCTCCGCCCCCGCGCCTTTGGCGAAACCCGCCACCGCCGCCGCCCAGCTGGAAATCGGCGCGATGATGCAAATCGGGGCCGCCGTGGCGTCGATGAGATAGGCGAGTTTGGCGCGCGAGACTTTCTTGGCGTCCGTCACCGGGCGCATCACGCTACCCACGGTGAGGCAGTTGAAATAGTCGTCCACGAAAATCAGCATCCCGAGGATGATCGTCGCGATCTGCGCGCCGATTCGCGTCTTGATGTGGCCTTGCGCCCACCTTCCGAACGCGGCGGAAGCTCCCGTCTTGTTCATCATCGCGACGAGCGCCCCGAGCAGCACGAGGAACAGCAAAATCCCGATGTTGTACGCGTCGGCGATCGAGGCGATGAACCCGTCCTGCATCACGTGCGTCATCGTCCCCTCGAAGGCGAAGCCGGAATATAAGAGCCCGCCCGACACGATGCCGGCGAAGAGCGACGAATAGACCTCCTTGGTGACGAGCGCGAGGAAAATCGCAAGCAGCGGGGGAAAGATGGCCCACCAGGTGCCGAAGAAGCGGTTTTCGGTGCGAATCGTCGCGAGCGCCTTCGCCTCGTTCGCCTTGAACTCCCGGTCGTTCTGCACGTTGTCCGCGTAGGCGTCGATGTACGACTTGGCGCCCTTCACGTCCCCCTCGTCCGCGATCGCCGCGAGATTGTAGACGTTGACGGCGTCGTCCACCGTCACTTGCACCGTGCCTGCCGGAGTCGCGACCGGCGCTGCCGCCGTCTCGCCCTCCGCCAACGCCACCGAGGCGACCATCATCGCGGCCGCGAACAAAACCTGCTTCATGTCGTCCCCTCCCCTTGGCGGACTTTTTTAGAACGAGAGACTCGCGGAAACGCCGCCGTACAGAAGCCCGCGATGCGAACTGCTGTTATTGTCGAGCGAATAGGGATCCCAACCCGGGCAATGGCGGACGCGCTCGTCGATCCGGTAGAGGTAGTTGAGGTGCGCCCCGACCGAAAGATGCTCGGTCAGCGCGTAATTCAGCGCCACGCCGTTGTCCCAGCCGCCGAACACCGCCTTGTTCAGCCGGTCGTCGGAGAAGTGCTTCGCGTACTTGGCGGTGTAGAGCGTGGTCTTGGAGACGAGCTTGAGCGAGAGCTTGTCGGTGAGATCGAAGCTGCGCGACAGCGCAAAGTCGATCATCAGCGCGTCGTCCGGCGTGTTGTGGTGCATATACTCCCAGTAGAGCTTGACGCTCGGCACCACTATCGCGTTGTCGTATTCTGCGCCAAACGTCCAGAAATTCTGGGAGCCGGGATTCCAACCGGTGCGCGGATAGGTGTACCAGAGGTGCGAGGCGGTGAGGTTCACCGGACCCACCGAGTTGCCGTAGATTACTTCGTAGTCGAACTCGCCAAAACCGCCAAACTGCTTGCCGCCGTTGACGCTGCGCATGCTATGGCGCTTCTGGAGCTCCTGGTTGGCCCACACGTCCACCGCCACCCAGCCGAAATACTCCGGCAGGTTGAACTGCAGCCAGAGATCGTACTGCGCCACCGGCGCGTCGGAGAAGATGCGGTTGTGGGAGACGTAAGCGGAATTGATGTCGAGCGAGAGCGACGCCTCGAAGCACGACGCAGCCTCGTCCTCCGGCTCCGCCACCTCCGGTTCCTCCGCCACCGCCATGGGCTCGGTCGCCACCGGCTCTTCCGTCGCCACCTCTTGGGCCTGCGCCGCGAATGCCATCGCCATCGCACCCAGCACGATCGTCATTTGCTTCATGCTTCTTCTCCTTTTTTGGTTTTATCTATGATATTTTATCATATTTCGCCCCGAATTTCAAGCAAAATCTGCAAAAATCCTCCCCAAAACAATTCCGGCGGGGTGGACCCGCCGGAACTTGCTTGCTTGATTCGATCGCAGATCGCCTGACGATTAGGCGCGGTTGAACTTCTCTTTGGGCTGACGGCAGCGGGGGCAACGCCAGTCGGCCGGCAAGTCCTCGAAGGCCACTCCATCGTGCTCGGCGGGATCGTAGACATAGCCGCAAACCGAGCAGATGTACTTGCCGGTAGGCGTCTTGAACACGATTTCGCCGGGCGGAATCACGGCCGGGGGATTGGCGAGATCGACCACGCGATGCGCTTCCAGGCTCTCCAACGCCTCGGGCGTGTGGGTGCCCAGCCAGACGGTCGGGCGCGCGGCGCAGAAGGCGCGGCAGCGATCCAGCGTTTCGCGGGCGGTGGCCTGGTCGTCAAAGACCACGGAAAGCTTGTTGCGATAGAGCGCCACGTCCGTGTAGGTCACGTCGCCGTGAATGAGGTAGAAGAGTCCGTCCGTCTCCACCGCCACGATGCAGTTGCCGCTCGTGTGGCCGGGCGCGAAAATATAGGTCACCCCCTCGGCGATGCGCTGCGACCGGGGGAACTCGTAGTACGGTCCATCCTGGAACGTGGCCACGGTCGGCTTGAACGGCTTGATCTCGTCCGTTTCCGCCTCCACCGCCGAGCAGATGATCTGGGCATTGGGGAAAGCGCGCAGTTCGCCCGTGTGGTCGCCGTGCTTGTGGGTGATGAGAATCTTCGAGACCTGCTCCGGCTTGTACCCAAGCTCGGCCAGCGCTTCGACATAGGGCTTCATGAATTTGCCGAGATAGATCGTGGCGTCCTTGTCGGGCGCGGCTTCCGGAAACTCGGCGGGAAGTCCCGTATCGACGAGGATCACCTCGCTCCCGGTATCGATCACCCAGTTCTGCAGGCAGGAGCGATACTTGACGTTCGCGTCGAGGCCTTCCGTGCCTTCGCCGCCCAGGGCAAAGGGCTCGGTCATGAAGCCGTTTTCGGTGAAGCGCACGGGCTTGATCTTGATGCTCATGGTGGTTGGTTCCTTTTGAGGGTGGGGTTAGTCGGAATAATCCGTATCGAAATTGAGCAAAATGGCGCGATTTTGGAATCGCCCGGCCAAATCGGACAGGATGGCTTCGCGCAGCGCGGCGCGGTCGCGGACGGTAAAGTCGACAAGGACGTCAAAGGAGACGGTGGCGCGCTCGTCGTCGAAGAATACGCCGTGGACGGCCTTGACGCCGGGGTGGCGCATCGCGGCCTCCGCGATGACGTCGCGATCGGCGCGGCGGGCGGGATCCACTGCGTAAATGCCCACCGTCAGAAAGACGCGGAACGCATCAAGTACGGCAATCTGCACGGAACGGGTCAGCCGGTGGATGGCGGCCGCATCGAGCGAGCCGTCGATTTCCACGTGTACCGAGCCGATGGCCGAATCGGGTCCGTAGTTGTGCAGGACGAGGTCGTAGGCGCCGAGCACGCCGGGCACCCCTTCGATCGTTTCGCGAATGCGCCGCGAAACTTCGGCGTCGGGTCGGCTGCCCATGATATTGCCGACCGCTTCGAGCAGCATTCCTCCGCCCGCCTTGAGGATGAAGAGCGAAATCGCCGCGCCCAGCCAGCCGTCGAGGTTGACGCCGGCGAACTTCACGAGGAGCGCCCCGACGAGCGTGACGGCCGAAATGGCCGCATCGGAAATGGCGTCCGCGCCCGAAGCTTCCAGCGCGCCGGAATTGCACGCGCGCCCCTGCGCCGAAACCCAGCGCCCCAGCAAGAGCTTGGCGACAACTGCCACCGCCACCACCGTCAGCGCCGTCGCGCCGTATTCGGGAGCCTCCGGATGTACGATTTTCTTTACCGACTCCACCAGCGACCCCGCGCCGGCCGCAATGACGAGCGCCGCTACGGTGACGGCGCTAAAGTATTCGATCCGGCCGTAGCCGAACGGGTGCTTGGCGTCGGGCGAACGCGCCGCGAACTTGACGCCCACAATGGTCAACACCGAACTCAAGGCGTCGGTGAGATTGTTGACCGCGTCGAGGACCACCGCCACCGAGTTGGCGGCCAGACCCACCGCCGCCTTGAACGCGGCCAGCAGCACGTTGGCGCCGATGCCCACGACGCTCGTGCGAAGGATGCGCCGCGAACGCGCGGCGGAATCTGCGATCACCCCGTGCTTCATCGTCTCAACCTTGCGCTTGGCGCATGAGCGCCAAAAGCCGACCCAAGGAATCGGCGATGGTCCGCGATTCGCGCGGGTCGATATAGCCATCGGCCATGAAAGCGTCCAGTTTGGCTATCGTCATCGCGAATTCGTCGCCTTGCTGATGTTCCTCCAGCCAGCGCTTGATGACTTTAGCCTCGTCGGCGTCAATGGCGGAATCCTGCAGGATCGCCTTCGTCAGCAGCCAAAATTCGGCCCGCTCCTCTTCTCTCGTCATCATGCTTCATCCTCCTTATGCGTTTAATGATGGCATATTATACCATATATCGGCAATAAAGTCAATACCCGGCCTCCTTGACCCCGCACCGGATGAAGCTTTTTATGGGTTGCTCCTTTGCCGTCCCGGTTGGCGACGATGGTATCTTCCACCAGACCCCTGCGGTCGATCGCCCCTGGCGCCGGGGGTACTCCAATCCGGGCCTTCGCCGGGGAAAGGCACGGCGACAACTCTTGTTGCGCCGCCAGAGTCCGCAACCGGTTCGTCTTGGGGCGCGCTGAACGCCTTGAATGCTATCGTGGCAACCTTCTGCGGAGCAACCGACTCTGCCGCACCATTCTGCGGCGGAACTACGCGCAACGAACACATTTCGGCAATAAAGTCGACCCCGCTCAAGGGTTGTCGAATTCGCGGATTACGTCGAGGAGTTGTTCGGCGAGGTCGGGATCGACCTCGAAGATGTTCTCCTGCGCGGAATAGGTGTGGTTGTTGATGTTGGCCTTGACGGCGATAAAGCGGTCGAATTCGGTCTTTTTGGACTTTCTCCCCGTCTTTTCCCGGTCCAAGAGGCCGTGATTGACGAGATTCTGCATGAGGTCCTTCACGTGCAGGGGGTCCACCTCCATGCGCTTGACGCGAATCTTGCTCCAGTCTTCGTCGCGATACTTCTTGGCGAAATCGTTCGACACGAGATCGCTCGTGCCCTTCTTGAGCTCCACGTGGCCCATGCCGTTCAGGTACACGCCGATGCGGCGGATGGGCGTGCGCTTGAGATTGTAGTAGTGGATCTCCACCCAGTTGAGCGGCGACTCCTTGACCACGATGTAAGGATCCACCCAAAACGGTCCGCACCCGACCAGCGCGCCGGTCAACGCCAGCGCCAACAACAGCGTCAGTTTCTTGAGCATATGAGTTCGCATCCCTTCAAAGTCAGCATTTCATCGATGATGAACGGCAATCCCGCGTCCTTGAGCGCCCAACGGGCGAATCCGCCGGTGGCCACCAAAGTAAAATCTTCGCCGTAATTGCGCTTGAGTTTGCCCACGATCTCCTTGACCATGCCGCGATACCCCACGATCGCGCCGAAACGCATGGCTTCCTCGGTGGATTTGCCGATTTTGGGGGCGTCGCCGCTCCCCAGCTCCATGCGCGGCAGCTGGGCCGTGCGCTCGAACAGATAATCGCGCATCAGGGGAAAGCCGGGCGCGATGACGCCACCCTGCCACACCCGGTCGCGCGTGACGATGGCGGCCGTGAGCGCGGTGCCGAAATCCATCACCAGCACCGGCGCGCCGTAGATTTCCACCGCGGCCTCGGCGTCGCAGAGCCGGTCCGCCCCGATCGTCTCCGGGCGGGGATAGTCGTACTTGAGGCGCAAACCTTGCGGATAGGCCACCTGCACGAACTTTTTGCCGTATTGCGCGGCGAGGTCGCGCCACTTGGGGTCCATATCCGGCACCACCGAAACGTAATCGACTTCGGCCACGTTCTCCAACGCCTCGCGCGCCACTTCGGCCGCCGCCGCAAAGCCGCCGTCCACATGGAAAACCTGCTCGCCGGCTTTCAGTGCCACCGAGGTGTTGCCCACGTCGATTACGAGATTGGCCACCTGGTCTCCTATACGGCCCGCCACTCCAGCGACAGATCCACCGATCCGGCGCTGTGGGTCAGGCAACCGAGCGAAATGGCGGTGACGCCGGTGGCGGCCACCTCCTTGGCGCGGTCGAGCGTGATGCCGCCCGAGGCCTCCGTTTTGGAAATCCCCCGGCAAAGCTTGACGCACTTTTTCATTTCGGCCGGGGACATGTTGTCGAGCATAATCCACTCCGGCTTGGCCTTGAGCGCGCTTTGGCACTCGCGCACGCTCTCCACCTCCACCTCCACGGCGAGTTTGGGAAACGCCTTGCGCGCGGCCAGCACGGCCTGGTCGAGTTCGTCGGGATTGCCGCCCTTCCACAGCCGGCGATGGTTGTCTTTCATGAGCACGCGGTCGTACATGCCCATGCGATGGTTGGTGCCGCCGCCGCAGAGAACGGCGTACTTTTCGAACACCCTAAGTCCCGGCGTGGTCTTGCGCGTATCGAGAATCATCGTGCCGTAGCGCTTGACCGCCGCCACGAACTTGCTCGTCAAAGTGGCGGTGGCGCACATGCGCTGCATGAAGTTGAGGGCGGTGCGCTCCGCCGCGAGAATACTCCGCGCCTTGCCTTTGAAAACGAGAATCGGCTCCTTGGGCTCCACTTTGCTACCGTCCGGCTTTTTGATGCTCACCTGGATTTTGGGATCCACCATTTTGAGCACCGCCTTGGCCACGGTGGCGCCCGCCACCACGCAGCCCGACCCCTTGGCGTAGATTTCGCCCGTGGCGACCGTATCGGGATCGACGAGCGCGAGCGAAGTGGCGTCGCACCAGGGCGACGATTTCACCTTGTCGACGGAAACGAGATCCTCCTCCAGCGCAAGCCTTACCGCGGCCTTGGCCCGAGGCGAAAGCATGACGTCTTTCATATCCACCCCCTTTAGGCGGTTATCAAGCACCCTTCAGGAATTCCCAATGCTGGTAGATGACAAACGTCAAAATACCCGCAAGGGCCAGACCCGCCAACGCCGCGCACAGCGCGATGTTGCCGGCGGCGGACGACGCGCCACCCGACTTGGCGGGCTTGGCGGGAACGTCCAATTTGAAACGGTCGGCGATGGTGGCGCCGCCCGAGGCTGCAGGAGCGGCCGCCTTTACGAGAGCGGCCGCCGGCTTAACTGGCTTTTTGATTGTCATGGTAGATATTATATCACTTTTTTCCGCGATTGTCAAGCGAAAACTGCCGGAAGCGACCGGAAGACAGCATGGCGGCCGCCCCGACGAGCAGGAGGCCCGGCAACAGGAAAATCGCGAAACGCTCGCCCACCGCGTCTTCGGCCTCGCGCTGCTCTTTTTCGGCCACCTGGCGAATGAACCGGCGATAGATGGCGCCCAAAGTGGTTTCGGCCGTGCCGGCCGTCGCGAGCGGCACGTACCGTCCCCCGCTCGCCTCGGCGATGGCCTTGAGCGCGTCCTCCTCCAGCTTGACCTTGACGGGCGCGTTTTTGAAGCGCACGCCGGGAATTTCCGTCTCGTGCAGGGGATCGCCGATGCCCACCGTGAAAATCGGCACGCCGCGCGACTTGGCGACGGCGGCCGAATCTAGCGCCTTGCCGCGCAGATCGCCTCCGTCGGAAATGATTATGATGGCGTTATGGTCGTCGTCCACCGGATCGAGCGCGTCCAAGGCGGTGTCGATGGCGCTGCCCAGATCCGTCTCGCCGCGCGGGGCGCTGTCGCCGTCCAGCCGCTCCAACGCGCCGCGCAAAAAGCCGTGATCGGTGGTGAGGGGGCAAATCTGCACGCCGGTGCGCCGGAATGCCACCAAAGCGCAGCGATCGTCCTCGAGCGAATCGACGAGGTCGGCGAGATCCGCCTTGGCGCGTTCGAGTCGGTTGGGCCGGACGTCGCGCGCCAGCATGGAGTTGCTCACGTCCAACGCCACCACCAGATTGCGCGAGCGGCGCACCGCCACTTCCTGCGCCTTGCCCCATTGGGGACGCGCCGCCGCCACGAGCATCAAAACGAGTCCGCCCAGAACGAGCGGCATCTGGAGTCGCGCAAGCGCTCCGGGCTTGGGCGTGCCCGCCACCGAAAAACGCGCGAGCGCCTTTTCCCGCCGGGCGCGCAGAAAGGTCCACCACAGTCCCAGCAAAGGAACCGCGCAGGCCAAGACGAGCATCCAGGGAGTGGCAAAGCGCATATCGGCGATCAGTGGTCGTGGCTGCCTTCGCCATGCCACGGCACGAAGTCCGGCACTTGGTCGATTCCGGCGGCGATGCGCTGGCGAACGGCTTCGTAAACGAGAATGGTGGCGGCCGCGCTGACGTTGAGACTGTCGGCGAGGCCCAGCATGGGAATGCGCACCCGCAGTTCCGCCCCGTCCATCCACTTGGCGGTAAGTCCGTACTGCTCGGCCCCCAGGGCGATGGCCACGTTACCCGTCAAATCCACCTCGAAATGGAGTTTTTCCGCGTGCGGAGTGGCGGCGAGAATCTTGAAGCCGCGCGCTTTCAGAAAGGCAAGCGCCTCGTCGGAAGTGGCTTCCACGATCGGCACGGAAAACATCGTACCGGTGGAAGCGCGCACCACGTTGGGGTTGTGGATGTCGGTGGTGCGGTCGCACACGATGACGGCGGCCACTTTGGCGGCGTCGGCCGAGCGGAGGATGGTGCCCAGATTGCCCGGCTTTTCGATGGCCTCGGTGACGATGACGAGCGCGTTGGGCGGGAGTTTCAAGTCCTTAAGCCCTATGCTCACGTGCGGCCCCACCATCAAAAGCCCGTCCGGCCGCTCCTTGTAGGCGATCTTGCCGAAGCATACCTTGCTGCAGGTATACACCTCCGCGCCGGCCCGGGCCGCTTCCGCCACGAGCGCGGGCTCGTTTTCGTTTTTGAGGTAGAAGTCCGGGCAATGGAAAATGGCGCGCGGCTTGTAGCCGTGATCGAGCGCGCGGCGGCATTCGCGATAGCCCTCCACGATCATTTCGCCGGAGTCTTCGCGCGCCGAACAAGTACGCAGCTTGACCACGTACTTGAGCTTGGGATTGGAAGGAGACGTGATTTCCATCGGTTACTTCTCGAACGGCCCGAGCGGCAGCGAAAGCTCGTTGTAGAGCGTCCCGGCCGTGCGGGGCTGGCCCAGATAGCGCACGTGGACGGCCTTATCGAGACCCTCCGCCTCCAGCGTGAGCCAGCCGCCGTCGCTCTGCACCACGCCGCGCCGGAACGCATCCGTCACCACGGGATTGGCGATTTTGGCCTTCACCCAAACGCCGTCCGCGCCGCACATTTCGAACGCCGGCTCGACGGACCAGTTGCCGGAATAGATGTACCACTCCTTGACGTTGTTGAATTCCAGCACGGCCGTGTTGCCCCGGAAAGTCACTTTCTGGAGGACCGGGCTTTCGTCGCCCGGCATCTCGAAGCCGTACTCGCGCCGCAACGCGTGCATCGCGAGACGCTGCCCCACTATGTCCTTGCGGTTGGGATGGATGTCGTACGGATTGCCCGCGTCCGCGAGCACCACCAGATTGGCGTTCTTTTCCGACTGGGCGAATTGCGTCTGCGCCATGCAGATGTTCATCCAGTTCGTCTGGTAGGGCGCGAGTTGCGCGAAATAGAGTTTGAGGTCGGGATTTTCGAACATCTTGGCCCAGCCGCTATAAAGGAGATTCATCCGCTCCACGTAGCGCGAGACGGAATCGTTGACGTTGTTGCAGCCCTGATACCAGATGAAGCCGCGCATCGCCATGGGGCAGTACGGCGCCACGAGACCGTTGAAGAGCGCGGTGGGCGTGTACTGGTCCACCTTGCCCCCGCGCGCGGCGAGGTTGTCCTCCAAATCCTTGGCCGGCATGGTGCAAGGCGGCGTCCACGCTTCGGCCGGGGTGCCGCCCCAGGAAGAATCGACGATGCCGATGGGTACGTCCGTGGCCAGATAAAGCTCGCGCGCAAAATAGAACGCCACCGCCGACAGCATATACTCCTCGCCCGGCCGCAGTGCTAGCCCCTTGGAATCGAACTGGCGCCACTCGGCCTTGAGCGGCAACGTGGTCAGCGAATACCGCCAAACGTCGCCCTCGCGCTTCTGGTTCTTGACGAAACGAATGAACGGGTTGTTGCTCATGGCCACCATCATGGCGCCTTTTTCGTCGCGAAAACGGGGATTGTCGCCCCAGATGGGGCATTCCATGTTTGATTGTCCGCACGCGAACCACACCTCGCCCACCAGAATGTCGTTGACGGTCAAAGTGTCGATGGCGCCCGACACCGGCAGCACCTGCACCTTGTATTCGGTCACCGTCATCGAAACCGGCTTCTTGCTGGCGCCCCGGGGCGGCAATTCCACCCGCCAGTTGCCCTCGTAGTCGGCCTGCGCCTTGGCGGTATCGTTGCCCAGCTTGACGCGAACTTCGCTCCGGGCGTCGGACGTGCCCCACACCCGGATGGGCATCTGGCGCTGCAGCACCATGCCGTCCGAAAACGGCGTGCCCAGCTTGAGCGTGGCCAACAGCAGTATCGTACCGGTCATGGGATGGCTCCTTTAGTTTTTGTACTCGATGGTCGCCTTGTCGCGCAAATCCGCCACGTACTGGTCCATGGCCCTACCGCGCGCCTCGTGGCGCAGCAGGTCCTTGATCTGGTCGTGCACGTCCACGAGGTCCAGCTTCTTGCCGCCGCGCTCGTCCGCCTTGTAGATGATGTGGTAGCCGAACTGCGTGCTGATGATGCCGCTCACCTCGCCCTTCTTCATCTCGAAAGCGGCCTTGTCGAACTCCGGCACCATCATTCCGCGACCGAACCAGCCGAGACTCCCGCCCTGCTTGCCCGAGGGGCACTCCGAATGCTCGGCCGCCTCCTTGGCGAAGTCGCCCCCCGCCACGATGCGCTCGCGAATGTCCTTGATGGTATCGAAATCCTTGTGGAGGATATGCTGGCACAGCACCTCGTGCGGCTGGACGTATTCCTCCTCGTGCGCCTTGTAGAACGCTTCCACTTCCGCTTCGGTGGGATCGGCCACGTGCGCGCACGCCTGGTTGACGAGCATGTTCACCTTGGCGCCCTTTTCCAGCTCCTTGCGGAAAGTGGCCTCGTCGATGCCCTGGGCCTTGAGCGCCTGGTCGTAATTGTCCTTGCCGCCCACCTGGGTGATCACCTTGGCCACTTCCGCGTCGATATCCTTGGCCGTCACCGGCAAATCGATGCGCATGGCCTGGTCCAGCAGCAACTTGGCGCCGATGGCCTGCTCCAGCGCTTTTTCCTCCAGCTTGGGCAGGTTCTTTTTGACCTCGTCGATCGTCATGCCGTGACTCATGTAGAACCGCACCAGCCGGTCCAGCTCGAACTGCACCGCTTCCTTCGTGATTTCCCGACCGTTTACGACTGCCGTTTTCATCTCGTCTCCTTTAGTTGAACAGGAATTCGACCACGTCGCCGTCCTGCATCTGATATTCTTTGCCTTCGGGCCGCAAAGCCCCGGCGCTCCGCGCTCCGGCCACGCCGCCGTTTTTGACGTAATCGTCGAACGCGATCACTTCGGCGCGGATGAAGCCCTTTTCGAAATCGGTATGGATGACTCCCGCGCACTTGGGCGCCTTCCAGCCCCGACGGAACGTCCACGCGCGCACTTCCTTGGGACCGGCCGTGAAGTAGCTCGCGAGACCCAACGTGTGATAGGCGAGCTTGATCGTGCGGTCGAGCGAAGACTCCTTGAGCCCGTAGCTTTCCAGAAACTCCTTGGCTTCCGCGTCGCTGAGCCCCGCGAGGTCCGCCTCCATCTGCGCGCAAATGACCACCAGCTCGCTGCCGCCCTTCGCCGCGTATTCCCGCAAGGCGGCCACGTGCGGATTGCCCTCGCCCGTCACGTCGTCGTCCGACACGTTGGCGCAAAAGATGACCGGCTTGTCGGTGAGGAAGTGAAGCTCCTTGAGCACGCCCAAAATGGCGTCGCCCTCCTTGCGCGGAAAAGCGCGCACGGGCCTCCCCTCCTCCAAATGCTTCAACAGCGCCGCGCACGCCTCCGCCTCCGGCCGGAGCGCCACCTTGGCCTGCGCCTCCTTTTTCACCTTGTCGTAGCGACGCTGGAGCTGTTCCATATCGGCCAAAATAAGTTCCGTCTCGATCACTTCCGCGTCGCCCACCGGGTCGATGGGGGCTGACTTGTTGCCGCCTTCCTGCACGTGGATGATGTCGTCGTTCTCGAAGCACCGGACCACGTGCAAAATGGCGTCGCACTCGCGAATGTTGGCCAAAAACTTGTTGCCCAGACCTTCGCCCTTCGACGCACCCTTGACGAGACCGGCGATGTCGGTAAAGTCCACCGTCGCCTTGATGATCTGCTGGGGATGCGCGATTTCCGCGAGCGCGTCGAGTCGCTTGTCCTCCACCTCCACCACCGCCGTGTTGGGCTCGATGGTGCAGAACGGATAATTCTCGGCCGCCGCCTGCTGCTTTTTCGTGAGCGCGTTGAACAGCGTGCTCTTGCCCACGTTGGGGAGCCCCACGATACCTACCGCCAAACTCATTCTTTCACCTCTTCTTCTTTGTATTCCCAGTCGGGATAGAAACTCTTCAGCGTCCGGTAATAGAACTTGGCGTCCGGCACGCGGTCCTCCTTGATGGCCTGCCGCATGAGCGCGGTCAGCCGGTTCTCGATCTCCTCGCGCGTCGCGAGGGCCGACGCTTCCTGCGCCTCCGCCTGCAGCCGCTTCATCCTCGCGAGTTCCCGTTCGCCCTTCGTGAGGCGATGGTCGTTTTCGGGCAGGACTTCCGCTTCCGCGCCGGGCTTTTCCTCCTCGCCCAGCATGAACAGATCTTCCGCCGTCAATTCCGGATGCATGGCCGCTTCCCGCTCGTCCAGTTCGCGTTTGTATTCGTTGAGCTCGCCAAGCCACCGCTCGTAAGTATCCTTGAGCACCGCCACTTCCTCGAGGTTCGTCTTGAGCTTGAGACTCTCCGCCTCCTCTTTCCGGGCCATCGCTTCCTTGCCGGCCGTCACCTCCGCCTCCAGCTGCGCCTCCGCCTGGATCTTGGCCGCTTCCGCCTTCTTGGTCTTGAGTTCCGCCTCCTTGGCCGCCCGAATGTCCGCCTGGGCCTGCGCATAGTCGGCTGCCGCCTTGGCCGAATCGGCCGCCTCCTGCGCCTTGAGCTTCAGATTCTCCTGTTCGAGCCTGGCCTGTTCCACCGCCGCCGCCTTGATGGCGTGTTCCTCCTGCTTGATCCGGAGCTTCTCCTTGGCCTCGCTCTCCTTGGCCCGTTCCGCGCTCAGCGAATCCTTGGCCGCCCGCGCCTTGGCGAGTTCCGTCTCTTCCTCGCTCGCCGCCTTGGCCGCCTCGTCCCGGGCGATGGCCGCCTTGTCCTTGTAGCAGCTCACAGCCGCATAGGAGGCCGCGATAACCGCCAGACACACCGCCACTATCGGAACAATCGTCTTCATTCCGCCACCGCGCCTTCACCCGCCTGGGGAGCTTCCGGGGTCGCTTCCGCCGACGCTTCGTGCTCGCTCTTAAGTTGCTTCAGGAGGTCGTTGTTCTCGCGCTCCACGATATCCGCTTCTCCCCGCAAAGCCGCCTTTTCCTCCTCGATCTGGTTGAGCTTGTCGATGCGTTCTTTGGCCTCCTCGATCGTCATTTTCCGCTCGTCGAGCGCTTTCTTTTCGAGTTCCAATACCCGATCCATCCGCGCCTTTTCGATGGCCAGCTCGTTGGCGCGCTCTTCGTCCTCGCGCTCCCATTCGTCCTGCTGGCGACGCAGCTGCTCCTTGTTGCCCACCGGATCGGCCAGCGACGACTTGCTCCAGCCGTGATCCTCCCAAGGCCGCGCGTCGCTCATCGTCTTCTTGCGCCGCGCCGCTTCCGCTTCCGCGCTGTCGCCGTCCTTGAGCACGTAAGGCGTCATGAAGACCAACAGCTCCTTGCGCCGCTCCACGTCCTTGGTCGACCCGAAGAGATACCGTCCCACCCAGGGAATGTCCTTCAAGAGCGGAATGCCCGTCTCCTCCACCTCGACTTTGGTTTCGGTCAGTCCCCCGATCACCACCGACTGGCCGTCCTCGAGACTGATATCGGCCGACATCTTGCGCGTCACCGTAGTGTCCACGTTCACGTCCATCAGCGCCGTCGAAGCTCCGTCCGTGCCGCTCATGCCGCCATTGGTCTGGATGGTCTGGGTTTCGCCCAGCTGCGAATATTCCTCCTCCACCGACAGCATCACCGTGCCGTTGGGGTTGATCTTGGGCGTGGTCTTGATGGTGATGCCGATTTCCTTCTGCTCGTAGTTGGGCACCGCGATCGTCGAGTAGCTCGTCCCCGAAGACGTAAAGCCGGTCAGCATGTAGCGCATTTGCGTGGCCTCGATGGTGGCTTCCTTGTTGTCTACCGTCATGATGATCGGGCTGGCCAGATACTTGGTGCGGGTGTCGGCCTTGGAGGCTTCCACCACCATGCCCAGATTCAGCTTGTCGCTGAGGCCCGCGTAGTTGAGACCGGAACTCACCGGAATGCCGGTCGAGGCGCTCACTCCGCTCGCCGCCACCGACTCCAACGTGCCGAACGTGGAGGTGGTTCCGCCGCCTCCGCTCATCGCCTGCTTGCCGGAAATCTGATGCACCCAGTCGATACCCGTCTTGATGGTGTCGCTGAGGCCCACCTCGATGATCGCCGTCTCGATCAGCACCTGGCTGAGCTTGACGTCCATCGCCTCGATGATCTGGTGGAGGACCGGCAGATCCTGCGTGCGGGCCATGATGACAAGACCGTTGATGCGCTTGTCGGCGAGCACCACCACGTTGTCCTTGTTGAGCTCGCCCGCCTTCGATTCGCCCGCCTTGGTGTTGGCGGCACTCTTGGCCGACTGCCTGGAGGTGCCGCTCGTCACGTTGGTGTTGGACCCCTTCTGCGCGTTCTGGTTGGTGTTGTTCTTGGTGCTGCTCTTGGCGTTGGACGCGTTGCCGATAAGATCGTTGATCATGTCGCTCACTTCTTCGGCGTCGGCGTACTTGAGCCGGATCACCTCCACCTTCACGTCGGGCGTGGTCTCCACGTCCATCTGCTTGATGATCGTATCGAAGAACGCCATGTTGGAAGGCTGCGTGATGACGATCAGCTTGTTGCTGCGCTCGTCGCTCATCATGATCACCTTGCCCCGGATCATCCCCCGGTCGGCGTCGCTCACGCTCATCACCAGACTCTCGTTGCCCGTCGTTTCCGGCTGGGCCGGCTGCTGATTGCCGGGCGTGTTGCGACCCATCAGCCGATCGCGCGGCGGCCTGCCCGGAAATTGCGGCATGGTGTTGTTGGCGTTGGCCGCGCCCTTGCCGTTTTCTTTCTCCTGCGCCGCCTGGCTCTCCTTGACGATGTTCTCGAGGATCGTCTTGACGTCCGTCACGCTGGCAAAGAGAATCTGCCGCACGAACACCTCCTCCAGCACGGGACTTGCCACGTCAACCGTCTTGGCGATCTCCATCATCCGGGCGATGTTCTGCTCGGTGTCGGTGACGAGAATCGAATTGGTCCGCTCGGAAACGAGCAGAATGCCGGTGTCGCTCTTGAAGCCCTCCAACAGCTTCTGCGCCTCGGAAACGGCGATGTTCTTGAAGGGAATCATGAAGCTGATCACCTTGCCGCTCTCTTTCAGTTCGGCCTCGGGGTCCAAAACGAGCGGAATGCCCTCTTTGCGCGCCTTGTTGCGCGGAACGGCGCGAATGAACTTTTCGCCGTAGGGCTCCACGTGCACGCCGTTCATCTCCAGCACCACCTCGATCGCCTCCTGATACTCCTCGAGCGTCAGCCGCTGGCCGTCGCGCGCCTTGAGGCTGATGGTGGCGTTGGGCACGCCCGGGTCCTTGAGGATGATCTTGTTGAGACTCTCGGCGTAGGCCTGGAGGACGATATCCACCGCCGCCCCGTCCCAGTTCAAAGGCGGCGCCGCCTTGGTCTTGTCCTGCTCTTGGGCCATAACCAGCCCGGACACCATCAACGCCAAACCCAAAATCGCATATTTCATGATCGGACCTCCAGCCTTGGTGATCGAATCGCAAATCTTAAATCTCAAATCGCAAATCTTCAATCTCAAATCATAAATCTTAAATCTTAAATCATAACTCATCTCATTCCTCCCGCATATAGGCGCACGTCAAGGTGAACGAACCTTTCAAGTAGCCCTTTTTGCTGCTTGGTTTGAAACTGAGACTGCGGATGTCGAACATGCCTTCCTTGGTGTTTTCCAGCTCGTGCATGAACTTGACGAGACTCTCGAGGCTCCCCTCCCAGCTCTTCACCTCGATGGGCAGTTCCAGCACGTCGCCCGACTCCACTTCCTTGCCGCTCTGGCGCTGGCTGATGGCGATGTGGTGCTTTTCGGCCAACGTGTCCATCAGCTTGAGCCAGGTGGTGTCGGTGGCCTTGCCTGCCGCGAAAGTGGGCATGGCGGCCTTTTCCGCCTCGTACGCCTCGGTCCACTTGTTGCGCTCGTTGATGAGCTTGCACTCGCGCTCGAACGTGTCCGCCGCCTTGGCGTACTGCTTCCGGGCCCGGCTCCACGCCGTCTGCGAATGGAAAAACCACACCCCGGCCGCGATCGCGTACAGGGCCGCCATCGCCAGCATCGCCATCAAGGCCTTTTCCCGGTTGCCGGTTTCGCCGCCCATCACTCTTCCTCCCCTTCGTAGGCGCAGTCGAGATCGAACTTGTACTTGCCCGCCTTGCTGGAAGACGGCCCCTTGAGATTGACGGTCGGGAAAATCGGCTCCCCGCCATCCTCCTCGGCCATCGCCGCCATGTTGTCCTTGAACTGGTAGATGAGTTCGCCGCTGACGCCCTCTCCGCTCACCTTGACGCCGTCCTCGCGCTTGTAGTTCCAGCTCGAAAGCTCGATTCCTTGCGGCAACCGGTCGCTTACCGCCTTCATGATCTCCAGCGCCCCCCGGGTGTGGTCGGAATATTTCCTTACCAGCTTCACCTTGTCGCGCATCTGCATGACCTGGCGATACTCCCGGCTATGCGCCTTGGACAGCCCCTTCTGGTAGTCGGTCATCATTCCCAGCACCATCGGCACGCCCAGCAACACCGCCATCACGAGCGCCCAGACGCCGCCCGCCACCGCCAGACATTTGGTCAGTTTGCGCTTGAACCGCGTATCCTCCAGCACCTGCCGCCAGCTGTCCGGCAGCGCGTTCAAAGTCGACTCGTCCCCCGCGCGTTCGGCGATGCCGGCGAGCGCCTCCTCGAGACTCCCCGCCTGGTCTTCCAGCCGACGCACCGGCGCCAGGCGTTCCAGCGCCGAAAGGTCCATGTCGCCGCGCGCCACGATTTCGTCCAGCTTCCTGACCCCGCCAAAATCCTCCGCCTCCAGGAGACTCAAAATCGCCTCGCGTTTGAGGTCGCTCTCGTTGTCCAGCGCCCGGATGGCCACCGGCAGCCCAGCGTCCAGCACCATGAGCGAAATGCAGTCGGGGTTCTTCAAGAGGAGCAGTTTTCTCCCCTCGCCCTTAAGTTCGCTCCAGAGCGCCCGGATCTCGCCAAAGCAAAGCGCGTCCACTTTGGTCACGTTGAGACCCGATGCGTCCAGCTTTTCCGCGATGTCGTCGGCCGAACTTTCCGGCAGCGCGGCCGCGATGTAGATCTCGCCCTCCACCTGCTCGCAGGCGACGCTAAGGGGCTCGTCCGGATAGGGACTCGCCGCCGACAGCACGGGCGTCGCCACCGCAACCGGATCCTCGCCCGGTTTGACGCGCACCATCCGCACCAGCAACCGCGAAAGCGGCAGCGCCAGCACCGCCTCGCGCGACTTTTCCTCGCCCGACCGGGATTTCAGTTCGCCGCTCTCGAATGCTACCGTCATCTCAGTGGA
The DNA here is from genome assembly GCA_017542055.1 of Kiritimatiellia bacterium. Lineage (GTDB taxonomy): Bacteria > Verrucomicrobiota > Kiritimatiellia > RFP12 > UBA1067 > UBA1067. The sequence goes on from JAFXXW010000011.1 coordinate 56,425, forward strand.
AGAAAGTCCGGTAAAGCGCCCGGAGCGCCTTGTCGCGCTCGGAACTGCGGATGGCGATCATGAAGCTGACTTCGTTGGAGCCTTGGTTGACCATCGAAATGTTGATCCCCTCTCCCGCCAGCGCCATGCACGCCTTGGCCAGCATGCCCGGGGTGAAGCACATGCCCTCGCCCACCACCATGATCATCGTGATGTCGCGCTCGACGGTGATGAAATCGGGCTTGAGTTCGCGTCGAATGGCCGCCAGCACGCGCGACTCCTTCTCGCGCGGCAGGAACTGCTCCTTGACGATGATGCACTGGTAGTCCACGCCCGAGGGCATGTGCTCGTAGCTGACGCCCTCGTGCTCCAGCACCGTGAGGAGCCGACGCCCAAAGCCGATTTCGCGGTTCATCAAGTACTTTTCCACCACCAGGTTGCAGCACTTGTCCATCGCCGCGATACCCACCACCGTGCCCGGCACCACCCGGCGGGACTGCTGGATCATCGTGCCCGGCTCGCTGGGATGGTTGGTGTTGCGGATATTGATGGGGATTCGCGCCTTGACTGCCGGGATGACCGCGTCGTCGTTGAACACCCCGAAACCCGCATAGGCGAGTTCGCGCATTTCCCGGTAGGTCATGGTGGGGATGCCCTCGCCGCTCGCCACTTCCGGCACCACCCGGGGGTCGCAGGGAAAGACGCTATCGACGTCGGTGAAGTTTTCGTACACGTCGGCGCACACCGCTGCGGCCAGAATCGACCCCGTGATGTCGCTGCCGCCCCGGGGGAACGTGACCACCTTGCCCTCGCGGGTGTAGCCGAAAAAGCCGGGATACACCACGATGCCTTCGAAATTGGAGAACGCCCGGCTTAAGGTATCGTAGCTCGACGGATCCAGCTGCGCGTCGCCGTGCTCGCCCATGAGGATCATGCCCGTTTCCCGGGGACCCGCGTACCGGCACTTCTTGCCGCGCGACTCGAACGCCACCGCCACCAGCTTGGCGCAGTTGTCCTCGCCCGCCGCCTTCATGAGATCGAGAAATTCCGCGTCGGTCAGTTCGTTGACCTTGGCGAGCCGGCCCATCAGGTCCATTTCGATTTTGCGCACGATCTCGTCGCCCAGGCGCAACTGCTGCGCGATTTCGGCGTAGCGCTCCACCACCGCGCCGAACTGGCGGTCGGTGTTTTCGCCCTTTTTGGCCGTCTGCGCCAACTCGATCAGCAAATCCGTCACTTTGGTGTCGCCGTTATGGCGCTTGCCCGGCGCCGACACCACCACCAGCCGCCTGGCCGGATCCGAAAGGACGATTTCGATGACCTTGTTCACCTGGGCCGCGTTGGCCAGGCTGGAGCCCCCGAATTTGCACACTTTCATCTCGTTTGCGTTCCTTTTACTTGATCAACCTCAGCACCACCGGCGTGCCGCGCACGATGCCGGCCGCCTCGATCTCCTTGATCGCCGCCTCCACGTCGCTCGTCTTGGCTTCGTGCGTGCGCACCACCACCGGGATGACGCCCGCTTCCTCGCGGCCCGGCAGAAACTCGTGCGACGACGCCTGCTCGATGGACACGTTGCAGTTGCCGAAAATCGTCCCGAAGCGTCCCAGCGCGCCGCACTGGTCCACCACCATGAGCCGGATGTAGAACTTGCTCGTCACGTCGCCCGGCTTCATCACCGACAGCGTCCCCTCGTTGTCGTAGCGGATGGCGCTCTTGTACCGGGCGCCGCCCCCGGCCAGGTTGCGCGCGATGTCGCCGATGTCGCCCACTACGGTCGAAGCGGTCGGCGCCCGGCCCGCGCCCTTGCCGTAGAACATGAGGTCGTCCGAGAGGTCGCCGTGCACCATCACCGCGTTGAATACGCCGTTGACCGCGGAGAGGAGATGCCGGTTGTGGACAAGCGTCGGGTGCACCCCTACGGCCACCTCGTTGCCCACCCGGTCGATCTGCGCCAGGAGCTTGACGGAATAGCCCAGCTTGCCGGCATAGGCCACGTCCACGCTCGAGAGGTTGCGGATGCCCTTCACCTCGATGCCGTGCGGGTCGACCGGAATCGAATAGGCGAGACTCGCCAGAATGCTCGCCTTGTGCGCGGTGTCCCAGCCGTCGATGTCGAGCCCCGGATCCGCCTCCGCGTACCCCAGCCGCTGCGCGTCCTTGAGCACCTCGTCGAACGCCGCCCCTTCGCGAATCATCCGCGTCAGGATGTAGTTGCACGTGCCGTTCAAAATGCCCTTCATCGACCCGATTTCGTTGCCCGCCAAACCCTCGCGCAAGCTGCGGATGATGGGAATGCCTCCGCCCACTGCCGCGCCGAAGTAGATGTCGACGCCCGCCTTGGCCGCCGCCTCGAAAATCTCCCTCCCCGACTCCGCCAGCAGCTTCTTGTTGGCCGTCACCACGTTCTTGCCGGCGGCGATGGCCTCGAGAATGAACTGCTTGGCCACGCCCGTACCCCCGATGAGCTCCACGATGATCTGCACTTCGGGGTCGGCGATGACCGCCATCGCATCCGTCGTCAACACCCCTTCCGGCACGGCCACGCCGCGATCGCGCACGATATCCAGATCCGCGATTTTCCGGAGCGCCACGTCCACCCCGAGACGCTTCGCGAAGGTCTCCCGGTTGCGCAAGAGACCATCCGCCACCCCGGCACCCACCGTGCCGAAGCCGAGTATGCCAACTCCTATCTGCTTCATCTGTTTTTCCTCGAAAGTGTACAATACTGCGTTTATTAGTATATTATATCATATTCCGCCCCGAAAATCAAGGGGAATCTGCAAAAATCCCACTTTCGCAGTTCGTTATAATAGAAGACACCATTGGCGAAAACTGGCAAGGGGGGAGCAAGTTTGTTCGTCAAATGAATGGACACCAACGAGAAAAAAGAGTATAATGGAGGAATGAACATGTCATTCG
>JAFXXW010000012.1 GCA_017542055.1 Kiritimatiellia bacterium
CAAAACGTCGTGAGACAGTTTGGTCCTTATCCTCTGTGGGCGCAGGAGAATTGAGGGGAACATTCCCTAGTACGAGAGGACCGGGAATGACTTACCAATGGTGTTCCGGTTGTCGCGCCAGCGGCAGGCCGGGTAGCTATGTAGGGAACGGATAAGCGCTGAAAGCATCTAAGCGCCAAGCCTCCCCCAAGACAAGTTCTCCCATCAGCAATGATCTAAAGTCAGGTTGTAGACCACGACCTCGATAGGCCGCAAGTGTAAGCGCAGCGATGCGTTGAGCCGAGCGGTACTAATAAGACGTGCGGCTTAGCTTATAATACTTCACTTCCATCTCAATACGCTTGTAATTCTCTTGAGTTTCCAACTCTAACGGTTTTCATGCCGGTGGCCATAGAGGGGTTGTCACACCAGTTCCCATTCCGAACACTGAAGTTAAGGGCCCCATCGCCGAGGGTAGTGCGGGACCCGCCCGTGCGAGAGTAGGACGCCGCCGGCTTTTTTATTTTTATTCCGGACTCATTTTTCGCTTGAAATTTGGCCGGGAATATGGTATAATACTATACCAAAATCTGATTTCAAGTCTAAACAGAAAAGGACACAACTATGAACCAGGCGGAAAAAGAGCGTGCGGCCAAGTTGGGCAAGAAATGGACCCCGGCCGGCTATATCAAGAGCGAAATCGAAGCCATCCGCAAGCAGGTGGGCGACAAGAAGGTACTGTTGGCTATGTCCGGCGGCGTGGACTCCTCAGTTTGCGCGGTGTTGCTGCACAAGGCCATTGGCAAGCAACTCACTTGCGTATTCGTCGATCATGGCTGCATGCGCAAGAACGAGGCCAAGGAAATCAAGAAGGTGTTCAAGGGTAAGTTCGGCATCAATCTCATACAGATCGATGCCGAGGCGCGTTTCCTGGCAAAGGCCAAGGGCATTACCGATCCGGAGCTCAAGCGCAAGTGCATCGGCGGCGAATTCATCCGCGTGTTCGAGGAAGAGGCGGCAAAACTTGGCAAGATTGAATTCCTCGGCCAGGGTACCATCTATCCCGATATCGTGGAGAGCGGCGTGGGTGGCCACAAGGCGGTCAAGGCGCACCATAACGTGGGCGGACTACCGAAGGACATCGGGTTCGAGGGACTGGTGGAGCCGGTCAAGTATCTCTACAAAGACGAAGTGCGTAAGGTGGGCAAGGCACTGGGTATTCCGGCTGAGATGGTCAATCGCCAGCCGTTCCCGGGACCGGGACTCGCGGTGCGTTGCCTTGGCGAGCTCACCAAGGAAAAGCTGGATATTCTGCGCGAAGCCGATTTCATCTTCCGCGACGAAATGGCCAAGGCCAAGCTGGACAAGAAGGCGCAGCAGTTCTTCGCCATCATGACGAATGTCAAGTCGGTGGGAGTCAAGAACAACGCGCGCACTTTCGGCTACGTGATTGCGCTGCGCGCGATTTCCACCGCCCAGTTCGTGAAGGCGGGCATCGTGGAACTGCCGTTCAAATTTATGACCAAGGTGGCGGAGAAAATCGCCACCAAGGTGAAGGGCGTCAACCGCGTGGTGTGGGACATCACTCCCAAGCCCCCGGCCACCATCGAATGGGAATGATTTTCAAGGGAGAATGAAATGAGACCGGTAGTATTTATTATTCGCGACGGTTGGGGCGTCAATCCCCGCAAGGAAGGCAATTCGGTTTTCGGTGCCAAGACGCCGGTGATCGACCAAATCCGGGCGCGCTATCCGCACTGCCTTTTGGACTGCTGCGGCGAGGCGGTTGGTCTGCCCGACGGCTATCAGGGCAGTTCCGAAGTGGGTCACCTCAACATGGGCGCAGGACGCATCGTCATCCAGGAACTCAAGCGCATCGACGACGGGCTCTCCTCGGGCGAGCTGTTCAAGAGCGAAAAGTGGCAGAAGCTGATTGCCGACTGGAAGGCCAACAATTCCACGTTCCATTTCTTCGGGCTGCTGCAGGACGAGGGCGTGCATGCGCACCAGGAGCACCTGTTCAAGCTGATGAAGAGGGCGCGGGCGGAGTTTCCGGAAGGCAAGATCGTGGTTCATCCGTTTCTGGACGGACGCGATACGCCGCCCAGGTCCACGCTGGAATACATCGCCAGGCTCAAAACCGAATTGGCGGCGGTGGGCAACGCTTCAATCGGCACGGCGATGGGCCGCTACTACGGCATGGATCGCGTCAAGAACTGGAAACTCACCAGCGAAGCCTACGACTGCATTGTGAGCGCCAAGGGCAAGCCGGCCGCGACCATCGAGGAATGCGTCAAAGCGGAGTATGAAAGCGGCGTGACGCCGGACGGTACCCCCATGACCGACGAGTATATACCATGCTATGTAATCGGCGGCTACACGGGCATGAAGGACGGCGACGTAGTGATGCACACCAACTATCGTCAAGATCGCGCCATACAGCTTACCCAGGCGTTCGTTTGCGACGATTACCCGGGCGAGCGTAGCGCCCGTCCCCAGGTGACCTATCTCGGATTCACCCGCTATTGGGACGAATTCGAGGACTATCTCCTCGGCGCGATGGGCGCGGGCGGCGGCATGGACAATCTCCTCGGGGAGGTAGTCTCCAAGGCCGGCATCAAACAGCTCAGAATCGCCGAAACGCAGAAGTTCCGCCACGTGACCAGCTTCTTCAACGGCAAGTCCACCACGCCCAGCGAGGGCGAGGATCAGGTGGAGGTCAAGAGTCGGTTCGATCCGGCCACGTTCGCCTCCCATCCGGAAATGGACGCCTACAACGTGACGGAAGAGCTGCTAAAGCGGCTTGAGAACAACCCCTACGGTTTTATCGTGGTCAACTACGCCAACTGCGACATGGTGGGACACACCGGCGACGAGGCGGCGGCCACCAAGGCGGTGGAAGTGACCGACGAGTGCATCGGCAAGATTCTGCCCCGGCTCCTGGAGCTGGATGCGCACGTGCTCATCTTCGCCGATCACGGAAACGCCGAGCAGATGGTTGACTACAAGAGCGGACTCACCAAGACGTCGCATACGCTTAATCTGGTTGACTGCTTTTATGTGGCCAACGATGCTGCCGGGGTTTCGCTTACGCCGCTCGCCAAACTGTCGGCGGTGGCGCCTACGGCTTTGCAGATGCTCGGGCTCCCCGTCCCCAGCGAGATGACCACCCCTAGCCTGCTTGCCACCAAGACCCCTTGGAGCAAGACGGCTCTCAACGTTTAAGGGAAGAAAACAAGCATAATGACTAAGGCACTGGGTATTGCGGTTGTCGCATGCCTGGTGCCTTGTATTTTGTGCGCGGTGGAAGCGTCCAATCGCTACCGCTCGCCGCGCAACCCCGAACGCAAGATCCGGCAGTCTACCGAGCTGATCGTGTTGCACACCACGGAGGCTCCGGCCAAAAGCTCGCTCAACAAGCTTTCCGAGCGCGGCGAGGCGCATTTCTGCGTGACCGAGGAAGGACAGATCTACCGTATCGTGGACCGCGACCGCGAAGCCTTCCATGCTGGCCGCTCGATGTGGAACGGCAAGGAAGACGTGGACAAGTTTTCCATCGGAATCGAGTGCGTGGGTTATCACGACAAGCCCATGCCCCCGGCGCAAATCGCGGCCATTCGCGATCTGGTGGCGGAACTAAAAGCCATGTACCGGCTTGGCGATTCGCAGGTGGTGTGCCACAGCCACGTGGCCTACGGCGCGCCCAACAAGTGGCAAAAACGGAACCATCGCGGACGCAAACGCTGCGGCATGTTGTTCGCCATGCCCTCGGTGCGCGCCCAGCTGAATCTCAAGACGAAGCCGAAACTCGACCGGGACGTGCAAGCCCGTCGGCTGACGGTGGGCGACGAATATTTGAGCAAGGTGTTGTACGGCAACGTGGATACGATGCGACAGTATTATGCCGTCATTCCCCGCAAACCGGCGCCCAAGGAAGAGCCCCGGCGTGGAATTTTCAGCTGGTTAGGGTCCAATCCCAAGCCAGCGGCCAAAAAAACGCCCGCCAAACCAAAAACGGTCGCAGGCACTTTCAAAGCGCCGCCACAGTCGGTGGCGGACCTTAAGGCCCAAGGGTTCAAACAGGTGGGGGTGGTGACCAAGGACGTGACCGCCAGCAAGCTGGTTGGAGCGCGGTGGAATAGGGCCGACACGTATTATACTATTCGCAACAAAGTGATCCCCGGCAATACCGTCAATCCATCAAAAATTGAAATTGGTATGGCAATTTGGCTCAAAAAGTGATATAATATATACGATGGCTAAGATAAAATTGACTAAGACGGAGCTTAAAGCGCAGACTGACGCCCTCAAGCGTTTTCAGCGCTTTTTGCCGATGTTGCAGCTCAAGAAGCAGCAGCTGCAGAGCGAAATCGCGGGCATCACCGCCAAGGTCGAGCAAGTTGCCGCCAAGGAGCGGGAGGAACGTGCGGCGCTCGACAGGTGGGTGGGATTGTTCGCCACCGACGAAAGCTTGGTGGAGGGTCTCGTAAAGGTCAAGAACGTCAAGACCGGCGTGACCAATATCGCGGGGGTGCAGATTCCCACGTTTGATACGATCGAAACTGCGGTCAAGGATATCGATTTGTGGGCCACTCCCGCCTGGGTGGATGATGCCATCGCCGCTACCACCCGCATTCTGGCGCTGAAGTGCGAACGGGCGGTGTTCGAGGAGCAGCGCCGGCTCGTCACCATCGAATTGCAGACCACGTCGCAACGGGTGAACCTTTTCGAGAAGGTCAAGATTCCTGAATGCAAGGAGGCGATCCGTGTGATCAAAATCGCCATCGGCGACGAGCAGACCGCGGCGGTGACGCGCGGCAAAATCGCCAAAGGCCGGGCGCCCAAGGAGGATGCGGCATGATCGTCAAAATGAAACATCTCGACCTCTTGTGCGTGGCGGCCACGAAAGACGCCACACTCAAGGCGCTTCGCGACCTGGGGGCGGTGCATCTGGATCTTGCGGCGGCGCAGGGCGCGGAGTTGGCGGCGGCCAAGGGCGAGGCGGCCGACGCGGAAAATGTGGTCCGACTGATCCTCAAGGCCCGGGAAACCGGCGATTCGGTGGGCAAACGTCCGCATAGCGTCAAGCAGGTTTTGGAATTCGAGGCTGAACGAGTGGAACTCAAGGCCGCGATGGAGGAGCTCAAGCGGGAAATTCGCATCTACGAGCCGTATGGCGATTTCGATCCCGCGTTGGCGCAGAGTCTCCTCGACCGGGGAATCGACCTCTCCAAGGTGGCTACGCTCCCCGAAAAGTTGCCCACCCGTCGCCTTGGCACGATGAAGCGCGAGGAAGAGCGCACCCAGAATCGCATCAACATCTTGACGGCGCAAATCGCCGGCACGGACGAAGCACCCATTTTGAAACACTATCCCGACCTCAAGGACAAAATCGAGTTCGAGGCGGCGCGGGAAATCATGGCTGTCCAGGGCGGCGTGGCGGCGATTTCTGGCTGGATAGCCGAAAAAAGCGCCGATGCCTTGCGCGAGGCCTGCAAGACCAACGGTTGGGGTGTGCTGCTGCGCGATCCCGCCTCCGGCGAAATGCCACCCACGCTCATCGAGCCGCCCAAGCTTTTCCGTCCCGTGAAAGCGCTGTTCGACGGGCTGGGCATCGCGCCCGCCTACACCGAAGCGGATGTTTCTGTGCCGTTCATGTGCTACTTCTCCGTCTTTTTCGCCATGCTGGTGGGTGACGGCGCCTATGGTGCCATTTTCCTCGCGGCCACGCTTTACGTCTGGTGGAAGACGCGCGAACGCCGCTCGCCCTTGGCCAAGAGTTGGCTGGTGATGCTGACGGTGTTTTCGGCGGCCACGGTGGTTTGGGGCATTTTGTCCAACACCTGGTTCGGCGCGGCCATTCCTTGTTGCCGCAACTGGCCCACCGTGAAGTGGCTGGCGGATCCCAGCTACAAGAACATGATGCTTCTGTGCTTCACCATCGGCGTGTCGCATCTGATGCTGGCCCGCATCTGGAACGGCATCTGCCTGTTGCCCGATTCTACTTCGGTGGCGCAGTTCGGCTGGGCGGGCGTGCTCTTTTTCATGTATCTCGTGACCAACTCCATTGTGGGCATCTTTCCCGGCATTCCCGGTTGGGCGTTCGCCGTGTTCGGCGTGTCGCTCGTCGCGGTGTTTGGCTTTTCGGTCAAGCCTTGCGAGCTCAAGGAGAAGGGCGCGGAACTGGGCATGCTGCCGCTCAACATCATGAGTGCCTTGGGCGATATCATCAGCTACGTGCGTCTCTTCGCGGTGGGGCTGGCTTCCGTCAAGGTGGCGGAGAACTTCAATTCCATGGCCACCGGACTCGTCAGCTCCGGCAACGCCGCCTGGCTCAATTGCATCATGGCGGTGGCGATGGTGCTCATTCTCGTTTTGGGCCACGCGCTCAACCTGGCGATGGCGGGTCTCTCCATTCTCGTCCATGCCGTGCGTCTCAACACGCTCGAATTTTCCAACCACAAGGGGGTGTCCTGGTCGGGATACGCCTTCAAACCGTTTAAGAAAAATTAACCAAAAGGAGTAAACAACACCATGAGTGATGCAGCTATGATTGTCGCGGGCGCCATCGCCTGCTTGGGTCTTGCCGGTGCGGGTTCCGCGTTCGGCACGGGACTTGCCGCCGCCGCCGCGGTAGGCGCCTGGAAGAAGTGCTATGCCGCCAACAAGCCGGCTCCGTTCCTCTTGCTGTCGTTCGTCGGCGCGCCCATCACCCAGACGCTGTACGGAATGATTCTGATGTTCATCATGCTGGGCAAGACGGAAGTCGCCGGCGCGGGCGTGCCCTGTCTGGTGGCGGGCATCTTCGCGGGTCTGGCGATCGGACTGTCGGCGCTCTTCCAGGGTAGGGCCGGCGCGGCCGCCTGCGATGCGCAGGCCGAGACCAATCAGGGCTTCACCAACTATCTGGCGGCGCTGGGTATCGTCGAAACCGTCGCCATTTTCGCGATGGTGTTTGCGCTGATCGCCCTTGCCAGCGTGAAGTGACCAAACTTAAGCCGAACACGGCTTGCTTCCTCGCCTTTACCGGGATTTTCGCGGTATTGGCGGGGTTTGTATTTTGGGGTGCCTGGAGCGTCGATTACGCTCCGGTCATGCCCGACCATCCCATATTGTGGCCGCCGGACGCCAAGGTGAGACTGGGCCGCTGGCTGGAGGAGTTTTTCCGCACCGGACGCTGCGAGCCGCTGGAAATCTTCAATCTCGCCGGTTCGCCTTATTGGTGGCAGGAGTTCAAGTACGCCGTCTGCCTGTACCTGAGCGGACTTGGGATGGCGTATTTCCTGCGCGGGAAGGGGCTTTCTCGCCTTGCCGCATATTCCGGCGGACTTTTGCTCGCTTTTTGCGGCTATTGGAGCACGCTCTTTTCGGCCGGCCACTACGGTTGGTTCCAGTGGATGGCCTACGGCGTGTTCGCGTTCGGCCTGACCGACCGGGCGATCGAGCGCGGCGACTTGCGCTATTGGGTGCTGTTGGGATCGGCGCTCGCCTGGGGGAGCATGCACCAGCCCGACTTGTGGCTGCTTTTCACCGCCTTCAACTTCGTCTATTTCTTAAGCATGTGGCTGGCGCGGGGGCGTCCCGTGGACTGGAAAGGGTGGCTTGCGGGAGTGCTCGCCTTCTTGCTCGTCGGCGCGCCCGGATTTTTCCACTCCGGCACGGCCGAAGTGGCCGGACGCGACCGGCAAATCGAAGAGTCCGGACAGGATCGCTGGACGTTCGTGACCAATTGGTCCATGCCGCCGGAGGATACGCTGGAATTCTTCGTGCCTCGCATTCACGGCGACACCAGCTGCCGCTACACGCTCCACTATGCCCGCAAGGCCGGCAAGGACACCGCGCCCTACACCGGCCGGCTTGGCCGCCCCGTGTCGCCCGACGGTCGCGAGGCCCCGCGCGGCAACTATCGCCAGCACTCGCTTTACGTGGGCTACGTGACCTGCATCCTGGCGGCGATCGGGGCGATTCTCGGACGCAAGCGCCGGGCGGTGTGGTTTTTCGCCGCATCGGCGCTAGTATTCTGGCTTTTTTCGCTGGGGCGCTACTGCGCGCCGGTCTACCGGCTCGTCTATGCGTTGCCGATGGGCGACTACCTGCGCGCGCCGGTGAAGTGGCACCATCTTACGGAGTTTTGTCTCGTGATCCTCGCCGCGTTCGGTTTGGACGCGCTGGGTCGAAAGTTCAACCGGGCTCACTTGTGGTTGGCGCTGCTCGTCCTGTGGGGGGCGGCGGATCTGGCGCGAGTGGACGCCAAGTATTGCGCGCCGGTGTGGCTGGGACGGCAGAAGCAGGTTTACGCCGCTTCGCCCGAAAGCGCCTCGGTGCCGCCTCTGGAGCCGCGCACGGTGCCGGCGGCCCTGGGGCTAGTGTCGCTCTTGGCATCGATGGGGGCAATCGGATATGGAGCGTTTTCTGCAACGCGCGGCCGACATTCTCGACGTTGACACCGTCACGCCCGAAACGCGTTTTCGCGAGGTGCCGGGCTGGTGCAGTCTCATGGCGTTCGGACTTCTGGTCATGATGGAAAGCGACTATTCGCGCGAACTTTCCGTCGAAGAATTCATGCGGATCGAGACTTTGGGCCAGTTGTTTTCGCGAATTTCCTCTTGAAGTTTTCGTCAAATAGTGGTATAATATGTACCAATGTCTTTAACTAACAACCCTAAGGAAACCAAAATATGGCAAAGAAGATAATGGTCGACGGCAACACCGCCGCCGCCAAGATTGCTTTCGCGTGCTCGGAAGTAGCCGCGATCTACCCCATCACTCCGTCTTCGCCCATGGCCGAGACGTGCGATGAACTGGCCGCCCAGCGCAAAGTGAACATCTGGGGCTCGGTGCCGTCCATCGTCGAAATGGAATCCGAAGGCGGTGCCGCCGGCGCGGTGCACGGGTCGCTCACCACCGGCTCGCTCACCACCACCTTCACGGCCTCGCAGGGTCTGCTCTTGATGATTCCCAACATGTACAAGATCGCAGGCGAACTGGTTCCCACCGTGTTCCACGTTTCCGCGCGTTCGCTGGCGTGCCAGGGCCTGTGCATCTTCGGCGACCAGGGCGACGTGATGGCCTGCCGCCAGACCGGTTTCGCCATGCTCTGCTCCAACAGCGTGCAGGAAGTGCACGATATGGCCATGGTGGCCCACGCCTCCACGCTCGAGGCGAAGGTGCCGTTCATGCACTTCTTCGACGGCTTCCGCACCTCGCACGAAGTGCAGAAGATCGAGGAGATCCCCGAGGACGTCATCCGCCAGATGATCAACGACGACTACGTGGTGGCGTTCCGCAAGCGCGCGCTCGATCCGGAACATCCCACGATGCGCGGCACGGCCCAGAACCCCGACATCAACTTCCAGGGTCGCGAGAGCTGCCAGAAGTACTATGACGCCACGCCGGCCATCGTCCAGAAGTACATGGACAAGCTGGGCGAACTCACCGGCCGCAAGTATCGTCTGTACGACTACGTGGGCGCTCCCGACGCCGAATACGTGACGGTGGCGATGGGCTCCGGCTGCGACACCCTGCACGAGACGGTGGACGCGCTCGTCAAGGAAGGCAAGAAGGTCGGCCTCCTGAAGGTGCACCTCTACCGTCCTTTCTCCATGAAGGACTTTGTCAAGGCCATCCCCGAAACGGTCAAGGTGGTCACGGTGCTCGACCGCACCAAGGAACCCGGCGCCATCGGCGATCCGCTCTACCTCGACGTCTGCGCCGCAATCGGCCAGGGCCTGCAGGAAGGCGTGGCCAGCTTCAAGTACCCGAAGGTGCTGGCCGGCCGCTACGGCATCGGCTCCAAGGACTTCACCCCGCAGATCTGCAAGGCCATCTACGACAACATGACGGCCGAGAAGCCGCTCGACCACTACGTGTGCGGCATCGTGGACGACGTCTCCGGCCGCTACATCCTGGGCGACGGCACGTTCGTGGTGCCCACGGGCGACCGCAAGGAGTGCATGTTCTGGGGTCTCGGCGCGGACGGCACGGTGGGCGCCAACAAGAACTCCATCAAGATCATCGGCTCCTACACCGAAAACTACGCGCAGGGCTACTTCGAGTACGACTCCAAGAAGTCCGGCGGCGTGACCATCTCACATCTCCGCTTCGGCAGCGACGTGATCCGCAGCCCCTACTTCATCAACACGGCCGACTTCACCGCGTGCCACTGCTTCCCGTACCTCGAGAAGTACGACATGCTCAAGTCCGCCAAGAAGGGCTCCACATTCCTCCTCGCCTCGCCCTATTCCGCGGCCGAGATCTGGGACCACATGCCTGACGAGGTGGAACAGGCCATCATCGACAAGGAAATCAAGTTCTACGTCATCGACGCCGCCAAGATCGCCCGCGAGAACGGCATGGGCACGCGCACCAACACCGTGCTCCAGACCGCGTTCTTCAAGCTCTCGGGCATCACGCTCAAGAAGGCCGACGGCACCATCCTCGACCCGATCCAGGTGCTGAAGGACTACGCCGAAAAGGCCTACTCCAAGAAGGGCCAGGAAGTGGTGGAGATGAACTGGAAGTGCATCGAGGCCGCCGCCGGCGCCATCGAGCAGGTCGACTACCCCAAGACGGTGGCCGGCAAGCTCAAGATGCCCGCCACGGTCGCGGCCGACGCGCCCGACTTCATCAAGAACGTCACCGCCAAGATGATCGCCCAGCGCGGCAACGAGCTGAAGGTTTCCGAGATTCCGGACGACGGCACCTGGCCTACCGCCACCACCCAGTGGGAGAAGCGCAACGTGGCCGCGTTCATTCCGTCGTGGGATCCCTCCGCCTGTATCCAGTGCGGCAACTGCCTTGCCATCTGCTCGCATGCGGCCATCCGCATGAAAGTGTACAACGATGCCGACCTCGCCAACGCGCCGGCCACCTTCAAGAGCGCCGAGGCCAAGGCCCTCACCAAGAACTTCGGCACCAAGGTGACCATCCAGGTGGCTCCGGAAGACTGCATGGGCTGCGAGCTCTGCGTCGTCAAGTGCCCCATGGCGGCCAAGGGCGCGCTCAAGATGGTGGAGCAGATCCCCGTGCGCAAGACCGAGGCAGAAAACTGGAAGTTCTTCCTCGACCTCCCCGAAGTCGACCCGATGAAGCTCGACACCACCAAGCTCCTCGACAGCCAGCTGAAGCGTCCGCTGTTCGAGTTCTCCGGCGCGTGCGCGGGCTGCGGCGAAACTCCGTACGTGAAGCTTCTCACCCAGATCTGCGGCGACCGGCTCCTCATCGCCAACGCCACCGGCTGCTCCTCGATCTACGGCGGCAACCTGCCCACCACGCCTTACGCTCAGCGCAAGGACGGTCGTGGCCCCGCGTGGTCCAACTCGCTCTTCGAGGACAATGCGCAGTTCGGTCTCGGCATGCGCGTCTCCACCGACAAGCTCCAGGCCTACGCCTTCGAGCTGGTGGACAAGGTGCTGGCCAACCCCGAAGCTCCGGCCGAAGTCAAGGCCGTCCTCGAGCGCATCAAGTCGATCGACCAGTATGACGTCAAGGGACAGGGCGTGGAGGAGATGCGCGCGGCGGTGGCCGAGCTCAAGCGGCTCCTCGGCGGTTGCGACTGCAAGTGCGCCACCAAGCAGGCGCTCCTCGCGGTGGCCGACAACCTGGTCCGCAAGTCCGTCTGGATTCTGGGCGGCGACGGCTGGGCGTACGACATCGGCTACGGCGGTCTCGACCACGTGCTCGCCTCGGGCAAGAACGTCAAGATTCTGGTGATGGACACCGAAGTCTACTCCAACACCGGCGGCCAGGCTTCCAAGTCCACCCCCACCGGCGCCATCGCCAAGTTCGCGGCGTCCGGCAAGGTGCAGGCCAAGAAGAACCTGGGCCTCATGCAGATGCAGTACAAGAACGTCTACATCGCGTACGTCTCGATGGGCGCCAATCCGGCCGCCACGGTCAAGGCCTTCAACGAGGCCGAGAACTACAACGGCCCCGCGCTCATCATCGCCTACGCGCACTGCATCGAGCAGGGTCTCGCCACCAAGACGGGTCCCGCGCACCAGCAGGCGGCGGTGGACAGCGTCCACTTCCCGCTCTGGCGCTACAACCCGCTGGCGCAACTCGAAGGCAAGAACGGTCTTAAGATCGATTCCGCCGACAAGAGCGCCACGGTCTCCTTCGCGGAGAAGGCGCTGTCCAAGGACCTGGGCGAGAACCGCTTCAAGCAGCTCGTCAAGGTGGCCGGCGCCGAAGGCGCGATGGACATGCTCAAGAAGGCCGAAGCCGGCTTCAAGGAGAACTACAAGCTCCTCACCGAGCTCGCGGCGCTGCCCGTGATGTAAGGCGCAAGGTCCGGACAAGACCACACAAAAGGGCGGGGAAATTCTCCCCGCCCTTTGTTTTTCCTCGCGTTTCCGCTTGCCAAACGCGACACGATCGAAGAGATCACGCTCGATCTGACGGACGACAATCCGCGCATCGTCTCCGTCCACCTCGGCCAAAAGCTCTCGGTGTAAGAATTTGCGATTTGCGAGGGACTTTACTCCTCGTTTCTGGGGACTTTACGCGTCCTTGTTAGGGACTTTGCTCATGGTTCCGAGGGACTTTGCGGCGCGGCTCCAGGGGCTTTTTGGTCATGGTTTTCTTCGGTTGGGGTTCTCGTTTTCGGGGTCTCCGGTATATAATACAAGATAACTTTTGAAAGTGTCCCGCGAAATTTCTGCCCGAAGTGCGTTTGACCCGCATAAACATTGGGCGAAACGCACCAAAAAATTTTTGAAAAAATTTCTCTCGCGAGGTTTTGGCCGCCCCGTCGCCGGCAATCGATACAGTGCCTTAAGCGCGCGAGCGTATGCGCGCCACGCCCTTGCGCGTTAAATTTTATTATTAATATATAAATACCCGTTTCCGTTTTCTTGAGTATACTGGTAATAAAAACTTGAATATTATACCAAAAACGGAGACGTGGTTGAAGATTTATTGCACTTTCCGCTTGACGAGATGGGTGGGAATATGATATAATATCTAATACTAACGCAGTAGCGGAGGAAATTATGGCGAGTAAAGATGTGTCTTCTACGATCGGCAGGTGGGCGATCGTGCTGTTGGTGGCGGCAGGGATGCTGCCTGCGTCGGGTGCGCCCAAGGGCAAGAATCTAGGCGCGGCCAAGAGCAAGCCTCAGGCTTCGGTGCTCAAGGTGAAGCCGGGCAATTACACTCCGGGCGGCAAACTTACGCGTCGCGAATTCGTGGAAAAGACTTTCGGCGTGAAGTTCGGCGCGGAGATCGACCAATACGTCAAGCCCGGCGACAGTTTCGATGCCGAGATAGGCGTATTGCCGAAAAAGCTGTCGGCTCCGGTTTGCGGACTCAAAGACGCGCTTCTGTTCGCGTCGGACGGCAAACTTGACCGGATCCAGCTCGTCCCGCAGAGTCCAGCCAAGCGGGAGGCGGGACTTAAGGCCACCAAAGCGCGACTGGCCAAGTTCGACAAGACGGTCGGAAAATGGCTGGGCGTAAAGTCGTTCGAGACGAAAGAAAGTATGGAGGGCGAACGCGAGGGCAGCAAGGCTTGGCGGATTTCGTCCGTATTCGGCGAGGATGGACTCAACCTCGAAACTGCCGTAGAGTGCATAGAAAACGGCAAGACGGCAATGGGGTTCGGTTGTTCGCTGACGATTTCGTTCAGCGCTCCGGAAGAGGAGGAGAAGACAGATGCGGAAGCGGCGTCGACGCCAACCGCAAAGCCTACTCCGCCAACCGTAAAGCCGGCTCCTGCCGAACAGCCGACACGCGCCGTCCAGCCGACACCTCAACCTCAAGTGGACCCGGAGGCGGAGGAGGCCAAGGCGGTCGAAGCGCGCATGAAGAAGATGATCTTTCCTCGCATCTGTTTCATGCCTCCAGCCACTATTATTGATGCAGTGGACTATTTCATGGCTTGCGCCAAGGAACTTGACGACCCCAAACTGCCGCCGGAGCAGCGCGGATTCGACTTCGCCGTGAATTTCAAACCTGGCGTGATTCCGTCGATGAAGTCGCGGATAGAAGAACACAATATCAGTCTGTGGGATGCGCTCGGCAAGCTATGCGCCGACTGCGACTGCAAGTTCGCCGTTCGCGGCAAGATGGTCTGCGTCATGTCGAAGACGATGACGGTAGATCCGCTAGTCACCCGCTCGATTCCGTTTACGGACGAAATGAAAGCCGTGCTCGACCAGAAGGCCGGCGCTGCCGCAATCCATGACAAGGTCTGCGCCGGCGATGAAGCGGCGTATGCGGAAATGTACGCCAAGTATAAAGCCTGGTTCGAGTCGCAAGGCGTGGAATGCGAACTCGAAAGCGGCAACCGGCGCGCCGAATTCGCATACGTAAGGGCGATCGAGAAACTGCGTGTAACCAACACCGAAGAGAACCTCGCCAAGATCGAAAAGCTCTTGCAGTCTCTCAAACCGTAATATATGAGCAAATGTAGCGATGGCACCGGATACCTGACCCCGAAAGGAGCGTTCGGTGTCAGTGGGGTCTTGTCTATTGGGAATATGATATAATATCTATGCATGCCGAGGCGTAGATTGGTTAAAGCGGATTACGCGGCGGATGCGGTGACAGTGGCGAAGGCGCTGGTCGGCGCATGGCTTTGCCGTCGGATGGCGGACGGAACGGTGATGCGGCGGAGAATCACCGAGACCGAGGCGTATTGCGGCGAAGAGGATACCGCCTGCCATGCGCACAAGGGACGGACCGCAAGAACCGAGGTGATGTATTCGCCGGGCGGCTGCGCCTACATCTACCTTTGCTATGGCATGCACGAGATGCTGAACGTGGTGACCGGCCGGGAAGGGCGTCCGGAGGCCGTGCTGGTTCGCGGCGTCGAGGGCGCGGAAGGTCCCGGCCGGCTGACCAAGCTGTTCCGGATCGACCGCTCGCTAAACCGCGAAGATCTTGTCGCATCCGAGCGGCTTTGGCTGGAAAGCGACGGTTCGCGCGTAAAGTTTTCGTCCGCTCCGCGCATCGGCATCGCCTACGCCACGAAGCGGGACCAAAACCGCAAGTGGCGCTTTTCGCTGGTCTGAAGGCCCGGCGCCGGCCGGTGGGGCGAGGGCGAAAGTTGCACTTTTTGCTTGACTTTTGGCCGGGGAATATGATATAATATCATATCAACATGGATAAAGTGTCTATAGCTATGGCCAAGGCGGCGGTTTTGACCGAGGCGCTACCGTACATACAGGACTTCAAGGGGTCGGTGGTGCTGGTTAAGCTGGGCGGGTCGGTGATGGAAATCGAGGAGAACCTCGATTCCGTCGTCAACGACATTTCGTTCATGCGGGCGGTGGGGATCAAGGTGGTGCTGGTGCATGGCGGAGGCAAGGCGATCAGCCGGGCAATCCACGAGAGCGGCAACACGCCGACGTTTGTGGACGGACAGCGGGTAACGGACGAAAAAACGATGGAAATCGTGCGCCGGACGCTCAATAACGTGGTAAATCCCGATCTTATCCGTCGACTTCAGCGCACCGGCACGAACGCCCGGCCCCTGCACGGCAACTGGATTTTCACGGCCGAGAAGATAGTCGAGCCGGACCGGGGATACGTGGGCCGGGTGACGGGAATCGACATCCGCCCGGTGGTGGAGATGCTGGACGCGAGCATAGTGCCCGTCATCACGCCGGTAGCCACCGGCAAGGAGGATCAGCACCTCTACAACGTGAACGCGGATATCGCCGCGGCGGCGTTGGCGAAAGCGCTGAAGGTGCGGAAATTCGCTTTGGTGTCGGACGTGCCGGGTCTCTTGGGCGACCCGACCGATCCGGATTCGCTACTGTCTTCGCTGAAGCTGTCGGACACGGCGGCTTTGAAAGCGGGGGGAGTGATCAGCGGGGGGATGCTCCCGAAAATCGAAAGCTGCGAAGAGGCTCTCCGGGCCGGGGTGCGCAAGGTGCACCTGGTGGACGGACGCATGTCACATTCGCTGATACTGGAAATATTCACGCGCGACGGCGTGGGAACGGAGATAACAGAATGAGCAAAAATTCGGACGTAATCGATATCTACAAGAGCGTGGTCATGCCCACCTACACGCCAGGCGTGGCGCTGATGAGCGGCAAGGGAGTTACGGTGAGCGACGTGGACGGACGCAAGTACTACGATTTCACTTCCGGCATCGGCATCCATACGTGCGGGTACGGCAATCCCGTGATCGCCGAGGCGATAGCCAAGCAGGCGTCGTTTCTCACCCACACCTCCAATATCTTCGTGAACGTGCCGCAGACGGCGCTCGCCAAGAAGCTGGTGGAGCTGTCGGGGCTGGGCGGCAAGGTGTTCTTCGCCAATTCCGGCGCGGAGGCCAACGAGGCGGCGGTCAAGCTGGCGCGCAAGTACGGCAGCGCCACGGGTCGCTACGAGGTGGTGACGATGCGGGGCGGCTTCCACGGCCGGACGCTGGCGATGGTGGCGGCGACGGGTCAGGCCTGGTGCCAGGAGGGGTACGATCCGCTCCCGACCGGCTTCGCGTACGCCGATTTCAACGATCTCGAAAGCGTCAAGGCGGCCATCACCGACAAGACGGTGGCCATCATGCTGGAGGCGGTGCAGGGCGAAGGCGGAGTGGTGCCGGCCACGCCGGAATTCATGGCGGGAGTGCGCGCGCTCTGCGACGAAAAGGACCTCCTCATGATCGTGGACGAGGTGCAGACGGGCATGGGCCGCACCGGCACGATGTTCGCCTGGCAGGGTTACGACGTCAAGCCCGACATGTTCACGCTCGCCAAGGCGTTGGCGGGTGGTCTGCCGATGGGAGCTTTGGTGGGTAACGCCAAGGTGGCCGACGTGTTCGGACCCGGCAACCACGCTTCCACGTTTGGCGGAAACCCGGTGGCGGCGGCAGCGGCGCTGGCGGTGATCAATTTCACCGAAAAGAACAATCTGCCGCAGAAAGCCGCGGAAATGGGCGAGCTTTTCATGAACGCGCTGCAGGAACTGGTGGACCGGTACGACCGGGTGCTGGAGGTTCGCGGCAAGGGCATGATGATCGGTCTCGTGGTGGACGGCGACCCCAAGGAAGTGGTGAACGCGCTCCAGGACATGGGAATTTTGGCGCTGACGGCCGGCACCAACACGGTGCGCTTCCTGCCGCCGCTGGTCCTGAAGGAGAGCGACCTCGAGGACGCGTTGGAAATGATCGGGGACGCGCTGGAAAACGTCTATGGAGAGTAACGAGTACCGCGAGCAGCGCCTGGCGAGCATGCGGGCGCTGAGGGAGATGGGCTTCGAGCCGTACGGGGTCAAGTTCGACCATACCGACCTCAAGACGCTGCGCGCCACGTTCGAGGAGGGGGCGCCAGCCCGGGCGGCGGGGCGGCTCCTCATGATCCGCAAGATGGGGAAGATGAACTTCGCCACCTTGAACGACGGCACCGACAAGTTTCAGCTCATTTTCAAGCGCGACGAGCTGTCCGAGACGCAGTTTGCGGCGTTCAAGCAGCTCAATCTGGGCGATATCGTGGGCGTGGAAGGGACGCTCTTCACCACCCAGAAGGGCGAAAAGAGCGTGGTCGTCAAGGAGATGACGATGCTTGCCAAGGCGTTGGAGCAGCCGCCGGAGAAGTTTCACGGGCTCACCGACCAGGAGGAGAAGTACCGGCGCCGGTACGTGGATTTGATGACGAACGACGAGAGCCGCAATCGCTTCTTTTTGCGGTCGGACATCATCAAGGAGACGCGCAAGTATTTGTGGAGCAAGGGTTTCTACGAGGTGGAAACGCCGATTCTGCAGTCCCAGGCGGGAGGCGCGGCCGCGAAACCGTTCAAGACCCACTTCAACGCGCTCGACCAGGACATGGTGCTCAGAATCGCGCCGGAGCTTTATCTGAAGCGGCTCATCGTGGGCGGGATGAACAAGGTGTTCGAGCTCGGAAAGGATTTCCGCAACGAGGGCATCGACCGCAGCCACAATCCGGAATTCACCGTGTGCGAAATCTACGAGGCGTATGGCGACAGGACGAGCATGGAGGCCATCATGGAGGGTCTCCTGCCGCATCTGTGCGATACGGTGGTGGGAACGCGCCAGATCGAGTATGGGGAGGACAAGGAGATCATCGACTTCACTCCGCCCTACCGGCGCGTGGCGTATCGGGACCTGGTCAAGGAACTGATGGGCGAGGACTGGTTCGATCTCGAATTCCCGGTGCAGCTGGAGAAGGCCAAGCGCATCGCGCAGGAGCGCGAGGTCAATCTGGAGCTGGACGGAGTTGAGACGGAGCTCATGCTCACCCACGAAATCTACGATAAAATCATCGAAAAGGGGCTGAGGCAGCCGACTTTCGTGACGCGGTTGCCGCACGAATTCGTGCCGCTGGCCAAGGCGTGCAAGGACGACCCCACATTGGTGGACGTGTTCGAATTCGTGGTGGCGGGTCGCGAGCTGTGCCCCGGCTACACCGAACAGAACGATCCCCTGGAGCAGCGCAAGGCGCTGGAGCACCAGGCGGGCGAAGACACCGAGAAGATCGACGAAGATTTCATCAGCGCGCTCGAGTGCGGCATGCCGCCCACCGGAGGGTTGGGCTTCGGCGTGGATCGCCTCGTGATGCTGCTTACCGGCGTGGATGGCATCCGGGACGTGGTGCTCTTCCCGCAGATGAAAAAAGCGTAAAGCGAAGGGTGGACAGATGGAAGCCAAGGTTCTCAACAGGTATTTCGAACTTTTGAGGCTTGAGTCCGTTTCTTCCGATCCCGCCAAACTCAAGGAGTGCACGCAAACCGCGATGTGGCTCAAGGCGTTGGTGGAGGAGATGGGCTTTACGGCGCAGCTGGAGACGCGGGACTTTGCGCCGCCGGTGCTGTTGGCCGAGCGCAAGGGCGAAAATCCGGCCACCGTGCTGGTGTACGGCCACTACGACGTGCAGCCGGCCGACCCGCTGGAAGAATGGAAAACGCCGCCTTTCGAGCCGACGCTCAAGGATAATAGGGTCTATTGCCGGGGCGCGCAGGACGACAAGGGACAGCTGTTCGCGTTTTTGACGGGAGTGGGGGATTATCTGGACCGGCAGTCGGTGAAGAACCTCCCCACGCCCACCATCCGGCTTTGTCTGGAGGGGCAGGAGGAGAGCGGGTCGCCCGCGCTCATCAAGATGGCGCCGGAACTTAGGAAACGGATTTCGGCCGACGTGATGCTCGTTTGCGACACGGCGGCGGCAGCCGATTTGCGTCCGGCCATCGTGGCGGGACTGCGAGGCGTGTGCCACTTTACGGTCAAGCTCACGGGGGCCAATCGCGATTTGCATTCGGGCGAATATGGCGGGGCGGCGCCGAACGCGGCCTTGGGGATGGCGCGGCTTTTGTCCACGCTGCACGACGAGCGGGGCGAAATCCAAGTGGCGGGCTTCATGGACGGCATCGAAGCGCCGGGCGCGGAGGAAAAGCGCCTCGCGCAGGAGTCCATGCCTTCGCCGGAGGAGTTTGCCCGGGACATCGGGACCGAGGCGACGACCGGCAATTTGGCCGAAGCGCTCGGTTTCAAGCCCACCATCGAGGTGAACGGCATCCATTCGGGTTATGGCGGCGCGGGGTCGAAAACGGTCATTCCGGCCGTGGCCATCGCCAAGATTTCGATGCGGCTCGTGCCGGGACAGCATCCTCGCCGGGCGCTCGATTGCGTGAAGCGCCATCTGGAGGAGCATTGCCCCCAGGGCATGAAGGTGGAGTTTCCGGAGGAGGCCGAAGGCGCTGGCGGATTCCGCTTGCCCGTGGATTCGCCGGTGTTCCGGCTCGCGGCCGAGGTGCTGAAGGAGATGGACCCGCGGGGCGCGGTGTTCCAGTGGGACGGCGCCTCGATTCCGGTAGTTTCGGTTTTGAAGGAAGTAAGCGGCGCGGCGCCGCTGATCGTGGGGTGGGGACAGGCGGGAGACCGGATCCACAGCCCCAACGAGTCTTACGGTTTGGATCAGTTCGGCAAGGCCCGCGAATGGGCCAGGAGAATATTGGAAAATGTCTGACATCAGAGTGCGTTTCGCGCCTTCGCCCACCGGCAAGGTGCATATCGGGAATATCCGCGCGGCCATCTACAACTGGCTGTTCGCGCGTCACACGGGAGGCAAGTTTCTGCTCCGGGTGGAGGATACCGACCTAGAGCGGTCCACGCCGGAAGCCATCCAGGTGCTGTTCGACTGCATGCAGTGGCTGGGACTCGACTACGACGAGGAGGTTTTCTACCAGACCAAGAACGTCAAGCGCCATCTGGAGGTGGTGGAGCAGTTGAAGGCGATGGGCCGGGCGTACGAGGTGGAAAAGACGTCGCGCGACGGGAAGACGGGAGTCGTCACCATGTTCCGCATGCCCAAGGAAGGGACGATCGAGTTCGACGACATCGTCAAGGGGCATCTCTCCAAGCAGGCGGCGGACGTGCAGGACTTTGCCATCGTGCGGAGCGACGGGTCGCCCATTTTCCATATCGCCAACGTGGTGGACGACATCGATCAGCGCGTGACCCATATCATCCGGGGCGACGATCACGTGGAGAATACGTTCAAGCATATCGAGATTTTCAAGGCGCTGGGGGCGCCGATTCCGAAGTACGGACATCTGTCGATGATCGTCAACCAGCAGGGCAAGCCCTATTCCAAGCGCGACGGCGCGGCGTTCGTGGGGGAATATCGCGAACAGGGGTATCTGCCGGAGGCGTTGTTCAACTATCTGCTGCTGCTGGGGTGGAATCCGGGCGACGACCGGGAGATTTTGAGTCGCGACGAGATGATCCGGCTCTTCGAACTCGAAAAAGTGCACGTGACGGCGGCGATGTTCGACCCCAAGAAGCTCGCGTGGATGAACGGCGAATACATCAAGCAGATTTCGGACAGGGATTTCCGCTCGCTCGCGATCGAGAAGGTGGGAGCGGCGGCGGAAGGCAAGAGCGACGAGTGGTGGGAGCTTTTCATCGGCCAGATGAAGCCGCGCACCAAGACGTTGAACGATATGCCCGCGTCCGTGTGCTATCTCTTCGGGGACGACTACCCGGTAGATCCCAAGGCGGTGGAAAAGCGGCTCAACAAGCCGGGCGTCAAGGAAACGCTGCTCGATCTGGTGGAGCGGTTCAAGGGCGTGGAAGAATGGCGCGCGCCGGTGCTGGAGGCGCTGGTCAAGGAGCTCAGCCAGGGTAACGGCATGGGGCCTTGGGTGCATCCCATCCGGGTGGCGGTGAGCGGTCGGATGGAGGGTCCGGGACTGTTCGAGATGCTGGAACTTTTGGGCAAGGCGAAAACGTTGGAGCGGCTTGAAAACACTGCTGGTAGGCTATAAGGTTTCGGACCTGACGAACAAGATGCTGGAGGGCGAGGTTGCCGTCCACACCTTGGACATTTACCACTACCATTCCATCAAGAAGATTTTCAAGCGCGACCGCGTAATCTGTTCGCCGCATATTCCGGACGAACCATGGGACCTTATCAAGTTCCGCACGGGGCCCAAACTAATGTCCGGCGAGCTGGCGCTCGATCTCCTGCAGGAGATCGCCAACACCGGGGCCAAGTGGGAGCTCGACTACGTGGGGCGCGAGCGCGACCGCAACGAGCTGTTGGACAAGGTGCGCGACCGGAAGCGGCAGCGGGTTTTCCGCGCGGAGTGGGAGGCGAGCTTGCCGGGCGGACCCAAGCTGAAACTTTGTTCGTATCCGGGGTGCTTTTGCCATCGCCGGGGCGATGAAGGGGGGCTGGCGCTCGCGGAAGTGGTGGGCCGGGAGCTGAAAGCGTCCGGAATCGAGCGGCCGAAACTGTTGGACATGGGGTGCGGCTCGGGGATGGTGGGGCTCCTCGTAAATTCGGTGGTGAAGTGCGATTTGACGCTCATAGATTCGCATACGCGGGCGATCGAGGCGGCGCAGGAGAACATGAAGAATCTGGGGGCGGAGGGGAAGACGGTACTTTCCGACAACGGCACGGACGAGACGGGATTTGACGTTTTCGCCGGAAATCCGCCTTATTATTCCGATTATCGCATAGCCGAGGTGTTTCTGGATACGGCCCGGCGCTGTCTCAAAAAGGGCGGCGCGTGCTATACGGTAGTCAAAAACGCGGAGAACTTGCGCCCCGTGCAGGAGCGGTATTTTCCGCAAGTCGAAACCATCAACCGGCGCGGATACGCCATTTTGAAATCTTATGCTTAACGGAAAATACAAGTTGGGGGAGCTCTTCGACATCCCGATCTACGTGGATGCGAGTTGCATATTTCTGCTGTTGATGATGGTGATCAACGCGGGGTCGCTGTCGTTCGGCCTGGGGGCGGCCTTGCTGCTGGCCGTGTCGATCGTGGCGCACGAGTTGGGGCACGCATTGACGGCGGCGGCGTTCGGGTACAAGACGCGGGACATCACGATTTCGCTCCTGGGCGGGTGCGCGAGCTTGATTGCGCTGCCGAAAAAGGCGTGGAAGGAGTTTTTGACCGCCATCGCGGGGCCGCTGGTGAGCTTTATGCTGGCGGGCGTGGGGTTCGTGCTGTTTGCGACCGTGCCCACGAACAACCGGTGGTTGATCGGCATGTTCTATTATCTCGGGTGGATGAACGTGATGCTGGGGGCGTTCAATCTATTGCCGGGCTTTCCGATGGACGGGGGACGCATTTTCCGGTCGACGATGCGGATTTTCTTTACGCGCGAAAAGGCCACCTTGATTGCCATGTGGGTGGGTCGCGCGGTGGCGATTTGGTTGGGGCTTTCCGGGCTTAACGCCATCTTGAGCGGCGGCAGCTGGGGGCTCGTAAGGCTGCTGATCGCGTATATGATCTGGCGCGAGGGCTACCGGGAGTATCTGGCGGTGCGGGACGAGGAGCGCTACCGGGTATGGACGCAAGAGGATTTCGAGGCGCGGGTGTCGCCCCCGCCATACGATCTATAAGGAGGTTGCTATGAAGAAAATGGTTGCATTGCTCACGATTATGGCTATGCCGCTACTGTCCCAGGCAGTGTATGTGAACTACAACCTGGTGGAGTACTGGGTGGAGGAATCTAAACGTCCGTTCGACATGGGTTACTATTTGATGGTGATAGATTATAATAGTTTTCCCGTCGCCAGCTTCAACAACATGTTTAGCGACGGGAGCGGTAATCTGGGCGATGTGCCGACCAAAGACGTACTTTATCAGGGAGTTATAACCGAAAAAACAAGTAATAATACCATTAACGTCGACTCCAATGCAACTACCGCGTATTTGGCATTGTTCAATACGGCAACCTTTCCGAGCGAGGCTGATTATGTAATTTATGGTGCAAAAGGCAAAACGAACGATGCGTTTACCTTTGGTGACGGTACCGAATCATATCTTTGGTCTACCGCATCAACGCATGTGACGGTCCAAAACACCATCCCGGAACCTTCGTCGGGGTTGCTGATGCTGGCGGGCTTTTCGCTTTTGGCACTAAAACGCAAGCGAAGGGCTTGCGTTTTTTGCTGATTTATGGTATAATATTAGACAATCGATTTTATTTTCCAAGAAAGGTATGCGGCGCAATGAAGCGAGATGACGTGAACAAGGTATTGATCATCGGCTCCGGTCCGATTGTAATC
>JAFXXW010000013.1 GCA_017542055.1 Kiritimatiellia bacterium
GTCCCTCCACGAAAAACAATTGTAGCGTATCCTGGGCAACAAAAAACCCCCGCACGACTGTACGAGGGTATACTACTCCTAGGATGCGAATATTATATCATATTTCCGGACCAAAAGTCAAGAGGTAAAATGAACTTTTTTCTTGGGGGTGGCGGCGTGGATATTAAAGTTTCACTTTTCCCTTGCTTTTCGGGTGGGAATATGATATAATATCAGTATGTTCGAGAGGTTTTCCGTAACGACACCACTAGTGGTGGTCGGGGGAGGTATATGGACATGAACTTCGCCTGGCAGCAACCAGGATGGCCGAATGCTACGGTTGATCGGGCCGCGCTCAAGGATGAACTTGTGGCGTTTAAGGACGCATTGTCGAAAGCGCGGAATTTCCTCAAAAAGCCGCACGATCTCGAAGCGGTCGCTCGCGCGCTTACCCAGGAGGCGGTCAAGACTAGCGCCATTGAAGGCGTGAATGTCGATGAAAGCGTGGTGATGTCGTCGATTTGCAAGGTCCTCGGGGTCGCGTACGCGCCTACTGGATTTACGCAAGATGTCCGGGCGGAAGGCGTGGCGCAGATGGTGCTTGCCGTGCGTAGCGACTGGGACAAGCCCCTCACCGAAGCGATGCTCAAGCAGTGGCACCGGGCGTTGCTGTCCGGCCGCGAGGATGCGATCGCCATTGGCGATTTCCGCAATCACGCCGAGCCGATGAGGGTCATTCGCCGACATGCCGACGGCAAGGTCGAAATCCGCTACGAAGCGCCGCCGAGCGAACAGGTGCCGGGTGAAATCCGCACTTTTCTTGAGATGTGGAGGAATCCGGCGGAAAAACCGGTGGAGGTTGCGCTTAAGGCGGCGATGCTCCATCCGCACTTTGAGGTAATCCATCCCTTCGAGGACGGCAATGGTCGCGTGGGCCGTGCGCTTGTCGCCAAGACGCTCGCCGAAGGACTTGGACTTCCCATCGTGTTGCCTGTTTCTACCGTCATCGCCCGCCATCGCGTCGCCTATTACGACGAAATCAATGCGGCGTCGCGCTCGCTGGACTGGACGAATTGGGCGGCGTTCTTCATTCCCATCTTGACCGAAGCCATCAACGATTTCGTGTCGGCGGTTAAGTTCATAGCCGCCAAGAGTGCGTATCTCACGAAGTACGAAGCCGGTTTTTCGGCGCGGTCGAAGAAGGTAATCCTGCGGATGTTCGAGGATGGAGAGGCAGGAGTGAAATCCGGACTCTCGGCCGCCAAGTGGATGCGCATGGCGAAGGTGTCGAAGCGTTCGGCAGAGCGGGATCTTGCGGAGCTCTCAGCTAGCGGAGCTGCAGTTGTGATTAATGATGGTCCGCAGACGCGATATCTGCTCAACGGAGTCTTTTCTGATGGCGCGATTGAGCCATTAAATGAGCCATTAAACGAGCGACTGATGCGGCTTATTGAGACGCATCCCGGGACGCAACTTGCCTACTTGACTTCCGTCGTTTCGCAGAGTATGGCCACTGTCAAACGCGCCATCGCCGCTCTGGTCAAATCGGGCAAGATCGAACATCGCGGCAGCCGCAAGACCGGCGGCTACTATGTCATTAGGCGAGCGCGATGATGGCTAATGACAAGACCGAGCGCATGGTTTAGCGGCTGGGATGGAATTGATGGAGATAGAGGTGGAACATGCAGAACTACAGTACATGGAATAGTTCTGCTATGAATCAAAAAGGAGAGATGAAATGAGTAAGACAGTTTTTCTTGGTGTGGAGGGATCGGGAAAGACGACCCTGACGGTGGCCCTTGCGCGAGCATTTGAGAGCCACAAAGAGGAAGGTTGGTATCTGAAGCCATTAAGCCGTGATTCGTTTAGGTTCCTGAAGACATTGCCTGACACGCTCGACGGCGACTTCCCGAGTCAGACGGCAGACCTTCGAGAACTTCGCTGGCAGGCGGAGTACAAGGGAAACGATCTCGGCGAAATAGCCATACTTGACTATCCCGGCGAAATCTATCGCCTCGCATTCCTTGACGAGAAGGACGAACGCGACCCAGAGGCGTTTCGACAGAAAGTGGCAAGCAACAAGCCGGAGATAGACGCGCTCCTTGGCGCAATCAAGGAGGCGGAGGATGTGTTTGTGCTCTTCAACCTTGCAGACGGGATGGATCTACGCAATAACCTACGCAATCTTGATGCGGTGTGGGTGACGAATGAATGTTTGAAGTTGTTGAAACGGCTCGAATCAAAGCCACGGATCAGACTTCTATTCACTCAGGTTGATCGCTATCGCGATGCGGGACTTGACCTCTCCACCTTCTCGCCGAAGTCAATCGACCTTATCGGTCACGACCATTCAGATGTGCCGTGGTGCTTGGTGTCGGTCGTTGATAGGGCTGATAGTGAATATGGTGTCGACAAAATCATCATTGAACAATTGGTGGAGGTTGGAAAGCAAGAAACTAGATATATTCTCGGCAATCATCCGTTACGTCATTTGCAAAATAAGATTTGCCTTGCCGCCCCTAAACATTCGAGTGTGTTGTCGCGCTGTTTAACATCTCTTGTGATGAGTGTGTGTCTTTCCGGCATTGCTATTCTTAGTTATCACTCGTATCGGAAATTTGAACAGGCATCGCCACATTATAGACACTCTACGGAATCTTGCCTCAAGGATGGTGGCGAAATGGATTACGATTGGTGCAATAAGCATTGTGACAAATGGTGGGAATATCATTACAAGGCTGATGCTTATGCCACAGCGGCATCTTGCCTTGGATTAGTAATCATCTTCTGGGCTGTAATATTGCTTTCGCGCCATATAAATAGGTCTTTGGTATGTAAGGCACTCAATCTTTTCTATAATGAACAATGGATTCCGGCGATGCGCATTTCGAATACAAACAATCCATACATACAATATTATCGCGGAATAGTTCTTTTGCTTGGTCTTGATGGCAAGAAGGTGAAAGTTGACAAAGCAAGAGAGTTGCTATTGCTGGCAATGCCGTATTGCCAGGCGGAGGTCAAAATTGCATTGGGATATATGGCCGAGCATGGTATTGGACAGCCCGCCAATTTGCAACTCTCTCGAATACTTTATACAGAAGCGAACAAGCTAATAGAAGCGCGTGATATATGACCTTCCATCTTGCCACATACACCGCCGAAAAAGGCTTGTCGTGGTTTTACGACAAGTCTGCGATAGATTTTGCCGAGCTCGACAAGTGCCGTCGGTTGCTTGGATCGCTTCCAAATTTTGATGCTGGAGACAAGGGCTACGAGGGAATCGTGGCTGTTGGAAGGCGTGTGTTTCTCATTCGTTGCGCAAGTGCAAAGGCGTGGGATTTCAAAGGGAGGGATGCCACATACATTACAGTAACGTGGCTGGACCGCGATAAAATAGACGAGGTAAATTTGGGTGCGATTCTGTCATCTGATGGAATGTGTCAGCAGTCGCACGATTACAAGTATTCCTTTGATGTGCCATTGACAGATATGCGAACTGAAGGCGGCATAGCACAAGGCGTTGATCTGTCGCGGATAGACGAAGAGGATGTCTTCATTCGTCGAGACTTTGGAGAGGTGAACGCAACGGTAAAGATTGTCAAGAAAGGAGATCCAAAGATGACGGAGGCGGAAAAGTATTTTGAGAACGGTGGCAAGGCGGCACCAACTGAAATTGATGTAGCCTCGCAGACTGTGAATGTGCAGGCAGGACAGAAAGTCGAGTATTCTGTAGGTGCACGAGTTCTGGGCGTTGTGCTCTTCATTGCGCTGATATTGCTTGGGACGTATCTTGCAAAAATTGCAGGGCATATTCTGCTTGGGTACATTGCCGGTTTCGCAGGGCTTGGTCTATTGCGCGTCTTGTGGCGTGTTAGGCGATGAAATGGCTATATTGTTTAATGTTTGTGGAGGCATGAAGAAGAAATGAAATTGGGATGCAAATTTCTATGATTCTCCCTTTACTTCGCAAGCCGTTGATATGGTTGTTTGTAAAAATGGCATTTCGTTTTGTGAAATTTGAGGTCGTAAAAGATGATAGGCAATTTTTATTGCCAGAAGAAAGGTGGAATCTTGTCTTGCGAAATTCAGTTGTCTTTTCTGATTGGCATGATTGCGTGTTAAGGGCTATTTATGTCACCTTAAATAAAAAGCAAATTTTTTGTGCCACATTTGATTCCCACAAAATCAATTATTGCGATTCGTTTGATTTGCCTTATGGAGCTTCTATCGACTTCCGTTTGGCAACCCAAAAACAAAACACAAATGTTCTGTTGCCTTGCAAAGTGAAAAATCGCATAGAATTTCCAACCGAATATAAGATGCTGTGGAAGTGCGATACAGGATATGACTATGTGAACTTAAATGAAAAAGATCAAGTTGAGATTGCGTATGAATTAATAATTGGGAAGCCGACTGTTCGCAAACGTTTTGCCGTAGCCGGATTTGTTAGTAATGGTCAGCTGACTTTAAAATATAGCCGTGGATTGAGGCTGGATGGGAATCTACACTATGACTTGTTGCGATTCAGAAGTAGCAAAAGTTTATAGCGAGAAAGAAAGCACGGCAGAATGTTGACTAAAAGATATTCGTAAAACGGAAAAGTAAAACTCAAGTTTGATCGATCATATAATTCACAATTAAACCGAGAGGAGATCATGGGCAATCTGCAATTTATAATGAATTGGCTTAATGATGCACGAGATTTTCTTAATAGAGAAAATATGAGTTGGGGAAATGCCGCAAAGGAGATTCTCCGGGCGGTACAGTATGATATTCACTTGTATATGGGACATTCAAAATTTCCGCATTCAGATGTTAGGGATAAAATCGAATTCTTTTCAGGCGAACTTGAAATAAAGGAATTTTTATTGCCTCAGGCGATGTTGGTGGCAGAGGCTGATGCCATAACGAATCGTATTTCGTGTGCTGCAGATTTAAACGAGCAAGATGTTTTTCTGAATTCGTGTCATTGGGGTAGGGTCGTGAATGCCATGAGAAAAGAATTATTGACAAACTCGAATACCGCAACATTTCATAGTCAGTATCTATGTGAAATTGGATATCGATTAGGTGAGCCCAGTATAAATCCTAAAGTTTATACTGGCATTGAATCATTAGCGCAGCTTTATGCGGATTTGAGACATCATATTGTCGGCAGTGATCTTGATAGTGAATCCTGTAGGCAAGCAGAAAATATTAGGGATCAAAAAGTCAAAGAAGGTCCATTCGAAATATTTAGGCGTTATATTGAGAATGCAGGAATAAAAGTTGGATTTCTTGATTCCAATTTAGAATCGGACGCAGATCGTATAAAAATTCTGGAGAGTTATTGGCGTGAAATTATGGATATGGCTAGAAAACGATTTGAGAATTGGTGTAATCGAGTAAGGATTACTGATATAAGCGAAGATTTCGCCAGGTTTGTAATATTTTGACTATAATCTAACTAAATACAAAAGCCATGAAGCAGGAAATCAATGTCTCTGACTACTCCGAGACGATAATAAAAGGCGTAAAAGCGGGGTGCTGCTGATAAAAAGCTAACGGCAAGGTCGATGCAATCGTTTCGAAAGATAAAACATGAATACCGGAGAATTCGCGATGATGTTTCATAAAAGGGTGCTGCTGTTAATCATTGGTGTTGCGGCAAGCATAGCGGGTTGCCGGTATGCGCCGAAAGGGAGCGATCTGGTGGTGGAGTTGGGGACGCCGTACAAGGCGGAACCGGCGAATGCCGAACTGCTTTACGAAAAGGGCGGTATTTCGCTTTATGCAGGCGAAACGGAAACGGACGTTGCCTTCAATGCAGAGCCAGAGCGGAGGGATGATTGGGAATTCCGCAATTCACTCTTTCTGAAGCGGCGCAAGGCGGACGGGGCTATAGAATGGCGGCTGTTGATGACGACAGGTGGCGATTGGAAGAAGGCCGATGGCATGGACGATTGGGGCAACATGCAGGCGAGCGATCTTCGCAGTTGTTATAAAGTGGTTAAAGCCAGCGTGTCAAAGGATGGAAGCTATATTTGGATGGTTTGCGATCCATCATGCAGCGCATGGTGGGATGTCGTCTGCCGCTTTGATTTGCGCGACAACTCTTTTTGTGCACTAATGGACGGTTGTAGCGCTATTGAGCAGCCGGACGGCACGATTATGGTGACGGGAAAGAAAACATATCTTTACGACGAAAACGGGGAGCCGCTTGGCGCGAGATGGTATGATTTGTGGATGACTTCTGATGGTGAGGTTGTTCGTAAAGGCAAGCTTTTGTCGGCGGACGAATTGGCAGAATTGGCTAATGAATCAAGTGACAATGCGGATTAACAGAAAGGATGTTTTGAGATGAGAACATTATTGGTGGCATTGGCTGTTATGCTTGTGTGTCAGTTGGGTCTTGTCTATTAGGAATATGATATAATATAGACTGTTCGTCTAGGAATAGACAATGAGGCCGGATATGATATAATATGCGGTGTTCATGGGGCCCGGCTGCACCGCGAGTGCCGAATTGGCGGCACAGTGGCGACCTTCCACAGTGCAGGCTTCCTCATGGACAGGTCTGAGGGCTCAGCATCAGTCCGGATGGTCGCGAGATTGTCACTGGTGGCTTCCTTCAGACTTTTGTGTAATGTGGAAATGTGGAAGTGTTGCCAGTGCCAATTCCAATTGACAATGGGAGTTGGGGAAGGTGGAAATGTGGAAGTGTTGCCAATGCCAGTACCAATGGCCAATGGGGCGGGGAAGGAAGATTTTTGCAATTTCCTATTGACTTTTGGGGCGGAAATATGATATAATACCACTTCACTTAGCCATTCGTGGAAGAGTTTCCACAAGGATGGCAAGGCAAGAAAGGCAAAAGAAAATGGAAGCATACGCAGTAATCGCCACCGGCGGCAAGCAGTTGCTGGTCAAGGCGGGCGACAGGGTCGAGATTGAAAAGCTCCCGGCCGAAGCGGGCACGGACGTCGTGCTCGACACCGTGTGTGCCATCAGCGATGGTACCACGCTCAAGGTTGGCGCTCCCTACGTGGAAGGCGCCAAGGTAACGCTCACGATCGACGGCAACAAGCGCGGCGAGAAGGTGGTCAATTTCAAGGCCAAGCGTCGCAAAGGTTCGCGCCGTCTGGTGGGTCATCGCCAGGAAATCACGGTCGCCACGGTCAAGGCTATCGCTTAAGGAGGAATAGAAATGGCTTCTTCAGCATCGGCACGCAACGGTCGCGATTCCAACCCCAAGTACTTGGGCGTCAAGGCTTACGACGGTCAGAAACTCACGGCGGGCTCCATCATCGTCCGCCAGCGCGGCACCAAGATCCATCCCGGCAAGAACGTCGGCCAGGGTCGCGACTTCACGCTCTTCGCGTTGAAGGACGGCACGGTCAAGTTTGTCAAGGACGGCAAGGTCGTCACGATCGTAGAAGGCTGAACGACCGGCGATGAAAGCCAAGTCTTTCATCGATCAAGTCGAAATATTGGTCCGTTCCGGCAAAGGCGGGGACGGATCAATGTCTTTTCGGCGCGAGGCGCTGGTGGCGTTCGGCGGGCCTGACGGGGGCGACGGCGGACGCGGGGGCGATGTGGTCCTCAAGGCGTCCGAGCACGTGAATTCGCTCCTGTCGCTCTATTACGACCCCAAGTGCTTCGCGCAGGACGGCGCTCCCGGCCAGGGGCAGAAGATGTACGGCAAGCGCGGGAAAGACCTGGTGGTGCCGGTTCCCCTGGGGACGGAAGTGTACGAGGCGGACACGGGCCTTCTCTTGGCGGACATCACGGAACCCGGCCAGCAGGTGGTGGTGGCCAAGGGCGGGGCGGGAGGCTTCGGCAACGTCCACTTCAAGAGCAGCGTCAACCAGGCCCCCACCGAACACACCCCGGGCGGCGAAGCGGAAGAAAAGCGGCTTCGCCTGGAACTGAAGACGATCGCGGACGCGGGTCTTTTGGGGTTCCCCAACGCGGGCAAGAGTTCGCTCCTCTCGGCGCTTTCCAGCGCCACGCCGAAAATCGCGTCCTATCCTTTCACCACCCTCAACCCGATCGTGGGCACCGTGGTCTACGGCGACTACGCCAAGATTCGCCTCGCGGACGTGCCGGGCATCATCGAGGGCGCGGCCAAGGGCGTGGGGTTGGGACTCGCGTTTTTGAAGCATCTGGAACGGAGCCGGGTGTTGGTGTACGTCATCGACCTCGCCGGCACCGACAACCGCAAGCCTTGGGAGGACTATCTCGTCCTCAAGAAGGAAGTGGAGGAATATTCCATCGAGCTCGCCGGTCGGCCGGCGCTGGTGGTGGCCAACAAGCTCGACACCGAGGCGGCCAGGGGCAATCTCGCGGAATTCAAGGCCGAAGCGGGCGTCGATCCCATTTGCGTCAGCTGCGAAACGCGCGAAGGGCTGGAAGAATTCAAGGCGCGGCTGCGGGAAATCGTCAATCCGAAAACGAAGTTCCACCACACCCATGCCGAACGGCCGGACCTCGAGGACATGCCGGACACCACCGGCGCGGAAATTCCGGCCGAGGCCATGAAATTCGCC
The DNA here is from genome assembly GCA_017542055.1 of Kiritimatiellia bacterium. Lineage (GTDB taxonomy): Bacteria > Verrucomicrobiota > Kiritimatiellia > RFP12 > UBA1067 > UBA1067. The sequence continues at coordinate 8,511 of JAFXXW010000013.1, forward strand.
ACGTTCCTCAAGCTGGAAAAGCCCAAGGCGAAGAGCCATCCCTCGCGCGGCAACATCCATTAAGGAGATTTTCAGTCACCATGAAACGCTGGACAGTGCAGACCGTAACGGAAGCCAAGGGCAAGACGAAGCTCGGCTGCGTGACCGCTTACGACGCGGCCTTCGCGCGGTTGGCGGACGAGGCGGGCGTGCCGATAATCCTGGTGGGCGATTCGATGGGCAACAACGTCCTCGGCTACGCCAACACGCTCAACGTGGAGCTGGAGGATACGCTCCGGGCGGTGGGGGCGGTATCGCGCGGCGCCAAAGACGCTTTGGTGGTTGCGGATCTGCCGTTCGGCACGTACCAGGCGGGTCAGGACCGGGCGGTGGAAAACGCCGTCAAGTGCATCAAGGCCGGGGCGGACGCCGTCAAGCTGGAGGGCGCTTCGGTGGAGGTTTGCCTGCTCATCCGCCGGCTGGTGGAGAGCGGGATTCCGGTGTTGGCGCACGTGGGCATGCAGCCGCAGAGCGTCAACGTGTACGGCGGCTTCAAGAAGCAGGGCAAGACGCGCGAGGCCGCGGCCAAGGTGATGGCCGACGCCAAGGCGGTGGAGGCGGCGGGCGCGTTTATGGTGACTTTGGAGTGCATTCCGGCGGAACTGGCCGCGGAAATCACCGCCGCCTTGTCCATTCCCACCATCGGCATCGGCGCGGGTCCGGTGTGCGACGCGCAGTGGCTTGTGATGCACGATCTTTTGGGACTGAACGAGCGGGTGCCGGGTTTCGTGCGCAAGTATGCCGATTTGGCCGCCGTCGTGCGCGACGCGTTCAAGGCCTACGTGGCAGACGTGGCCGCTTCCGCTTTTCCGTAATTCCGTAAATTCAAACAGGGAGTCAAACAATGCCGAGGACCGATATCGATTGGGGTTCGCTGGGGTTCGGATTCAGCGACGTGAATTGCCATGTGCGCTACACCTGGAAGGACGGCGCGTGGAGCAAGCCGGAATTTCCGAAAGATCCTTACATCACCATGCATATCGGCGCGAGCTGCCTCCATTACGGGCAGGAATGCTTCGAGGGGATGAAGGCGTTTCGGCAGAAAGACGGCAAAATCGTCATTTTCCGCCCCGAAGAGAATGCCAAGCGCATGTATCGCACGGCACAGCGCACGGTGATGCCGCCGGTGCCGGTGGAGATGTTCATCGAGGCGGCCGAGGAAGTGATCCGGCGCAACGAGGAGTTCGTGCCGCCCTACGGGACTGGCGGCAGCCTGTACCTGCGTCCCTTGCTGATCGGCACGGGGCCGCAGATCGGCGTGGCGCCGGCGCACGAATACACGTTCATGATCATGGTGATGCCGGTGGGCGCCTACTACAAGGGCGGGCTCAAGCCGGTCAGGGCGGTCATTCTGGACGATTGGGACCGCGCCGCGCCCAACGGCATGGGCGACGTGAAGGTTGGCGGCAACTACGCGGCGTCGCTCTTCGCCCATGAGAAGGCCAAGCACGAGGGTTGGCCGGTGGAGCTGTATCTGGACGCCAAGACCCATCGCTACGTAGAGGAATTCGCCACTTCCAATTTCCTGGGCATCAAGCCCGACGGCACGTACGTGACGCCCGATTCGCATTCGGTGTTGCCCTCGGTGACCAACCTGTCGCTCAAGGAGTGCGCGGCCGATTTCGGCTGGAAGGTGGAATGCCGCAAGATTCCGTACGAGGAAATCCGCGAATTTTCGGAAGTGGCCGCCTGCGGTACGGCGGTGGTGGTGACGCCGGTGTGGGAAATCACGCGAGGCGAGGACGTCATCAAGATCAGCGACGAGAACGCGGTGGGGCCGCATCTCCAGAAACTTTTCGATACGGTGCAGGGTATCCAATACGGAACGCTGCCGGACATCCACCACTGGTGCCATGAAGTGAAGATGTAAGTGTCCGTCTGGCGACAGAAAGAGGCGGACGCCGGACGCGTTGCGTCGCTGAAGGCGCTGGGACACGCGGATATTGTGGCCCGGGTGCTGGCCCTTCGCGGGCAGGACGCGCAAAGCGTGGACGAATTCCTCAAGCCTTCGCTCAAAAACCTGGCGTCGCCGGAGGATTTGCCGGGCGTCAAGGAGGCGGTGGAGCAGATTCTCGCCAATCTCGACGGGGTGGTGGTCTTCGGCGACTACGACTGCGACGGCGTCAGCGCCACGGCCATCATGCTGTCGGTGTTGAACGCCATCCGTCCGGGCTGCGCCGAAGCGTTCATTCCCGAGCGGCTGACGGAAGGCTACGGCATGAGCGACCAGGCGGTGGCGCGCATGCTGAAGGAGCATCCGGGGGTGAAGCTGGTGGTGACGGTGGACAACGGCATCGGCGCGCTCAAGTACGTGCGGCAGCTCAAGGCGCGGGGCGTCAAGGTGGTCATCACCGACCATCACCTCGCGGGCGAGGACGTGGCGGAACTGCAGGCGGAGGCCGACGCGCTCGTCAATCCCAAAGTGGCGGCGCCGGAAAGTTTGCGGGATCTGTGCGGGGCGGGCGTGGCGTTCATGCTCGCCAAGGCGCTGACGGACCGCGCGCGGCGGGACGGGCTTTACGCGGGGCCGGCGATCGGCGGGCCGCTGTTGGTGATGGCGGGGCTGGCGACGGTGACGGACATCATGCCGCTTACCGGGCAAAACCGCATTTTGGTGGCCGAGGCGCTGAAACGTTTCCGCACGCTGGCGCCGACGGGACTCAAGGAATTGCATCGCCGGGCGGCCCGGACCACGCCGCTCACGCTCGACTGCAAGGATTTCGGTTTTTTGATCGGGCCCAGGATCAACGCGGCGGGCCGGATGGGCAGCGGCACGGCGGCCCTGAAACTGCTGCTGGAGCGCGACCGGGAAGCGGCGGCGACCATCGCCTACGAGGTGCAATGCCTCAACGACCGGCGCAAGACGGTGGAGGCGCAGATGCTGGCGGAGGCGTCGGGGCAGATCGTCGCGGGGGCGCCGGCGCAGATAATCGATTTGCCGGGCGGTCACCAGGGGGTGGCGGGGATAGTCGCTTCCAAGGTGATGGAGATGCGTCCGGATGGTCCGGTGGCGGTGATCGCGGGCGGACACGGGTCTTGCCGGGCGCCCGAGGGGTTCAACGTCCACGATCTTTTGGCGGAGGCGGGGGATACGCTTACTTCGTTCGGCGGGCATGCCCAGGCGGGCGGTTTTGCGGTGAAGGCGGGGCGGATGGACGATTTTCGCCGTCTTTTCGCCGAGGCGGCCGGTGCCCAGGCGGCGAGGCTCACGGCGGCGGGCAGGAGTCCGGAAACCGTCTGGTACGACGCGGAGATCGAGGGCAAGGAACTTACGCTGGAGCTGGCGGCGGCCTTGAACGAACTCGAACCGTTCGGCGAGGGCAACGAAGAGCCGGTGTTCCGGCTAAGAAACGTGTATTTGAGCAACGTGCGGCCAGTGGGTCGCGAAGGCCGTCATCTGGCGCTGGAGTTCAAGGACGTCAACATCCCGCGGGCGATGTGGTGGAACCGGGGCGGGCGGCTGGAGGAATTGCGCGCGCACAGTTCGCAGACGGTGGACGTGCTCTTCCGGATGGAGATTTCCGAGTACGGACAGCGCCATCTGGAGCTGAGAGTGGTGGAGTTGGCGATAAATAGTTCGCTTTAATCCTTGACATCTCGGCCGCAATTTAGTATAATATCTCCTAACAGCTTTTAAAATCCACACAAGGAGGTTAACTATGGCATGCAAGTGCAAATGTTGTAACGAGTTCGTGGCGCCGATGAGCGCGCTTTGGGAAATCTACGACGGCATCGGCGCGAAGGCCGACGTGGTGGCGATCGCCTGGGAGCGCGAAGACGGCAAGATCTTCCGCTACGACCTGCCGATTCCCCAGCGTCTCGACCCGCAGGCGGCCAAGAAGGTGAGCTACGTGGTGGACCGCATCGCCAAGTTCATCGTGTGGTCGGCGGGCGGTTGGAAGCTGTATCTCGCCGGTCCCGACGCGGTGGTGCAGCCCGTGGCCAAGGCCTACACCAAGAAGGGCTCGCGCAAGTTCGATTACGGTTTCTTCTCCGATCTCTACGGCCGTCCCGTCGAAGCGGTGGTGCTGCCGCTCAAGAAGATGCCCGAGACCAACGAGACGCTGACCAAGGTCAAGACCGTGGCCGACGGCTGCCGCATCGGTTTCGACCTGGGCGCCAGCGATTTCAAGATTTCCGCGCTCAACAACGGCGAGGTGGTCTTCTCCAAGGAATTCCCCTGGGATCCGCGCAACAATCCCGACCCCGAATACCACTACTCCAAGCTGACGGCGGGTCTCAAGGAGGCGGCCGCCACGCTTCCGCGCGTCGATGCCATCGGCGGATCGACGGCCGGCACGCTGGTGGGCAAGAAGATGGGCGTCGCTTCGCTCTTCCGCGCCATCAAAGAGCAGAATCCGGAGAAGTATCCGGTGGCGCAGGACATGTTCTTCCGCGTCGAGCGCGACTGGGGCGTGCCGTTCGAAATCTACAACGACGGCGACGTTTCGGCCTTGGCCGGCATGATCACGATGGGCAAGAAGGGCATTCTCGGCGTGGCGATGGGCTCCTCGGAAGCGGTGGGCTACATCGATCCCTCGGGCGCGCTCACCGGTCGTATCACCGAGCTCGCTTTCGCGCCGGTCGACTTCAACCCCAACGCTCCCAAGTGCGAGTGGTCGGGCGATGCGGGCGTGGGCGCCATGGCGTTCAGCCAGCAGGCGGTCAACTGGCTGGCGGAAAAGTACGGTTTCGAGTTCCCGGCCGACATGAAGCTCCCCGAGCGGCTCAAGGTGGTCCAGGCGGCGATGGAGAAGGGCGACCAGCGCGCGCTCAAGGTGTACGTGCAGATCGGCCGTTTCCTGGCGCACGCGATTCCGTGGTACAACGAATTCTACGACTATTCCAGCATGATGCTGCTCGGCCGCGTGACTTCCGGCCTCGGCGGCGACGTGATCCTGGAAACCGCGCAGACCATGCTCAAGGACGTCTATCCCGAATGGGCCGAGAAGATCGAGCTCTTCGTTCCGGACGAACACTTCCGCCGTCTCGGCCAGAGCGTGGCTGCGGCGCAGATTCCCGTCATCAAGAAGGCGGCCGCCAAGAAGCCGGCCAAGAAGGGCAAGAAGTAATATGAGCAACCGCAACTACACCCAGGAGGAGCTGGCCCAGGCCCTCTCCTCCATGGGGGTCACCGACCAAACTTCGGTCGAGCGCTACGGCTCGGGCCACATCAACGACACCTTCAAGGTGGAAACCGCCGGCGGCGTGCGCTACATTCTGCAGCGCGTCAACACCGACATCTTTCCTCCGGACATGCTGAAGGAGAACGTGCTGCGCGTGACCGGGCATCTCGCCAAGAAGGGTATCCGTTCGCTGGAGGTCAAGGGCTACGAGAATCCCTGGCGGCTCTATTCGTTCCTCGAAGGGTACACCTCGATCGATCTGGTGACCAATCCGTCGCAGGCCGAGCTGGTGGCGGGGGCGTTCGCCAAGTTCCAGAACGATCTCGCCGATCTGCCAGCGCCGCGGCTGGGGGAGATCATCCCCAAGTTCCACAACACGGTGGACCGTCTGCGTCTGCTGGACGAAGCGGCCGCGGCCGACGTCAAGGGCCGCAAGGCGCTGGTGGCCAAGGAGCTCGCCTGGGTGGACGCGCGTCGCGAAGAGGCGGCCAAGATCGTCAAGCTGATGGAGTCGGGCGAAATCCCCGAGCGCATCACCCATAACGACACCAAAATCAACAACGTCATGCTGGCGCCCGACGGGACCAACGTGGTGATCGACCTCGACACCACCATGCCCGGCTCGGCCCTGTACGACTTTGGCGACATGGTGCGCACTTCGTCCGCGGCGGCGGCCGAGGACGAGAAGGATCTTTCCAAGGTCTACTCCAAGAAAGAGTACTTCGAGGCGCTGGTCAAGGGCTATCTCGCCCAGGCCAAGTTCCTCAACGAGGCGGAGCTGGCCAACCTGGCGTTCTCCGGCCGGCTCATCACCATGACGATCGGCATCCGGTTCCTGACCGACTACCTCGCAGGCGACACCTATTTCCGCACCGCGTACGACGATCACAACCTGGTCCGTTGCCATACGCAATTCAAGATGGTCGAATCGATGGAGGCGCAAGCCGCCGAATACGAGGCGATCGTCAGAAAGTATTCGGCTTGAAACCCGAAGACCTGCACCTTACCAACTTCTTCAGCGCGGAAGACATCGTCCCCCACTGCGGGGAGATGTCCCGCGACGAAGTGATCCGCCGCCTGGTCCCCAACGACGAGACCTACAAGGCGGTGATAGCGCGCGAGGAACTGGGCTCCACCGTCATTCGCGACGGTCTGGCCGTTCCCCACGCGCGGGTCGCCACGCTTTCGCAGCCCAAGGTGACCATCGCCACGAGCGAGCGCGGCATCGTGTGGCCGGGCGAAAGTTCGGCCGTGCATATCGTGTTTCTGCTCTTGATTCCGCAGAACCAGCCGGCCCTCTATCTGCAGATCCTGCGCGCGCTCGGAACGGCGCTCAAGGACGACCAGGTGCTGCGCACGGTGGCCGCCATGACGAACTCGGGCGACATCTACCGCTTTTTCGAATCGGGCAAGGCGTATCTGCCGCGGTACATCACGGCGGCGGACATCATGAGCCGCGAGTTCCTCTTCCTGCACGACACCGACACGCTGCAGGTTTGCGTGGACACCATCATCAAGAACGGAGTGAGCGAAATCGCGGTGCTCGACCGCGACAACGATCTGCGCGGCATCGTGCGCGCCGGCGAACTGCTCAGGCTGTGTCTGCCCGAGTATCTCCTCTGGATGGACGATCTTTCGCCCATCGCCAATTTCGAACCGTTCGCGGAAGTGCTGGCCAACGAGCGCAAAACGTGGCTGCGCGAGATCATGGTGGACGATTTCCCCGTGGTCAAGCCGGACGCGCCGGCCATCCAGGTGGCGGGCGAGATGACACGCTACCGTTCGCCCTGCTGCTACGTGCGCGAGGGCAACAAGCTGGTGGGACTGATCCGCATCAGCAACTTCCTCAACAAGATTTTCCGCGAGTAATCCATCATGATCAAGTTCAATCCCAAACTTTTGCTGCTGGCGGCAATCGTGCTGGCGGTTTCTTTCGGCGGGCGCATGGCGGGTCTCGCGGTCAACCCCACCCAGCAGATCACGCTGGCGGTTTTCGCGGGCGTGATTTCCACCACGCTCTTCTTCTGGGAACGCCGCGTGGCGGCGGCGTTCATCGGGGTGGCGATTCTGATCGCCTGCCACGCCATGACGCTCCACACCATCCTCAAGGCCACGGAACTCGATATCATCTTCTTCCTGGTGGGGATGATGATCATCGTGGGCGTGCTCAAGGATCTCGGCTTCCTGACCTGGGTCATCCAGACCATCATCAACCGGCGGAAGATGAACGGCGTGAGCTTTTCGCTCATCCTGTGCGTGCTGTCGGCGATGCTGGCGTCGGTGGTGGACGAGGTAAGCTCCATCGTGGTGGTGCTGGCGCTCGTTTTCCAGGTTTGCGACACCCTCAAGCTCCGTCCGCATCCCTTCGTGCTGATGGCGGTGATGGCCACCAATATCGGGTCGTCCGCCACCATGCTGGGCAACCCGGTGGGCATTTTCATCGGCAACAAGGCGGGATTCACCTTCGCGCAGTTCCTGGTGGGCGCCACCCCGGTGGCGTTCGCGGCGTTGATGGTAACGCTGGTGCTGACCGTGATCTGGTTCCGCAAGGACATCCGGGCCATGACCTTGGCGATGGCCCGGCACCGCAAGATGGGCCTCGGGCCGGCTTTGAAGATTCCCTACAAGACGGGTCTTTTCATTCTCCTCGCCACCGTGTGCACCATCGCCTTCCACCATCAGATCGAGCATGCGCTGGCGCTGGGCGGCGTGGAGAACCACAATGCCTTCCTGATCATGACGCCGCTCATCGTGGCCGGCATTTTGATGATCTGGCGGCCGCACCGGGCGCGCCACTACGTGGAGAAGGACGTGGAGTGGTGGACGCTCCTCTTCTTCATGCTGCTCTTCGCGATCGCCGGGTCGCTCAACGCGGCCGGGATCAACGGCGAGCCCAGCATCACCCGCAATCTCGCCGATACGCTCACCGAGCACGTCAAGGGCGGCGCCACGGCCATGATTCCGTTCGTGCTCGTCATTTCTTCGCTCGGGTCGGCGTTCGTGGACAACATCGTCTTCGTGGCGGCGTTCACCCCGGTCATCCAGAATCTGGTGGCGCAGAGCGAAACGTATTCCATCCTCTGGTGGGCGCTTTTGTTCGGCGCGTGCTTCGGCGGCAACATCACCGTGGTGGGCTCCACCGCCAACATCGTGGCGTCGGGTCTGCTGGAAAAGCACGGGCACGAGCCGATCAAGTTTTTCGACTGGATCAAGATCGGCGCGGTGGTGGGACTCGTGACCGGCATCGTGGCCTGGATTTTGCTTCTGGTCATACCTCGCTCGCCGGCGGAAACCGATCGGGAAACGCCGGCGCCGGCAATCGTGGAACCGGCGGCCGAGCTGGAAATCCCGGCCATTTCGCCTTATGAGCAAAAGTAGCAAGTTCTTTCTGGCCGCTTTGCTGACGCTGTTGGCGGGCGCGGCCTGGGCAGGGCACGGCGTCGTGCCGCCCTATCCCAATTTCGGCCTGCCGCGCACGGAGGAAATGATGTTCCTCGTGATCCAGATCGGCGTCATCATTTTCGCCGCCAAGCTGGGCGGCATGGCGGCGCAAAAGGCCAAGTTGCCGTCGATTCTGGGCGAACTCGCGGCCGGCATCGTCATCGGACCCTGGGCGCTGGGCGGCATCGGCTTCGGGGACGGGATGTTCGCGGAAGGGCTTTTCCACGGCGGGGCGCTGCGGGCGCTCGCGGCCGAAGGGCAGGCGTTCGACGTCACTTCGCCCGCGCTCTACGGCATCGCCACGCTCGCTTCCATCATTCTCCTTTTCCTGTCGGGACTCGAGACGAACCTAAAAATGTTCCTCAAGTACTCGTTTGTGGGGTCGATGGTGGGCGTGGGCGGCGTGGTGGTCAGCTTCATTCTGGGCGACGTTTGCGCCGTGGTGTTTCTGCCCAAGTTCTTCCCCGCCTTCGCGGAACTCGCGCAGATGCCGTTCTCCAGCGCCATGATGAAGGCGGCGCCGCTCTACATGGGCATCATGTCCACCGCCACGTCCGTGGGGATAACCGCGCGAATCCTCTCGGAAAAGAAGAAGATGGATTCGGAAGAGGGCACCACGATCATGGCGGGCGCGGTGATCGACGACGTGTTGGGGCTGATCGTGCTCGCGATCGGCAACGGCATCATCGCCACCAGTCTGGCGTCGGCCGACGGCGGACAGGCCGGAGGAATGGATTGGGGCAATATCGGACTCGTGGCCGTCAAGGCGTTCGGCGTGTGGCTGGGAGCCACCTTGATCGGGGTGCTGGCGGCGCGCTATATCGCCAGGTTCCTCAAGGTCAGCTTCAAGAATCCGGTGGTCATCTCCACCATGGCGTTCGGGCTGTCGATGGTGCTCGCGGGTATTTTCGAGTACATGGGGCTCGCGATGATCATCGGGGCGTACGTGATGGGGCTGGCGCTGTCGCGCACGGACCTCAAGCACACCATCCAGGAGTCGCTCGACCCGGTCTACACGTTCCTGGTGCCGATTTTCTTCTGCGTGATGGGCATGATGGTCGACGTGACGCAGCTTTGTTCGGGTCCGGTGCTGCTGTTCGGCGCCATCTACACGATTCTCGCGGTGGTCGCCAAGGTGGTGGGCTGCATGGTGCCGGCCATGTTCTGCGGTTTCAACGCGTTGGGCGGGCTCAGGATCGGCGCCGGAATGGTGCCGCGCGGCGAGGTGGCGCTCATCATCGCCGGCATCGGGCTTTCCGCCGGCTTTTTGACCCAGGAGATTTTCGGCATCGGCATCATGATGACGCTCATCACCACGGTGGTGGCGCCGCCGGCGCTGGTGGGACTGTTCGCGCCCAAAGCGAGGGGCGTGCGCCGGCCCAACCCGTCCGCCTCGGATTCGCGCGAGACGGCGTTCGAGCTGTCGTCGCCGGAAGTGGCGGACTACATCCTCACCAAACTGGTGGCGGAGTTCCGGACCGAGGGCTTCTTCACGTCGCTGTTGTCCAAGGAGGAGAACATCTGGGAAGTCGTCATGGACGACATGGAGATGTCCATCCGCCGCAGCGGCAGCCGGATTCTCGTGCAGTGCAGCGAGGCCGAGGAGGCCATGCTGGTGACGGCGTGGATGGAGGTGGCCTCGCAGGTCAACGATCTGGCCAAATCCATCAGCAAGCCCATGCGCGCGGATACGATGGGCAAGCTGCTGCGCGAAACCCAGTCGCACGGGTCGGTGGCCCGTGGCGCGGTGCGCAACGTGCTCCGGTACGTGCAGGGTTTCGTGATGCTGCCTAGCTTCAAGGCGGCGAACAAGGAAGACGCCATCCGCAAGATCGTGGCGGCCATCGCCAAGGAAAACCCCAACCACGTCAAGGACGTGGCGGCCGCCACCGAGGCGGTGCTCCGGCGCGAGGCTTCGATGCCCACCGGACTCGACCACGGCATCGCCGTGCCGCACGGACGCGATCCGTCGGTCACTTCGATCGCCGGCGCGGTGGCCATTTTGGATAACGACGGCACCAGCGGCTCGTCGCTCCCCGATTACGAGACCATCGACAAGTCGCCCGTCAAGATAATCGTGCTCACTTTGGCCAACACCCAGTCGCAGACGCCGTATCTGCAGCTGATGTCCTCCATCAGCCGCGTGCTGCGCGCCGACGAGGGCTACGCCATGCTGGCGGCGTGCAAGTCAGCCGACGGCATGCGCCGGTTCTTCCGGGGCGCCCAGCAAAGCTGATGGGCGGCGATACCATAGCGGCCATCGCCACCGCGCCGGGTCGCGGCGGCGTGGCGGTAATCCGGATTTCCGGTTGCGACGCCTTCGCGGTGGGCGAAAAAATCGCAGGGACCTTGCCAAAGCCCGGTCGTTTCGGGTTCCGGCAGCTCGCGGCGGACGACGTGCTGGTGCTCGCCTTCAAGTCTCCCCGTTCCTATACCGGCGAAGACGTGGTGGAAATCCATTCGCACGGCGGGGCGGTGGTGCCCCGGCAGATTTTGAAATTATGTCTGGAGCAGGGAGCGCGGCTGGCCCGGCGGGGAGAATTCACCGAGCGGGCGTTCCTGAACGGGAAAATGGACCTGTCGGAGGCGGAATCGGTCATCGAACTGGTGGACGCCAAGACCGATCGCGCGGCCGAAGACGCCCGGAAACGGCTCAACGGCGAAAAATCCCTAGTCTATCGCGCGCTGTACGAAACGGCGCTGGCCCTGAGCGCGGATTTGGAGCATGCGCTCGATATCGACGAAGGCGAGCTCCCGGACGGCTTCATGGCGGCGGCCGGCGCCCGGATGGCGTCGCTGGCGGACGCGCTGATGCGCGAAATCCGGCGCGCGGAGACGGGTCGAATGTTGCGCGACGGGGCGCTGGTGGTGTTGGCGGGCCCGCCCAACGCGGGCAAATCTTCGCTCATGAACGCGCTGTTGGGTCGTCATCGCGCCATCGTGTCCGATATTCCCGGCACCACGCGCGACTCGATCGAGGAGTATCTCGATCTGGACGGCATCCCGGTTCGGCTGGCGGATACGGCGGGACTGAGGGAAACGGCGGACGAAATCGAGCGCGAAGGGGTCCGGCGCGCCCGCGATCTCATCGCCGCGGCCGACTACGTGATCGATCTCGCGGGCAACGTCCACACCAAGTGCGATCTCGGGCGGATCGAGGGCAAGCTCAACGTGAGCGCGGTGACCGGCGAGGGGTTGGACGAGCTCCGGCGCGACATCGCAAGCCATCTGGAGCGCTCGCCAGATCCGGGTCCCACGCCGTCCGAACGCGAGGCGGCGCTATTGACGGAGGCGCGGCGGGCCCTTGTCTGGCACGAGGATCCCGTCCTCTGCGCCAACGCCGCGCGCGACGCCGCGCGGACGCTGGGACGGCTCACGGGGGCGGAATATTCGGCGGACATCCTTGCCTCCATCTTCTCGCGTTTCTGCGTGGGCAAGTAGCCGCCGACAAAAAAGTTTAAACTTTTACTAGACAAACTCGCGAATATTCGGTATAATATAAACTATGAAAAGTCAGACTTTGCCTTTTACCGGCACCCCCGAGCAGGCGGCGGAACTTCAGAAGGTTATCGCCGAACTTAAGGACCAACCCGGCGCGCTTATGCCCATCATGCAGAAGGCGCAGGGAATTTACGGCTATCTGCCCATCGAAGTGCAGAAGATGATCGCCGACGGAACCGGGATCCCTATCGAGAAGATCTACGGGGTGTCCACGTTCTACGCGCAGTTCAATCTCCAGCCCAAGGGCAAGTATCGCATTTCCGTGTGTCTGGGCACCGCCTGCTATGTGAAGGGCGGCGACAAGATCTGGGACGCGCTCCGCAAGAAACTGGGCATCGGCGAAGGCGAGTGCACGAGCGACCGCAAGTTCTCGCTGGACAGCTGCCGCTGCATCGGCGCGTGCGGCATGGCGCCGGTGATGATGATCAACGACGATGTCTACGGGCGGCTCACGGTGGATCAGCTCGACGGCATCCTCGCCAAGTACAACTAAGGGGAGATAACGAGCCATGAAGACTTTGGAAGAACTTTTGAAGTTGAAGGCCGAGGCGCAGGCGGCGATGGCGCAGAAGACGCGCGTGCTGGTGTGCTGCGGCGGGTGCACGTCGTCCGGATCGCTCAAGGTCACGGCCGCGTTCGAGAAGGAAATCGCGGCGGCGGGTCTCGCGGACAAGGTGCAGGTGGTCAAGACCGGCTGCATGGGTCTGTGCTCGCAGGGTCCCATCGTAGTGATCCAGCCCGGCAACATCTTCTATTCGCACATCGACGAGCTCAAGGTGGGCAAGATCGTCAACGAGCACTTGATGGGCGGCAAGCCGGTCAAGGAGTTCCTCTATCCCGAGACCGTCGCCGACCCCGACAAGATCCTGGCGATGGCCGAGACCAATTTCTACAAGAAGCAACTGTGCCTGGCGCTGCGCAATTGCGGCCACATTTCGCCCTTGCACATCGAAGAGTACATCGCCCGCGACGGCTACGAGGCGCTGTGGCGCTGCCTGAACGAGAAGAAGCCCGAGGAAATCGTCCAGACGATGATCGATTCGGGCCTCCGGGGTCGCGGCGGCGCCGGCTTCCCCACCGGCAAGAAGTGGCTCCTCGCCGCGCAGCAGAAGGAAACGCCCAAGTACGTCATCTGCAACGCCGACGAAGGCGACCCCGGCGCGTTCATGGACCGCTCGGTGCTGGAGGGCGACCCCCACGTGATCCTCGAGGCCATGACCATCGCCGGCTACGCCACCGGGTCGCATCACGGCTACATCTACGTGCGCGCCGAGTATCCCATCGCGGTGCAGCGCCTCGAGATCGCCATCGACCAGGCGCACAAGCTGGGCGTCCTCGGCAAGAACATCTTCGAAACCGGCTTCGATTTCGACATCGAGCTCCGGCTGGGCGCGGGCGCCTTCGTGTGCGGCGAAGGTTCGGCGCTCATGACCTCCATCGAGGGCAATCGCGGCGAACCCCGCCAGAAGCCGCCGCGTTCGGCCGAGAAGGGCCTCTTCCAGAAGCCGTCGCTCCTCAATAACGTCGAAACCTACGCCAACATTCCGCAGATCATCCTCAAGGGCGCGGACTGGTTCAAGGCCATCGGCACCGAGGGTTCCACCGGCACCAAGGTGTTCGCGGTGGGCGGCAAGATCAACAACACGGGTCTCGTGGAAGTGCCCATGGGCACCACGCTCCGCGAGGTGGTGTACGACATCTGCGGCGGCATTCCGGGCGGCGGCAAGTTCAAGGCGGCGCAGACGGGCGGACCTTCCGGCGGCTGCATTCCGGCGGACCACCTGGACGTCAAGATGGACTTCGACTCGCTCAAGAAGATCGGCTCCATGATGGGGTCGGGCGGTCTCATCGTCATGGACGAGCACACCTGCATGGTGGACATCGCCAAGTTCTTCCTGGAGTTCACGGTGGACGAATCCTGCGGCAAGTGCGTGCCGTGCCGCATCGGCACCCGGCGCATGCTGGACATCCTCAACAAGATCACCATGGGCCAGGCCACGATGGAGGACCTCGACAAGCTCGAGGAGCTTTGCTCGCACATCCAGCAGAATTCGCTCTGCGGCCTGGGGCAGTCGGCGCCCAATCCGGTGGTGTCCACGCTCAAGTACTTCCGCGACGAATACATCGCCCACATCGTGGACAAGCGGTGCCCCGCGGGCGTCTGCAAGAAGCTGGTCCGGTACACCATCGACAAGACCAAGTGCAAAGGCTGCACGATGTGCGCCCGCAACTGCCCGGCGGTGGCCATTTCCGGCTCCATCCGCCAGCCGCACGAGATCGACCAGGTCAAGTGCCTGAAGTGCGGCGCGTGCATGAGCAACTGCAAGTTCGGCGCCATCAGCAAGGGCTAAGGAAAGGAATTTCAACATGGATATGGTAAATCTCAAGGTCAACGGAATCAGCGTGAGCGTGCCCAAAGGCACGAAGATCGTGGCGGCGGCGCACGAAGCCGGCGTCAAGGTGCCCACGCTCTGCTATCTCAAAGGCGTCAACGAAATCGCCTCCTGCCGCATCTGCATGGTGGAGGTGGTAGGCCCCCGCGGCAATTCGCTGGTTCCCGCCTGCGCCCAGCCGGTCAAGGAGGGCATGGAGGTGCTCACCAACACGCCGCGCGTCCTCGACGCCCGCCGTCGCACGCTCCAGCTCATCCTCTCCGACCACAACAAGAAGTGCCTTTCCTGCGTGCGCAACGGCAAGTGCGAGCTGCAGGAGCTCTGTCACGAGATGAACATGGACGACGAGGACCACTTCAAGGGCGCGCAGCACCTGCCGCCCGTGGACGATTCCGCCGTGCACATGGATCGCGACAACTCCAAGTGCATTCTCTGCCGCCGCTGCGTCAGCATGTGCACCAACATCCAGCAGATCGGCGTCATCGGCGCCAACAATCGCGGCTTCAACACCCAGATCGGTTGCGCGTTCGAGCGCGGCCTCGGGGAGACGAGCTGCGTCAGCTGCGGCCAGTGCATCGCGGTGTGCCCCACCGGCGCCCTGTACGAAAAGAGCTACATCGACGAGGTCCTCGCGGCCATCGCCGACCCCAAGAAGCACGTGGTGGTGCAGACCGCGCCGTCGGTGCGCGTGGGTCTGGGCGAAGAGTTCGGCTATCCCATCGGCACCGACGTCGAGGGCAAGATGGCGGCCGCGCTCCGGCGCATCGGCTTCGACAAGGTGTTCGACACCGACTTCGGCGCCGACCTCACCATCATGGAGGAGGCCAACGAATTCGTGGAACGCGTCAAGACGGGCGGGGTGCTCCCGATGATCACCTCCTGCTCGCCGGGCTGGGTCAAGTATTGCGAGCACTACTACCCCGACCAGCTCGCCCACCTTTCCACCTGCAAGTCGCCCCAGCAGATGCAGGGCGCGGTCACCAAGACCTACTACGCCAAGAAGGCCGGCATCGACCCCAAGGACATCGTGTCCGTTTCGGTCATGCCTTGCACGGCCAAGAAGTTCGAAATCGGGCGCGACGGCCAGGAAGCGGCCGGCGTCAAGGACGTGGACTACGTGCTGACCACCCGCGAACTCGCGCGGATGATCAAGCGGGTGGGTCTCGATTTCCGGTCGCTCCCGGACGAAACCTTCGACGATCCCATCGGCGAATCAACCGGCGCGGCCGTAATCTTCGGCGCGACGGGCGGCGTGATGGAAGCGGCGCTCCGTACCGCGGTGGAAACCCTGACCGGCGAAACGCTGGCGCGTCCGGAGTTTCACGAGGTTCGCGGCCAGGAGGGCATCAAGGAGGCCACCTACAACGTGGCCGGCATGGAAGTGAAGGTGGCGGTTGCCTCCTCCACCGGCAACGCCCGCAAGATCATGGACCAGATCCGCGCGGGAACCGCCCCTTGGCACTTTGTGGAAATCATGTGTTGCCCGGGCGGATGCGTCAACGGCGGCGGCCAGCCGCAGGTGCCCGCGTCCATCCGCAACTTCGTCAACGTGCCCAAACTGCGCGCCGACGCGCTCTATCGCAACAACGAGGCCAAGACCATCCGCAAATCGCACGAGAATCCTTCCATCAAGAAGATATACGCCGATTTCCTGGGCAAGCCCGGCAGCGAAACCGCGCACCACGTGTTGCACACGCACTACGTTCCGCGCGAGGTCTGCTAAATTAGGGCTTGACTTTTGCCGGCGAAATATGATATAATACACTGAAACACTTTAAAAATGCTCAAGAAGGAGTAAACATGAATCGTATCGCAAAAAGTCTGGTTCTGTCGCTCGCGTTGGCGACTGGTTCGGTGTTCGCGCAGGAAGCCGAGGACGTTTCCGGCGGCGCGGTGGGCTACACCCCGGTGCTGCTCAGTCTGGCTTCGCCCGTGAGCTTCCCCTACGGCAGCCACATGTGGGACGTGCGCGGCGTGGCGCTGGGCCTGTTCTACACCGACGCCCCCAAGGTGTACGGCATCAACTTCACTCCGTTCGGCGCCAACCTCAACCGTGACGAGATGTACGGTGTGGACGCGGCCGGTCTCTTCACCTGGTGCCAAGACGATGCGTACGGCCTTCGCGCCACGCTGCTCGCCAACGTGAGCGGCGGCGAAACCGCCGGCGTCCAGCTGGGTTCCATCTCCTATCAGCGTCGTTTCCAGGGTATCGACGTCGAACTGGCGCTGGCCATCGGCGAAGAGATGGAAGGCGTGCAGGCCGCGTTCGTGGCCACCTGCAACAAGGAGAAGACCACGGGTCTTACCATGGCGGCGGGCGTCAACCTGGCCACCGAGGTCAAGGGGTGCCAGATCGCCGGCATCTTCAACGAAACCGACTATCTCACCGGTTGCCAGATCGGTCTTTTTAACTTTGCCAAGGAATGCCCCAAGGGTCTGCAGATCGGTCTCATCAACATCATCGTTGACAACAAGATCAAGGCGCTTCCGATCGTAAACGGCTACTTCGGTGAATAAGTTTTTGAAGAAGGCCCAGAAGGCTCCGGTGTCTTCCGCCAAAAAAGGTCGCGGCTTGGGCCGCGGCCTCGACGGTCTTCTGGCCGCTCCGGCCGCGGAGACGGCGGCGCCGGTGCTTTCCAAGCCGATTCCGGCCATCGGCGGGACTCCCTTGGAGCTGAAGATCGTCGAGATCGAGCGCTCCCCCTACCAGCCGCGCCGCGAATTCAAGGAAGAAGAGCTCCAGGAACTGGCCGAGAGCCTGCAAAACAACGGGCTCATCCAGCCGCCCACCGTCCGCAAGAACGAGCACGGTCGCTACGAGCTCATCTGCGGCGAACGCCGGCTTCGCGCCGCGCAGCGCATCGGCTGGGACAAGATTCGCGTGACGCTGGTGGAGGCCAACGCGCAGACGGCCGCCATCATGACCGCCACCGAGAACCTCCAGCGCGAGGATCTCAATCCCATCGAAGAGGCCGAAAGCTACAAGACGCTGCAGGACAGTTTCAATCTGACCCAGGCGGAAGTGGCCGAGAAGGTGGGCAAAGGTCGCGCCACCGTGGCCAACGCCACTCGTTTGCTGGAGCTGCCGGAGGAAGTGCGCGGACTCATCGAGACGCGGCTTTTGTCGGTGGGCCACGCCAAGCTGCTCCTCGGACTGGAGGACGAGAAGGATCGCATCCTGCTCGCTCGCGACGTGATCGACCAGAAGCTTTCCGTACGCGCCTTGGAAAAGCGCATCGAGCGCATGCGCACGCCGGTGCCGGAGAAGAAGGCCGGCATCCCCGACATCCCCGAAGGCTACGTGCGTTCGCTCGCCGACAAGCTCAAACGCCATCTCGGATGCGCGGTACGCTTGACGAGCGGGGTCACGCACCTCAACGGCAAGCACACCAAGGGCGTCCTGGAAATCGACTTCTTCGACAATGACGATCTCGACCGGGTCATCCGCATGATCGGTCTGGACGTGAATTGACGATGTTTTTCCCGTTGCTATTGGCCGCCGCGTTGTCCTTCACCGGGAGGAACGCGGCTTCTGCTTATGATTACGCCCGGGATCTGACGGAAAACCATTCTCCCCGCGACGCCGGCACGGTCCGGGGGAGGCTCGCCGCCAACTGGCTCCTCGACACCGCCTCGTCCGCCGGACTCGACGTGCGCCGCGACGCTTTCTGGGCCGATACGCCGTTCGGCCGGCGCAATATGGTCAATCTGACGGCCGAATTCAAGGTGGGCAACGACGCGGAATGGGTGGTGCTCGTTTCCCATTACGACACCAAGCCGGGCACCGGTTGCCCCGGCGCCAACGACGGCGCGTCCACCACCGGGCTCCTCATCGCGCTCGGCGAAATGCTCCAGACCTGGCACGGCGACAAGCTTCCCTCCTGCAACGTCATGTTCGTCTGGACCGACGGCGAGGAGAGCATGAAGGCCTACGGACCGGACGACGGACTCTGGGGCGCGCGGCATGCCGCCCAGACGCTACGCCGCCGGGGACTCAAGGTCAAGGCCGTGATCGTGCTCGACATGCTGGGCGACGACGATCTTGCCATCACCGTTCCCGGCAATTGCGACGAGTCGCTCGCCAAAATGGCGCTCAAGGCGGGCAAGCGCTGCGGGGTCAAGGTTTCGCGCCTCGAAAGCAAGGTCACCGACGACCACGTGCCGTTTGCGGAGGCCGGCTTCCCCGCCATCGACCTCATCGATTTCGAATATCCTCACTGGCATACGCCGGAAGATACCATGCAACACGTAAGCGAAAGGTCGCTCGAGCAAAGCGGAACGCTGATCGCCGCCATGCTCGACGAATTGTTGAAATGAACGCAGACATCAAGTATATCGGATGCAACGATCATAAGATCGATCTTTTCGAAGGCCAGTACGCGGTGCCCAACGGCATGGCCTACAATTCCTATCTCGTCGCGGACGAGAAGCTCGTCGTGTTCGACACGATGGACCAGAAATTCATCGACGAGTGGCTGGGCAATCTCAAGGCCGCGGCGGGCGGTCGCGCGCCGGACTATCTCGTAGTCCAGCACATGGAGCCCGACCACTCCGCCGGCATCAAGCGCTTCATGGACGAATATCCCTCGGCCACCATCGTCTCCAGCCAGCAGGCGTTCAAGCTGATGGAGCAGTTCTTCGGCACCGGTTTCGAGAATCGCCGTCTGGTGGTCAAGGAGGGCGACACGCTCAACACCGGTCGCCACGAGTTCCGATTCGTGGCCGCGCCGATGGTGCACTGGCCGGAAGTGATCATGACCTGGGACACCGCCTCGAAGACGCTCTTTTCGGCCGACGCGTTCGGCAAGTTCGGCGCGCTCGACGTCGACGAAGACTGGGACTGCGAAGCCCGCCGGTACTATATCGGCATCGTGGGCAAGTTTGGCGTGCAGGTGCAGGCGGTATTGAAGAAGGCGGCCGCGCTGGACATCGCCACCATCTGCCCCTTGCACGGTCCCGTGCTGGAGGAGAATCTCGGCCATTACCTGGAACTCTACAACACCTGGAGCTCCTACGCGGTGGAGACCGAAGGCGTGCAGATCTGCTACACCTCGGTCTACGGCCACACCAAGGAAGCCGCGCTCAAGGTCCGGGACGAGCTGGAAAAGCGCGGCGTCAAGGTGGAAATCGCCGATCTCGCCCGCGACGACATGGCCGAGGCGGTGGAAGGCGCCTTCCGCTATCGCACGCTCGTTTTGGCCACCACCACCTACAACGGTCTCGACGTTTTTCCGTTCATGCGCACCTACGTGGAGCAGCTCGTCGAGCGCAACTACCAGAATCGCCGTGTGGCCATCATCGAGAACGGTTCCTGGGCGCCGCAGGCGGCCAAGGTGATCAATGGCCTGCTCGCGAGTTCCAAGAATCTCGAGTTCGTGGAGCCCGTGGTCACCATCAAGAGCGCGCTCAATGCGGACTCCGCCGCCCGGTTGGCCCAGCTGATCGAGGCCGTCGCCAAGTAAGCGCCGCGCGATGGGCAGGGTGGCGCCACACGTCGAAGCCATACCGAAGAGCGGCATCCGCAAGTTCTTCGATATCGTGGCGCAGTCGAAGGACGTCATCTCCCTCGGCGTGGGCGAGCCCGATTTCGACACCCCCTGGCACGTTTCGCGCGCGGCCGTGACCTGTCTCGAAAACGGCGGCACCCACTACACCTCCAATCTCGGCACGCCCGAACTGCGTCAGGCGATCGCCCGGTACTTGGAGCGACGTTTCGCCGCCCGTTTCGATCCCGCTTCGGAAATTCTCGTCACGGTGGGCGTCTCCGAGGCCATCGACCTCGCCATCCGCGCGCTCGTTTCGCCGGGCGACGAGGTGCTCTACCACGAACCTTGCTTCGTCTCCTACGCGGCCGCCATCCGCTTGGCGCACGGCGTGCCGGTCAAGGTGGAAACGCGCTTCGAGGACGAATTCAAACTGACGGCGGAGGCGCTGGAAAGGTCGGTCACGCCCCGCTGCAAGGCGCTGCTCCTCAATTTCCCCTGCAACCCCACCGGCGCCACCTTGACGCGCGACGAGGTTTTGGCCATATTGCGCTTCGCCGAGCGCCACGATCTGGTGGTGCTGGCGGACGAGGTCTACAGCGAGCTTTGCTACGACGATCCGCTCCCCGAGACGCTGACGAGTTTCGCCTCCTTCCCCGAATTTCGCGACCGCGTTGTGCTGCTCAACGGCTTTTCCAAGAGCTGGGCCATGACCGGCTATCGCCTGGGCTACGCCTGCGGACCCCAGGACATCGTGGACGCCATGATGAAGATCCACCAGTACGGCATCATGTCCGCCCCCACCCTGTCGCAGGCGGCCGGCGTGGAGGCCATGGACCTGGGAGACCAGGACGTGGACCGCATGCGCCGCGAGTACAAGGCCCGGCGCGACTTCATGGTGCCGCGTCTCAACGCGCTCGGGCTCAAGACCCACCTCCCGCAAGGCGCGTTCTATCTCTTTTCGGACGTCCGCCCCACCGGTCTCGACAGCGACGCTTTCGCCATGACGCTCCTCAAGGATTATGGCGTAGCCTGCGTGCCGGGCGAGGCGTTTGGCGAATGCGGCCGGGGTTTCGTGCGGATGAGTTATGCCACAAGCATGGAAAAGTTGAAGGTGGCCATTGAGCGTATTGGAAGATGTTGTAAAGAGCGTAGTCTTCCATAACCCCGAGAACGGCTACACCGTGCTCCATCTGGAAGGCGGCGACACGCTCGTCGGCAAGGCCCAGGCGGTCTGGCCCGGCGAGAACATCGTGGCCGAAGGCGAATGGATCGACGACAAGGTGCACGGCCGCCAGTTCAAGGCGACTACGCTCACGTGCATCGCCCCCAAGACGCTGAAAGGCATCGAAAAATACCTCGCCTCCGGTCTCGTCAAGGGTGTCGGACCCAAACTCGCCGCCGCCATCGTGGCCAAATTCGGCGAGGACACGTTGAATGTTCTTTCCCACCAGTCGCAGAAGCTTCTCACCATCCCCAAACTCGGCAAGCGCAAGGTGGAGCAGATCCGCCAAAGCTGGCACGCCAACGAAAGCATGCGCGAAAACATGATTTTCGGCCAGACTTACGGCATCAGCATCGCCAAGATGACCAAAATCGTCAAGCGCTACGGTCCGGACGCCATCAGCGTCATCAAGGCCGACCCCTACCGGCTCTGTCGCGACATCTGGGGCATCGGTTTTTTGACGGCGGACAAGATCGCGCTCAGCGTGGGCATCGAGCCCAACTCGCTCCTCCGTGCGCGCGCCGTCATCGGCTACACGCTCGAAACCGAGGCGGAGGAGGGCGGCCACTGCTGGACTTTCGCCAACGATCTTCTCCTCCACGCCAACGAGCTCACAGCCATCCCGGTGGAGATTCTGGCCGAGGCGCTCAAGCTGGAAACGGCCGATTCCCGCGTGGTGCAGGAGGGCGAGCGTGTCTATCTCAGGCCGCTCTATCGCGCGGAAAAGTCGGTGGCGGAGCGAATTTCCGCCATTTTGCGCACGCCCCATCGCCTCAAACCGGTGGAAGTGGAGCGCGCCGTTAAGTGGTGGGAGGCGAAAAGCGGCATGAAGCTCGCCGTGCGCCAGCAGGAGGCGCTGGAGCAGAGTCTCAAATCCAAGTTTTCCATCATCACGGGCGGCCCCGGCGTGGGCAAAACCACCATCATCAAGGCGCTCGTCGACATTTTCCGGGCGCGCAAGGAGCAGGTGGTGCTGGCGGCCCCCACCGGTCGCGCCGCCAAGCGCATGACCGAGTCGGTGGGTGTTACCGCGCAGACCATCCATCGTCTCCTCAAATGGAATCCCGGCACCAACCGGTTCACTTTCGATGCCGAGCGCAAGTACGAGGGCGATGTGTTCATTTTCGACGAGGCCTCGATGATCGACGTGAAGCTGGCGATGGATCTTTTAAGCGCCATCCCCGACCAGGCCGTGGTGGTGCTGGTGGGCGACACCGACCAGCTCCCCAGCGTGGGCGCCGGCAACGTCTTGGGCGACCTCATCAAAAGCGGCAAAATCCCGTCTGTCAAGCTGGAAGTCATCTTTCGCCAGGACGCCAGCGGTCTCATCGTCCGCAACGCCCACCACATCAACGAAGGCCAACCCCTCGAGCTGCGCCGGGGCGATACCGACTTCTATTTCGTGCGCATCGAAGACCCGGAGGAATGTGTCAAGCGCGTGATCGAGCTCGTCACCGAGCGCATTCCGCGCAAGTTCGGTTTCGACCCCATGGAGGAAGTGCAGGTGCTCTCCCCCATGCGCCGCAACGCGCTCGGCACCGACAATCTCAACTACCGGTTGCAGGCGGCGCTGGGTCGCGGCCAGGGAGCCGCCTCCATTTCGCGCGGCGCTTTCGTTTTCCGCGAGGGCGACCGCATCATGCAGATCCGCAACAATTACGACAAGGACGTCTACAACGGCGACGTGGGCTTTATTCGCCGGATCGACCCCGTCGAGCGCCGGATGGTGGTGGAGTTCGACGGTCGCCCCGTCAGTTACGACCCCGGCGACCTCGACGAGCTCGTCCTCGCCTACGCCATCACCATCCACAAGTCGCAAGGCAGCGAATATCCCGCCGTTATCGTGCTCATGCACACCCAGCACTACATGATGATGGAGCGCAATCTCCTCTACACCGCCATCACCCGCGGCAAAAAGCTGGTGCTGCTCCTGGGCGTCCCCTACGCGGTGGACAAGGCCATCCAGACCAACACCGTCCGCGAACGCCGCACCTCCCTCTGGGAGCGCCTCTGAACCTTCCTGCCCTGTCAGGTGCGGCCAAAGGCGGGGCCGCAGCCGAGTCGCAAGCCGAGTGCCGAGTTGCCCCGCCTTTGGCCGCACCTGACAGGGCACTAAGGCAAGGGGGGGGTGCCCGCGAGCAAGCTCACGGGTACTATGGGAAATTTTAACTTTTTTCATTTACCCTATTGACTTTTGAGGGGAAAATATGATATAATAGTAGTTCATTCGACCACAAAAAGAACAAAACAACATGAAAGTACGTAGCTCCGTTCGTCGCATTTGCGAGAACTGCCGCATCATCCGCCGCAAAGGCGTGGTGCGCGTGATCTGTACCAACCCGCGCCACAAGCAGCGTCAGGGTTAAGAAAGGTAAGGTAAAGAAACATGCCTAGAATGATGGGTGTGGATATTCCGGGAAAGAAGCATATTCGCTTCGCGCTCCGCTATATCCACGGTATTGGGCCGAAACGCGCCGATGACGTTTTGGCGGCTTGCAACGTCGATCCGATGAAGAAGGCGGACGATGTCACTCAGGACGAAATCCACACGCTCACGACGTACATTCAGGAACATTTCCGCGTCGAAGGCGATCTGCGTCGCGAGGTGTCGCAGAACATCCGCCGGTTGATCCAGATCGGATCGTACCGGGGTATCCGCCACAAAAAGGGACTGCCCGTCCGCGGACAGCGCACGAAGACGAACGCTCGCACCCGCAAGGGCGGCAAGCGCATCTCGATCGCCATGCCCAAGCAGGCCGGTCGCTAACAGGGGGTAATGACAATGGCTGAAGAAATCAAGAACGAAACGGCCCCCGCCGCTCCCGCGCCCGAAGGCGAAGAGACGGTCAAGGCCAAGAAGTCCGGAAAGTCGATCCCCGCGGGCATCGCCTTCATCCGTTCCACTTTCAACAACACCCAGGTTTCCATCGCGGATGCGCGCGGCGGCGTGATCAGCTGGAGCTCGGCCGGCAAGGCGGGCTTCAAGGGGTCGCGCAAGTCCACGGCCTTCGCGGCGACGATGGTGGCGCAGGACGCCGCCCGCGTGGCGGTGGCCAAGGGCATGCACGAGTGCGAAGTGCGCATGCAGGGCGCCGGCGCCGGCCGCGAGAGCGCGGTGCGCGCCATCCAGGCCGCCGGCATCAGGGTTACTCAGATCACGGATACGACGCCCGTTCCGCACAACGGTTGCCGTGCACGCAAGCGTAGGAGGGTCTAATCATGGGTCATTTTACCGGTCCCCGTTCCAAACTCGCCCGTCGTTTTGGCGAGCCGATTTTCGGGCCTGACAAGGTGCTGGACAACCGTCCTAATCCTCCGGGCCAGCATGGCGCCAACAAGAAGCGCAAGAAACTGTCCGAATACGGCGTGCAGCTGCGCGAAAAGCAGAAGGCCAAGGCCATCTACGGCATGCGCGAGGGTCAGTTCCGGCTGTTCTTCGACCGCTCCAAGGCCAAGGACGGATTCACCAAGGGCGATGCGTTCCTGGCGATGTGCGAGTGCCGTTTGGACAACCTGGCGTACCGTCTGGGCCTGTCGCCCACGCGTCCGGGAGCCCGTCAGCTCGTCACCCACCGCCACGTGACGGTGGACGGCAAGATCTGCAACGTCCCCAGCCGCGTGATCAAGCCGGGCGAAATCATCTCCATCAAGGAGAAGAGCCGCGACCTCATCGCGGTGCAGGATTCGCTCAAGTCGCACAAGTCGCCGGTGGTGAATTGGCTGAGCTGGGATGACGCAACCATGCAGGGGTCGCTCCTGAGCGTGCCCATGCGGGCCGAGATTCCCGAGAATATCGAGATGCAGCTCATCGTCGAATTCTTCTCTCGCTAACGCGCCATAACCATTTTCAGGAGACAAACAATGCCTATTCGTCTGAGCCGTTTCGAAATGCCCGCCAAGGTCGAGAAGATCGAGACCGCCGGCGCCAATGCGAATTACGCCCGTTTTGTAGCGGAGCCTTTCGAAATCGGTTATGCACGTACGATCGGCAATTCCCTCCGCCGCGTGTTGCTTTCGTCCATCGAAGGCGCCGCCATCAGCTCCATCAAGATCAAAGGGGTGAGCCACGAGTTCTCCACGATCCCGGGCTGCACGGAGGATGTTACCGACATCATTCTCAACCTGAAGAAGGTGTTGCTCAAGACCTACACGCGCCAGCCGATGAACGTCACGCTCCGGGCCAAGGGTCCGTGCGTGGTCAAGGCGGGCGATTTCGCGGCCGACAACAACGTACAGGTGCTGAATCCCGAGCTCGAGATCTGCACGCTGGACGTGGACGGCATGCTGGAGCTGGAGGCCGAGGTCAAGATCGGCCGCGGTTTCTGCCTGGCCGAGGGCAACAAGCGTCCGGAGCAGGAAATCGGCCGGATCGCCATCGATTCCATCTTCTCGCCGGTCACGCGGTGCAACTTCATGGTGGAGAACACCCGGGTTGGCCAGCGCACCGACTACGAAAAGCTGGTGCTGGACATCTGGACCGACGGTCGCGTGGGTCCGGAAGAGGCGCTGCGCACGGCCGCGGCGGTGCTTAGGCACCACCTCGACGTGTTCGTGGAATACGGCGGCCAGAATGTGGACGTGGAGTTCGAGGACGAGAACAAGAAGGACGCCGACGAGCGCGAGCGCTTGCGCAAGCTCCTCAACATGTCCGTCAACGAAATCGAACTTTCGGTCCGCGCGGCGAACTGCCTGAACAACGCGAACATCAGCACGGTGGGCGAACTTGCCGCCAAGACGGAAGCCGACATGCTGAAGTACCGCAACTTCGGCAAGAAGTCGCTGACCGAGATCAAGGCCAAGCTCGTGGAGCTGGGTCTGAGTCTCGGGTACAAGTTCGATCCGGAGCTGATCGAGAAGAAATAAGGAAGGAATTTACCAATGCGTCATCAAAGAGTAATGAAGAAGTTCGGCCGCTCCACGGAGCATCGCAAGATGCTGATGCGGAGTCTGGTCACCAACCTGATCCTCGCGGAGTCGATCAAGACGACTCTGCCGAAGGCCAAGGAAGCGCGCAAGGATGCCGACAAAATCGTGACGATCGCCAAGAAGGGCGACCTCGCGGCCCGTCGTTTGGCCGCCAGCCGTTTGTTGGATCCCGCCGCCGTCCAGAAGCTCTTCGACAAGATTGCCCCGGCCATGAAGGATCGCCAGGGCGGATACACGCGCATCGTCAAGCTCGGCACCCGCAAGGGCGACGGCTCGGAAACGTGCGTGCTGGCCTGGGTGCTGGAAAAGCCCGAGGCGGAAGAGCCGGCGAAGGAGGTGAAGTGATATGGCGATCGTGCTGAAGCTCAAGAAGGGCGAGTCCGTCGAGCGCGGACTGAAGCGCATGAAGAAGATTCTGGACAAGGAGGGACTCTTGAAGACCATCCGCGACCAGCGCTACTTCGAAAAGCCTTGCGTCAAGGCGAGGAAGAAATCGCAACGTGCGCGAATCCGCAACCGTTCGCGTCGCGGCCGCATGGAGCTCAACTGAGCGGAATAAACCAAGGGCTCGCCGCGAACCGGCGGGCCCTTCGTATTTAATCAGGGAGAGGAACGAAATGGGATTTATGACGACAGTGTTGGCGGCTTTGGTGGCGGCGGCTCCGGCCGGAGACGAATGGCAGAACAACCAGAAGCTGGGCGAAGGCAAGGAGCCCGTGCGGGCCGCGTTCAGCAGCTTTTCGCGGCTGGAGGACGCGCTTAAGATTCTTCCGGAGTATTCCGACCGGCAGATCAGTCTCGACAGCGACACCGAGTGGGCCTTCAACTGGGCGCCCACGCCGGCCACCCGCGGACAGGGCGAGTGGCGGATCATCAAGGTCCCTTGCTCGTGGCAGGCCATGGGCGCCAGCGACCAGGGCGGCTGGGGCACGCCGCTCTACACCAACGTCATCTATCCTTTCCAACCCGACGTGCCGGGCGGCTCGCGGGTGATGCTGACCCCGCCCAAGACGTACACCAACTACGAGGCGCGCAATCCGGTGGGTACCTACCGGCGCAATCTGGAGGTGGAGAAGAAGAACCCCGCCATGCGCTACTTCCTCAAGTTCGACGGCGTGGACAGCTTTTTCTATCTCTGGGTGAACGGGCGGTATATGGGATTTGCCAAGGATTCGCGCACGCCCGCGGAATTCGACGTGACGGAAATCCTCCATTCCGGCACCAATTCCATCCGGCTCGAGGTGTACCGCTATTCGGACGGCAGCTATCTGGAGGACCAGGACATGTTCCGGCTTTCGGGCATTTTCCGTCGCACGTGGCTGGTGATCCGGCCGCAGGAGCGCATCAAAGACTTCTTCGTGACGGCGCGGCCGGTGGAGGATGGGAACTTCGGCGGCGACTGGCAG
Source organism: Kiritimatiellia bacterium (assembly GCA_017542055.1). Classification (GTDB taxonomy): domain Bacteria; phylum Verrucomicrobiota; class Kiritimatiellia; order RFP12; family UBA1067; genus UBA1067. The sequence goes on from JAFXXW010000013.1 coordinate 36,051, forward strand.
GTTAACGTGGACACCGAGGGGTATGTGGTAACCTCCCTCTACGATTGGGACGACAATCTGGTGGCGCGGAGCGACGAAAAGACTTTCACCGTGAAAAGCCCCAAGCTCTGGAGCGCCGAAGCGCCCAACTGCTACAAGGTGGTCCTCAACAACGGCAGCGAATTCGTGAGCGCGGTGTTCGGCTTCCGGGTGAGCGAAATCAAGAACGGGCGGTATTATCTCAACGGCCAGCCCATCAAACTCAAGGGCGCCAACCTGCACGAGAGCGACCCCATGTTCGGCCACTGGGTGCCGCTTAGCCGGCGCGAACAGGACGTGGAGCTCCTCAAGGCCGCCAACTGCAACACGGTGCGGTGCTCGCACTATCCGCAGGACGACTATTTCTACTATCTCGCCGACACCAAGGGTCTCTACGTGGTGGACGAAGGCAACGTGGAGAGCCACGGCTACGGCTACGGCGAGTCGTCGCTCAGCCACCGGCCGGAATGGCGCGCGGCGACGGTATCGCGCGATATGGCCATGGTGGAGCGCAACAAGAACCATCCGTCGATCGTCATCTGGAGCTACGGCAACGAGGCGGGTCCGGGCGAGAACTTCGCGGCGTGCCGCGACGCCATCAAGGCGCGCGATCTGACGCGGCCCACCCATTACGAGCGCGACTGGAGCGTGGCGGACATGGACGGCTGCCAGTATCCCACCGTGGAGTGGGTGCGTGCCAAGGCGGCGGCGACGAATTCGCCCAAGCCGTTCTACATTTCCGAGTACGCCCACAACATGGGCAACGCGATGGGCAACCTCAAGGACTACCAGGACGCCATCGAAAGTTCGGACGTGATTCTGGGCGCCACCATTTGGGACTGGGTGGACCAGGGTCTCTGGAAGAAGACCGAGGACGGTAAGACGATTTTGGCGTTTGGCGGAGACTTTGGCGACAAGCCGAACGACGGAATGTTCTGCATGAACGGCTGCATTTTGAGCGACCGGTCGCTGGAGCCGGGCTATTACGAAATCCGCCACGTGTACCAGAACTGGACGGCGCGCGCCAACGAAGACTTTACGCGCATCGTGGTGAAGAACAAGAACTACTTTACCGATTCCAAGGGCGTGAGCTGCGTGTGGACGGGACTGCGGGACGGTGAGCCCATCGCGCGCGGCAGTTTCCCCTTGAGTTCGGGCGGACCCGTGCGCGATCCGGAAATGAAGCCGCAGACCGAGCGCGAATTCCCCATACCGGACTACGTGGCCGAGGTGCGCGCTTCGCGGAGCGGCACGTATGCGCTGAGGGTGAAGTTCGTCAAGGACGGCAAGGAAATCGCCTGGGACCAGATCGACTTCCCGTCGGAGCTCTCGCTTTTCGAGGGGGCCGAGGGCAAGGTGAGCGTGAGCGAAGAGGAAAAAGCGCGCGTGGTGCAGGCCGGGGGAGTTAAAGTGGCGTTCTGTCGCAAGACGGGCCTTCCCGCGTCCATCCGCTATGCGGGACCTTCGGGTATCCGGGAACTCCTGGAGAGCCCGATGACGCTCGACGCGTACCGCGCGCCGAGTTCCAACGAGAACATGCTGGAGGCGATGTGGCTCAAATTCGGCCTCGACCGGATGGAAGCGCAGTGCTGCGAATTGGGCGAGGTGATGGACGGCGAAGACGGGTCCAAGACCTTTATCGCCAAGACCGTATGGTGCGGCGCGACGGAACTCTTGAAGCCGCTCGAAATCACCGTGGTGGCGCGCTGGACGATGTTCGGCAACGGCGAGCTCGCGTGCGAGACGATGATGCGGGGCCTCGGTCCCAAGGTGGAGCTGGCGCGGTTGGGCTTGGGCTTTACGGTCCCCAAAGACGGGGGCGACGTGGTGGAATGGTTCGGGCGCGGACCGTTCGAGAACTATCCGGACCGCAAGTCGGGCGCGTTCGCGGGACGCTGGCGTCAGTCGCCGGCGGAGTTCTTCGTGCCGTATGCGCGCAACGAGGATAGCGGCAACCGCGAGGACGTTTACGGCTTCCGCTTCTCGCAGGGACTTACTTTCCGCGCTTTGGGCGCGCCGTTCGCTTTCGAGGTGAACCCCTGGACGCCCACGGAACTCAAGGGCGCGGTGCATCCGCCGGAACTGCCGGAGTCGACGCATACGTACGTGGGCATCTACGCCGCCACGCGCGGTTTGGGCGGCGCGAGCTGCGGTCCGGCGCCGATGGAGCGCGACGTGATCGATACGCGGATGGACTTTGCGCTCGATTTCACCTTGGGCGTGAACGACGAGCGGCTGTCGGCGCGGGCGCTGCCGGCCGATCACCGGGCGGAACTCGTGGCCATGCTGCCGGAGCGGACGAACGCCAACGAGGACAAGATCCACTCCTGCTCGAGTCGCGAGCCGGAACATGGCGAACCCGACCATCTGATCGACGGCAATTTGGACACCATCTGGCATTCGCAGTATGGCACCACTATGGGCAGCTTCCCGCATTCGGTAGCGGTGGAGCTGGCCAAGGCGGCCAACATCAAAGGATTTAACGTCTGGCAGCGCCAGTACGGCGTCAACGGCATGCTCAAGGACGTGCGCGTGGAAACGAGCCAGGACGGCGAGAACTGGGTGGACCACGGCGTGGTCAGGTTGGCGCCGGTGGTGGATTGCCAGCAGATCATCTTCGACCGGCCGATCGAGAACGTCAAGTTCTATCGCCTCACCGGACTCAACAATCACGCCGGCAACGACTTCGCGGCGCTGGCGGAAGTGGAGGTAGTCGAGTAATATGAACGAGTCGGATACTTCCCGGCATTTTCTCCGGCAGTGGATCGAAAAGGACGTGGCCGAGGGCAAGACCGGAGGCAAGGTGGTGACGCGTTTCCCGCCGGAACCCAACGGGTACATCCACATCGGCCACGCCAAGGCGATTTGCGTGGATTTCGGCATGGCGGAGCTGTTCGGCGGCGAGTGCCACTTGCGGCTGGACGACACCAATCCGGCCAAGGAGTCCGACGAATACGCCGAGAACATCAAGAAGGACATCCGCTGGCTGGGATTCGAGTGGTCGGGTCCGGGCGACGGCGCGGAACCTGGTTTCTACAACGCTTCGAACATGTTCGACACGATGTACGAAATCGCGGAGAAGCTCATCCGGTCCGGGCAGGCGTATTGCTGTAACTTGGGGCAGGAGGAATGGAAGGAGTACCGCGGGGTGCCGGAAAAGTCGGGACGGCCTTCGCCCTCGCGCGACACTAGCCCCGAGCGCAATCTCCAGATTTTCCGCGAGATGAAGTCGGGCAAGTACGCCGACGGGGAGTGGTGCCTCCGGGCCAAGATCGACATGGCCTCGCCCAATATCCATTTTCGCGATCCGGTGATCTATCGCATCCGGCACGTGAGCCACTATCATCTGGGCGACAAGTGGTGCATCTATCCGATGTACGACTTCGCGCACCCCATCGAGGACGCGCTCGAGGGCGTGACGCATTCGATGTGCACGCTGGAGTTCGAGGTGCACCGGCCCCTGTACGATTGGGTGGTGGACCGGCTGGACGAAATGGGAATGCTGCCGGAACGCAACGGCGTCAAGATCCGCACGCAGCAGCGCGAGTTCGCGCGGCTCAATCTGACTTACACGGTGATGAGCAAGCGGCTGTTGCTGCAGATGGTGCAGACCGGCGTGGTGGACGGCTGGGACGATCCCCGGATGCCCACCGTGTGCGGCATGCGTCGGCGCGGTTTCACACCGGGGGCGATCCGCGAGTTCTGCGATAGGATTGGCGTATCCAAAACCGAGAGCGAAAGCGATCCCGCTTTGCTGGAATGGTGCGTGCGCGAGGAGCTCAACCGCACCGCGACGCGCCGGATGGCGGTGATCGATCCCGTCAAGGTGGTGGTGGACAATTTCGAGGGCGAAAGGGAGGTGGAACTTCCCAACAATCCGCTGGACGAGACGGCCGGCATGCGCCGGACGGTGTTCGGTCGCGAAATCTGGATCGACCGGGCGGACTTCATGGAGGTGCCGGAGAAGAAGTTCTTCCGCATGGCGCCGGGCCAGGAGGTGCGTCTGAGGGGCGCTTGCATCTTCAAGTGCACCGGCTGCGTCAAGGATGCGTCGGGCCAAGTGACGGAAATCCACGGCATGTGGGATCCGGAAAGCTGGGGCGGCAACGCGGCGGACGGTCGCAAAGTGAAGGGTACCATCCACTGGGTGGACGTTCGCACCGGGGTGAAGGCGAGATTTAGGCTGTACGAAAAGCTGTTTACGGAGGCGAATCCGCTCAAGGACGGGTCCGAGAACTTTCTCAAATATCTCAACACCGACTCCAAGCGCGAGGTGGAGGGATACGTGGAGCCGGCGCTGGGACAGGCGACGGCGGGCGAGCGCTTCCAGTTCGAGCGCACGGGGTACTTCGTGAAAGATCCCGACGGCGCCTTCAACCGCACGGTGACGCTCAAAGACGGCTACAAACCCGCATGAGACGCGTAGTCATAACCGGCATGGGCGTGGTGAGCGCCCTGGGGCAGACGACGGAAAGCGCCTACGCGCGACTGAAGACGTTCCGCAACTGCATCCAGTCGCTGCCGGAACTGGCCGAGTACAAGGGACTCAACACGCGCCTCGGGTGCAAGCTGGACTTTGTCCGGCCGGCCGCCTGGAACCGCAAGACGATCCGCTCGATGGGGGACGTTTCCATGTATGCGCTGGCGGCCACCGAACAGGCGCTGGCGCAGGCGGGAATCGGGCCGGAGATACTGGAGAGCGGCCGGACGGGGGTGGCGTACGGCAGCTGTTCGGGGTCGATTCCGCCGCTCTTGGATTTCTATTCCATGCTGAAGACGAAGGAAGTTTGCGGAATTACGAGCGGAACCTACATCAAGCTCATGCCGCAGACGGCCGCGTGCAATCTTTCGGTCCATTTCAAGACGCATGGCCGCTTGGTGCCCACGGGCACGGCGTGCACGTCGGGGTCGCTGGCGATCGGCAACGCCTACGAGCTGATCAAATACGGCAAGCAGGACGTGATGATCGCTGGCGGCGGCGAGGAATTCAGCGTCACGCAGATCGCGGTGTTCGACACGCTTTACGCCACTTCGCTCAAAAACGACACGCCGGAAAAGTCGCCCGCGCCGTATGACGCCGGACGCGACGGTCTCGTGATCGGCGAGGGCGCGGCCACGTTGATTTTGGAGGAACTGGAACACGCCAAGGCGCGCGGCGCCACGATTCTGGCCGAAGTGGCTGGCTTTTGCGAGAACACCGACGGCACCCACGTGACCAATCCCAACGCGGAGACGATGCGGTTGGCGCTTAAGGGGGCGCTGGAGGACGCGGGCATTCCGCCCACGGCCATCGGCTACGTGAACGGACACGGCACCGCCACCAAGGCGGGCGACATCGCCGAAACCGCCGCCACGCGCGCGGCGTTGGGTTTTGCCGCGCCCATCTCCTCCACCAAGAGCTACATGGGGCACGCTTTGGGCGCGTGCGGGTCGCTGGAGGCGGCGCTGACGGTGATGATGATGGCGGAAGGCTGGTTCCATCCCACGCTCAACCTGACCGAGCCCGATCCCGCCTGCGCCGAGCTGGACTATCTGACCGGCGAAGGGCGGCGCATGGACGTGGAATACGCCATGAGCAACAATTTCGCGTTCGGCGGGGTTAACACCTCGCTCGTGTTCCGGCGTTATGCTGGCTAATTTCCATACCCACACCGTCTGGTGCGACGGCAAGAACACGCCGGAGGAGATGGCGGAGGCCGCCATCGCCAAGGGCTTCGGGCGGTTGGGTTTTTCGAGCCACCTGGCCTTTCCCGAATCGATGGAAGGCTACCTAAGTCCCGACTGGGCGCTCGATTACGTCCGGGACGTGAGGCGCGTGGCGGAAAAGTACGCCGGGCGGATCGAGATTTTCTGCGGGGGCGAGGCCGACTATATCCCCGGCGCGACCACGCCCGAAAAGTCGCGCTACGGCTTCATGGGTTTCGATTATCTCATCGGCGCGGTACACTTTGTGACGGCGGATGACGGCGCGCGAGTGCCGGTGGACGACACGCCGGAGAAACTCGTGCGCGGCATCGCCGAACATTTCGGCGGCGACGCCCGATCGTTCGTGGAGCGCTACTTCGAACAGCAGATTTTCATGGTGGAGCACTTCGACTTCGACGTGCTCGCCCACCCCGATCTTGTACGCAAGTTCAACGCGAAGCATCCTTATTTCGACGAGGCCGCGGAATGGTACGAAGCGCTGGAAGCGCGCCTGGCGCGGTCGCTGGCCGCCAGCGGCAAGGCCACCGAGGTGAACACTGGCGCCATCGCGCGGGGGTGGTTGGACGACGCCTATCCCAGCGCCGGATTTCGCGCAACCCTGCGGAAATACGGTGTGAAATGCATCTTGTCGTCCGACGCCCACGCCGCTTCCGGAATCGATTGCGCGTTCGACCGTTTTGGCGGCCAAGAAAATTTTTTGATTTTCCCTCTAGACAAACGACCACGAAATATGATATAATATCATCTGTTTCGTTCATTCTGCTCGGGTGGTGAAATTGGCAGACACGCATGCTTGAGGTGCATGTGGAGAGATCCTTGCGGGTTCGAGTCCCGCCCCGAGCACCAATTTGGAGAAGCCACTTTAGCTCAGTAGGTAGAGCACTTCCTTGGTAAGGAAGAGGTCGGCGGTTCGATTCCGCTAGGTGGCTCCAGCCGGAGGGGATGGGCGGGGCAAGCTGAAACAACAAACTCACAGGAGCAAACAAAATGGCAAAAGAAACATTCGATCGCGGCGGCAAGCCGCA
>JAFXXW010000014.1 GCA_017542055.1 Kiritimatiellia bacterium
CGAATGACATGTTCATTCCTCCATTATACTCTTTTTTCTCGTTGGTGTCCATTCATTTGACGAACAAACTTGCTCCCCCCTTGCCAGTTTTCGCCAATGGTGTCTTCTATTATAACGAACTGCGAAAGTGGGATTTTTGCAATTTCCCCTTGAAATTCGGGGCGGAATATGATATAATATCCGTAATTATGAAAACTTACAATGTAGGCTTGGTGGGTGTCGGCGCGGTCGGCACGGAAATGATCAAGGTGCTCAAGGAGCGCAAGTTCCCTTGCGGCAAGGTGCAGGTTTTCGCTTCGCGCGAACGCGACGAGGTGATTTTGGGCGAAAACTACCACGTTTTGCCGGCGACCGAGAACAGCTTTGGCGGAATGGACATAGTGCTGTTTGCGGGCAAGACGGACGTGGCCATCCAACTCAAGGACGCGGTAGTCAAGGCTGGCGCGAAGATGATCGACAACTCGCGGGCGTTCCGGCAGGACCCGGACGTGCCGTTGGTGGTGCCGCAGGTGAACGCCGAGGACCTGGATTGGAACAAGGGCGTGATCGCCAATCCCAATTGCACTACGGCCATCATGCTGGAGGCGGTAGCGCCGCTCCACAAGGCGAAGGGATTGAAGCGACTCGTCGCGAGCACGTACCAGTCCGCTTCGGGCGCGGGCGCGCCGGGTCTGGAGGAGCTGGAGACGCAGTTTAGGGAATACGTGGAGGGCAAACCCCTCACAATCAAGGCGTTCCAGCACCAGCTCATGTACAATCTCATTCCGCATATCGACAAGTTCGATCCGGACAACGGCTACACGTTGGAAGAGCTCAAGATGCGCAACGAGGCGCGCAAGATGCTGCACGCGCCGGAACTGATGGTGAGCTGCACGAGCGTGCGGGTGCCGATCGCCCGGGCGCATTCGGAAAGCCTCAATCTGGAGTTCGAAGAGGACATCACCCCCGAAGAGGCGCGGGAAATCCTGCGCGCGAGCGAAGGCGTGCGGGTGGTGGACGATCCCTTCAACAACGAGTATCCCATGCCGCTCGACGCGACGGGCAAGTACGACGTGCTGGCCGGTCGCATTCGCCAGGACATCAGCCGCAACGACAAGAAGGGGCTCGACATGTTCGTGTCGGGCGACCAGCTCTTGAGGGGCGCGGCGTTGAACGCGGTGGAAATCGCCGAGCACCTCATCAAGCGGGGACTGGTGTAAGCGCCATGAAGCGGCTTCTGGCGGCGATGGCGGCGACGATGTTGGCGGGGAGCGTCCCGGCCGAGACGCAACCGCTGTCGCGCTACCAGTCCATCATCGACCGGCAGATGTTCGGCCGGCCCCCGAACGGATTCGATCCCAACCAGAATCCGAACGAGGTGAAAAGCGGCAAGGGGTCGGAAAAGAATCTCACCGAGGAGCAGGAAAAGCTGCAGCATTCGGTCAGGTTTTCGATGATCAACATCACGCCTTCGGGCGAGACGGCGGTGGGATTTACCGACAACTCGGACGGCAAAAATCCGGTCCATTACTACCTCAAGGTGGGCGAAAAGCGCAACGGCTGGGAGGTGAAAGAGGCCGACCCGGTCCGGGCGTGGATGCGCCTCGCGAAAGGCGAGGTGGAAGTGGAACTGGAGCTGGGCGGAACGAGCGGAGGCGTTTCCGGCGCGGACAAGAAGAAAGAGCTCGCAGCCGGTGCGGCCACTCCGGCAATGGCGCCCAAGCCGACGCCGACGACCACCTCTACGATGCCGGCCGAGACGCGCAACACGCTCCTTGCGGGCGGCAAGTCGCTCCGGGAACGCAAGGCCCAACGCGCGGCGCAGGAGGAGGAGCGCAAGCGGAGGCAGGAAGAGGACCGGGCGCGCCAGGAAGAGGAGCGCGAGGAGCTCCGGAACGACTTCATGGCCATGCGCGAAGAAATGCGAATGCAGCGCGAAGAGCGCGAAGAGGCGTTTCTCGAGATGGAGCGTCGCCGCGAGGCGGACATGCGGGAGCTCGATCGACTGCGCGAGGCGGACGAACGCCGTCGTCGCGAGGAGGAGAGCAAGGAACCGGATAGCCAATCCGAGGAGATCAAGGAATGAAAAAGACGACGTTGGAAGAGTTCCGGAAGATACTGACCGAAACGGGCGAGTACCATTCGGACGAGACGAAGTTGCCGGCCCGGCAGAAGCCCAGCCGCTGGAACACGTTCCGCTACTGCTGGGACTTAGGAAGCGTATTCCCCAAGTGCGCGGTGTACGAAGCATGCCGGAATCTGGATACGGACAAGTGGGCGCATTTCTGCTTCCATTCCGTGAGCGGAGCCGAGCGCATTGGCGTCAAGGTGCACGTGGACGGCTGGAACGTGCTGAAGACGTACGACGGGCCGGTGATGTTCCTGTGCAACCACATGTCGACGGTCGAGACGGTGATGCTCCCGGCGTTCATTCTCACCTACAAGCCGTTCAACGTGGTGGCGAAAGAGAGTCTGACGCGCCTGCCGTTCCTCAAGGCGGCGGCCGCGCACATGGGTCTCGTGCCGATCGGGCGGAAGTCGCCCAAGCAGGACCTCCTCGACATGATCCGCATCTCGACCGAGCGCATCACCGGGCAGAAGAACAGCTTCCTCATTTTCCCGCAGGGGACAAGGAGCAAAGTGTTCAGTCGCGCCAAGTTCAGCTCGATCGGGGCCAAGATCGCCGAAAAGGCCGGTTGCCCCATCGTGCCGATCGCGGTCGATACGCGCATCATGCCCACCCGGAACGGGACGGGACTCATCGACAAGGTGTTCAAGGATTTCGGCACGGTAGATCCGTCGTTCGATCTCAGGTGCAGCTGCGGACCGATCATCCCCTGCACGAAGGCCAAGGAGATGCACGAGGCCACTTTCAATTGGATCGCAAACAAACTGGAGGAGTGGGGTTGCCCCACTGAACGATAATGGCAAGTATCGAGGAAAGAAGGCACTCGGCGGCGCATTTGACGGCGCGCGCGGTGCAGAACGTGTTCGAAGGCGTGCAGGTGGACATCGGGCCGGCGACGGACGAAGGTTTCTATTACGATTTCGACCTGCCGCACCGGATCAGTCCCGAGGATTTCCCCAAGATCGAGGCGGAAGTGGCAAGGCTCATCGCGCTCGACGAGCCGTTCGTCAAGAAGGTGGTGAGCCGCGAGGAGTGCGCCAAGATGCTGGCGGGGCAGACGTACAAGCTGGAGCGTCTCGCGGACATTCCGGAGGGCGAGGACATCAGCACCTACACGGTGGGCGACTACGCCGAGATGTGCCGGGGTCCGCACGTGGCGCACTCGAAGGAAATCGGCGTCGTCAAACTCATGCGCGTCGCGGGGAGCTACTATCGCGGCGACGAGAAGAACAAGATGCTGCAGCGCATCTACGGCGTGGTGGCGTCCACCCAGGAGGAGCTGGACGAGATGGTGCGGCGCATCGAGGAAGCCAAAAAGCGCGATCATCGCAAGCTCGGGGTGGAGCTGGACCTCTTCCATCTGGACCCGGAGGACCCGGGCCAGATCTTCTGGCATCCGCGCGGGTGGAGCATTTACGTGACGCTCCAGAACTACATGCGCGAGAAGCTCGTCAAGGACGGCTATCAGGAGGTGAACACTCCCGCTTTGATGCCGCGCAGCCTGTGGGAGCGGAGCGGCCACTGGGCGCACTACCAGCAGAACATGTTCATCACCGAGAGCGAAAAGCGGATTTTCGCGGTGAAGCCGATGAACTGCCCGGGCGCGCTCGAGATTTTCAACAGTCGCTCCCGGAGCTACAAGGACCTGCCGCTGAGGCTCGCGGAATTCGGCCACTGCGCGCGCAACGAACCTAGCGGCACGCTGCACGGCATCATGCGGGTGCGCGGTTTCGTGCAGGACGACGCGCACATCATCTGCACCGAGGAGCAGATCGAGGCGGAAGTGGCCAAGTTCTGCCGGCTGTTGAAAGACGTGTACGGCGACTTCGGTTTCGACAGGAATCTGGTGGTGAAGCTGAGCACGATGCCGGAAGACCACGTGGGCGAAGTTGCCACCTGGGAGCGGGCGGAAGCGGCGTTGGCCGAAGCGTGCAAGGCGGCCGAGCTCAGTTACGAGATTCAGCCGGGCGAGGGGGCGTTTTACGGTCCCAAGCTGGAATTTACGCTCATCGACGCGTTGGGCCGGCCTTGGCAGTGCGGCACCATCCAGCTCGATTATCAGCTTCCGAGCGCGGAACGGCTCAACGCCGAGTACATCGGGCCCGACGGCAAGAAGCACCACCCGGTGATGCTGCACCGCGCGGTGCTGGGGTCGCTGGAGCGCTTCATCGGCATTCTGATCGAGCACTACGCGGGGGCGTTTCCCTTGTGGCTCGCGCCCGAGCAGGTGCGCATCCTCCCCATCAGCGACAAGGCGATGGCGTACGCGGAGAAGGTGCAGGCGGAACTCGCCAAGGCCGGTTTCCGGGTGGAGATCGACCGCAGCGCCGAAAAACTGGGCGCCAAGATTCGCGAAGCCACGCTCTGGAAAGTGCCGTACCAGCTGGTGGTGGGTCCGCGCGACGAGGCGGCCGGAACCGTTTCGGTGCGCGAACGCGGTCAGGGCGACCTGGGCGCGATGACGACAGCCAATCTGATCGAAAAACTCAACAAGGAACTCGTAGCATGAAATACAATTGCCTCAACAGCATCAGCCCGGTGGGTCTGAAGCGGTTCACCTCCGACTACACGGAGACCAAGGAACTCAAGGAAGCGGAAATCGCTTTGGTGCGTTCCGCCAAGATGGACGAAGTGGAAATCGGTCCCGGACTCCTCGCGGTAGCGCGGGCGGGCGCCGGAGTCAACAACATTCCCCATGCCGACTACGCCAAAAAGGGCGTGGTGGTGTTCAACACCCCGGGCGCCAACGCCAACGCGGTGAAGGAACTCGTGATTGCCATGCTGCTCTTGGGCAGCCGCGACTTGATCGGCGGAGCCAAGTGGGTGCGCGACAACGCGAGCGACGAGAATATCGGCAAGAGCGCGGAAAAGGCCAAGAAGGCGTTTGCCGGCACGGAAATCCTGGGCAAGACGTTGGGCGTGGTGGGTCTGGGGGCGATCGGGCGCCTGGTGGCCCACGCGGCGATCGAGCTGGGGATGGACGTAATCGGCTACGACCCGTATCTCGGCGTGAACGCGGCATTGGCGCTCGACCCCCGGGTCAAGGCGGTGTCGGATTTGAACGACCTTTATGCGGCGAGCGACTTCATCACGCTTCATCTGCCGGCCGTCCCGGCGACGAAGGGCATGGTGGGCGCCAAGGCCTTCGAGACGATGAAGCAGGGGGCGGTGCTCGTCAACTGCGCCCGCGACGCGATCGTGAACGAGGCGGATTTGCTGGCGGCGCTCGAGTCGGGCAAGCTGGCCAAATACGTGAGCGATTTCGCCACGCCCGGCGTGGCCGCGCATCCCAAGTGCGTGGTGTTGCCGCACCTGGGCGCGTCCACCGAAGAGGCCGAGGACAATTGCGCGGCGATGGCGGTAGACGAGCTCCGGAACTTTGTGGAAAACGGCAACATCGTCAATTCCGTCAACTATCCGGGCGTGAATCTGGGCGCGGTCAAGAGTGCCGGGCGCGTGGGCGTGTGCCATGACGGCAAGCCGGCCGCGTTTGAAGGCGTCCTCGCGGCGCTGTCGGGCGCGGGAGCGACGGTGACGGGCAGCGCCAACGCGACGCGCGGCGAAGTGGGCTACGCGCTCATCGATACCGCTACTGGCGTCGCCGACGAGGTGCTCGCGACGTTGGCGAAAGTTCCGGGCGTCATCCGGGTACGGAAAGTGCGCTAAACCGGTATGGGTTACGCGAGGGGCAGCCGGACGAACAAGCCGACGACGCAAGTCGCCGGGCCTGCTCCGGTTGCCCCCAAGTCTGCCGCCAAGCCGGCCACGTCGATCTGGAACATGCAGATCGGGGGCGGGAAGCCCAAGCCGGACATGAAGAGCGTCGAGGTGCTCCTTTTCACCTCGGAACTCGCGGATTTGATCGAAGCGGGCATGACGTTGGGGCAGGCCTTGAAGGCGCTCGCCAATCAGGGCGAGGAACTGAGCGCGCAGCGTCACATCGCCCACGACCTCTGCGACCGGATCGTGCGCGGCGAGACTTTTTCGGACGCTTGCGCGGCGCATCCCAAGACGTTTCCTCCGCTCTATTCCAACATGATCCGGGCGGGCGAAGCGTCGGGCGCGTTGGTGGAGGTCTTGAGGCGACTCGCGGACCACTACGAACGCTACGACAACATGAAGGGGAAGATCAAGGGCGCGCTCACGTATCCGGTGATCGTGCTTTGCTTTGGCGTGGCGGCAGTGGTGGGGGCGCTGGTCTTCATCATCCCCAAGTTCCAGCGCGTATTCGAGTCGCTCGGGGCGAGCTTGCCGCTGCCTACGCTCATTCTGCTGGGGGCGAGCGACTTCATGCTGCATTACGGGTGGCTCTTGGGGCTTGCGGCGGTCGCGCTCTACGCGTGGTTCCGGAAGTGGAAAAAGACGCCGCAGGGGCGTCGCAAGGTGGACGGCTGGAAATTGAAAGCGCCGCTCATCGCGCCGATCGTGGCGACGGGGACGTATTCGTCGTTGGCGTACACGCTCAAGACGCTGCTCGTCAACGGGGTGAACGTCTTGCAGGCGCTTAAGATTTCGGCCGACACGTGCGGCAACGCGGTCATCGAGGACGCGCTCAACGAGGCCCGCAAGCGGGTGACGGACGGTACGTCGATTTCGGGTCCGTTGGCGGCGAGCGGGATTTTCCCCCGGATGATGACGGACATGCTGGCCATCGGCGAACAGGCGGGCGACATGCCGGGGTCGCTGGAGCATATCGGCAAGCGCTACCAGAAGGACATGGACCGGGCGATCGCGGCGTTCACCAACGCGCTCGAGCCCATCCTCATCGTGCTGATCGCGGGAGTGGTGGGTTTCGTGGCGATCGCCATTCTGATGGCGGTGTTCAAGGTTTCTTCCTCTTTAGGGTAAAGGACAGGCTATGGAAACGATCAAACACTACGGCGAGGACGTCTTCAGCGAGAAGGCGATTCGCAAGTATCTCAAGAAGCCGGTGGCGGACAAGCTCATCGCGACCATGAAGGAGTACAAGGCGTTGGATCCGTCCATCGCCGAGGACGTGGCGCAGGGCATGAAGAACTGGGCGGTGGACATGGGAGCCACGCACTTCACCCACTGGTTCCAGCCGCTCACGGGCGGGACGGCCGAAAAGCACGATTCGTTTCTGGAGCCGACCGGCATCGCGTCGGCCGTGCTCGATTTCAGCGGCAAGAATCTGATCGGGGGAGAGGCGGACGCGTCAAGTTTCCCGACGGGAGGGCTCCGTTCCACTTTCGAGGCGCGCGGCTACACGGCGTGGGATCCCACCTCGCCCGCCTTCATCAAGCGGCACGAAAACGGCGCCACGCTTTGCATTCCGACCGTGTTCTGCTCCTACAAGGGCGCGGCGCTCGACACCAAGACGCCGCTGTTGCGTTCCATCCAGGCCGTCACCAAGGCCACCGAGCGCCTGATGAAGAAGTTCGACCAGAAGAAGGCGCACACGTCCATCACGTTGGGGGCGGAGCAGGAGTATTTTCTCATCGACCGCGAGTACTATCTGCGCCGGCCCGACCTGCTGCAGACTGGTCGCACGGTGTTCGGCGCGGCGCCGGCCAAGCATCAGCAGCTGGACGACCACTATTACGGTTCCATCCGGCCCCGCATTCTCAAGTTCATGACGGAAGTGGAGCATCGGCTCTGGAAGCTGGGGATTCCGGCCAAGACGCGCCATAACGAGGTGGCGCCGGCGCAGTTCGAACTGGCGCCCATGTTCGAGGAGATCAATCTCGCGGTCGACCACAACATGCTGATCATGGAGGTGCTGCGCCAGACGGCCGAGAATCTGGGGCTGGTGTGTCTCCTCCACGAAAAGCCGTTCGACGGCGTCAACGGGTCGGGCAAGCACTGCAACTGGTCGCTCGCCTATGGAGGCAAGAATCTCCTCTCGCCCGGCGACAATCCGCGCGACAACGCGATGTTCCTCACGTTCCTCTCGGCCATCATCCGGGCGGTGGACCTGCATGCGGACATGCTCCGCACCACCACTGCCGGCGCGGGCAACGATCATCGGCTCGGGGCCAACGAAGCGCCGCCCGCCATCATCAGCATTTTCCTGGGCGACGAGCTCACCGAAGTGATGGCGTCGATCGAGGCGGGTACCAAGTCGCGTTCGCGGTCCAAGCGCAAGATGCGGCTGGGCGTGGACTCGCTGCCGCCTTTGCCGCGCGACACGACGGACCGCAACCGCACGAGCCCCTTTGCCTTCACCGGCAACAAATTCGAGTTCCGCGCGCCCGGCGCCTCGCAGAACTGCGCGCAGAGCATGATGGTTCTGAACACGATCGTGGCGGAATCGATCGATGCGGTGTGCGACAAGCTGGACGCCATGAAGGGCGATTTCAACTCCAATCTGCAGGCGCTCTTGCAGCGACTCATCCGCAAGCACAAGCGCGTGCTATTTTCGGGCGACGGATACTCCAGCGACTGGCCGGCCGAAGCGGCGAGGCGCAATCTCCCCAATTTCAAGGACACGCCGTCGGCCGTGCTGCCGCTCAAGGACAAGGCCAACCGCGAGCTCTTCGCCAAGTACGGGGTGCTGAGCGAGACCGAGATGGAGTCGCGCTACGAAATCGCCTGCGAGGATTACGAGCGGCGCATCCGGATCGAAGGCGAAATCGCGCTCGAGATGGCGCGGGGGATGATCAGGCCGGTGGTGGCGGACGAGTTCAGCCGGCTTGCTACGGCGATCGGCCAGGCCACCAAGGACGGGCTCAAGATGGGCGTGACGGGGCTCAAGGCGTTGAGTCTCAAGCTGGGCGCGGGACTGGACGATCTCCACGTCAAGTGCGAGCGGCTGGAGAAGGCGCTGTCGCAGAAGGGCTTCCGGCACGAGGGCATCCTCCGGACGATGACCGATTTGCGCAAGACGGTAGACAAGCTGGAGCACCTGGTGGACGACAGCCGCTGGCCCATGCCCAAATACCGGGAGATGCTCTTCATCTACTGATGGTCGAGGTTGCGCGCACTTTTCGCGAACGCGCCCGGGGACTGATCGGACGCGAACGGTTGGAGCCCGGCGACGGGCTCCTCATTCTCAAGTGCAACTGCATCCACACTTGGTTCATGCGGTTTCCGATCGACGCGACGTTTCTGGACCAGGACGACAAGGTGGTGAAAGTGGTCCGGAACATCAAGCCTTGGACGAGCTTCGTGTGGGGCGGGTGGAAAGCGCGAAAGGTGCTGGAGACATGCGCTACCTGCTAGCTCCTTTGGCCGGTTTCACGGACGCGCCGTTCCGTCGGCTCTGTTTCGAGGGCGGTGCGGACTTGTGCTACACCGAGATGGTCAGCGCGGCCGGCCTCGCGCACGGGTCGCGTCCGACCTTGCATCTTTTGGAGACGATGCCGGGCGAGGGTCCGGTGGGGCTGCAGCTCTTTGGCGCCAAGCCGGACGAGATGGCGGAGGCGACGAGAATCGTCTCGGCCCATCAGGGGGCGGTGCCCTTGACCGAACTCAATCTCAATGCCGGCTGCCCCATGACCAAAGTGACCAAGTGCGGGGCAGGCGCCAAGCTGGTGGAGGATCCGGGTCTCGTGTACGAACTTTTGTGCGCCATGAGGGAAAATACGACGCTCCCCGTGACGCTCAAGACGCGACTCGGTCCCCGTCCGGACCGGATCAGGATTTTCGAATTGGTGGATGCGGCCGAGCGCGCGGGCGCGCAAGGGGTAATCGTCCATGCCCGGTTCACGAGCGAAATGCATGGCGGCAAAACCCACCTCGATCTGCTAAAGGAAGTCAAGGCGCGGGCGAAAATTCCGATTGCCGGCAATGGGGGCGTGACGGACCGGAAAAGCGCGGCAGATATGGCGGCGACGCAAGTGGATGCGGTGACGATAGGTCGCGCGGCCTTGTCCGATCCGGCCATTTTCGCCCGGCTTAAAGGTGAGGATCGTCCAATCGATTTCGTTCGCGTCCATCTGCGTTATTTGCTGGAATATCGCGATTTATTGGCCAAAAAGTATCCATTGGACCACATCCCGAGTCCGGACGGGTACGCTTCGGTCAAGATGCATACGCACCTCTTCCGTTACTTTAACGGTCGGCCGGGCGCCGCCAAGTTGCGACAAAAATTGAATTCGGTGCGCACAATCGCCGAAATTTATGATATAATATATGAGTATGGATAACGAAATGTTGAATTTGGGCTCGCTGGATTTCACTCCAGACTGGGCGCGTAAAGATGCCGGAGTAAAAGTTTCCGCGCCGCGCAATGGCGGGGCGGACGCGCGCGAGCGGGGTCCTGCCCGCGAACGGGACGATCGTCCTCCGCGCAAGTTCGATCGCAAGCCGCATCCCAACGCTCCCCGGCCGCCCCATCCGGTCGAGAAGCCGCTCGACGCGGAGATCAAGATTCTCCCGGAAACCCGCGCTTTGGGCACCATCATCCGCAAGATCCAGAACGACCCCCACGCCTACAAGCTGAAGGATTTGGCGTACTTTTTCCTGGACAATCCCGAGTCGGTGATGCTCAAGATCACGCCCAAGCCGGAGGCGCCGGTCAAGTTTTTCCAGTGCAAGGCCTGCGGTTTTGCCGCGACGAACGAGCAGGACGTGATCGACCATCTGGTGGCCGAGCATCTGGGCGACTATTACGTGGCCGAGACGGTAGAGTGCGAGCCGCCCAAGGGCAATTTCGCGGTAGTGGCCAGGTGCGGTTTGAGCGGCGTTTTGCTGGGTCCGCCCAACATCCACGAATTCAATTCCACGCTCAAGGAGATGATTCGCACCAAGTATCCGCAGATGAGCGAGGAGGAGTACCGGTCGCACCTCGAGATGGTGCGCGACGCGGAGACGATCGAAGCCTGGCGCAAGAGCGCTACCGCCAAGACGGTGTACTTTGCCAAGTCGGATGCGGAAAAGGCGAGACCCTTGACGCGCGAACAGGCCGAAGGCGAATTCAAGCGGGTGATGCTGGCCAACATGGTGGATTCCCCCAAGAGCCTCATGATCGGCGCGGACAAGGCGCTAAAGTCGCCCGTGAAGCCGCTCGTCTGGGCGGTCAAGGATGCGCTGCGCGAAGAGTCCAAGGCGCCTTACGCCATGTGTTTCGCGCTCCGGGGCGCGTTCCATCACCGCAAGCTCAAGTTCTTCCGCGCCAACGACGCGCGCGGGCCGGAATTCGTGACCAGCCTGGAGCTGAAGGAGTTCGATTCCGCCCACGCCATTCCCGAGCTCGCGGCAGTGGCGGACTTCATCAAGGAGCATCCGTGCAGCCCCAAGGTGGACATCGTGAAGGACGCGGAGGGCGAGCGCCATTTGAATTGGCTGGTTTCGACGGGACATCTGGTGGCGTACACGAACGGCGTGTATTCCGCAGTGGAGAAGTTCCCCAAATACGGCCCGCAGTACCAGAAGAGAGGAAAGAAAGATGAAGCTGCCGCTGAGTTGGCTGAATGAGTTTGTGAAGATCGACGACCTCGACCCCAAGGAGTTGGCCGAAAAGCTGACTCGCGCCGGGTTGCAGGTGGAGAGCATCGAGACCGTAGGCGGCTCGCCGCTGTCGGAGCAGATCGTGGTGGCGGAAGTGCTGGAGTGCGAGGCGCATCCCGATTCCGACCATCTGCACGTGTGCAAGGTGACGGACGGCGAGACCGAATACCAGGTGGTGTGCGGCGCCCCCAATATGCGCAAGGGCATCAAGACCGCGTTCGCCAAAATCGGCGCGCTCATTCCCGAAGGCGGCTTCAAGATCAAGAAGGGCAGGCTGCGCGGGGTGGAGAGCTTCGGGATGTGCTGCTCGGAGAAGGAACTCCAGATCGGCGCGGGCGAAAGCGGCATCATCGAATTTCCGGCCGAGACGCCCAACGGCGCGCTCGTGCGGGACGTGGCCGCGCAGGAAAAGCCGGAGACCGTGTTCGAAATCGAGGTCACCTGGAACCGTCCGGACGCCTTGAGCGTGGTGGGCATCGCGCGCGAATACGCCGCCATTCTCGGTCGCGAGCTGAAGCTGCCGGAGGTGGACTTCGTGGAGTCGGAGACCGGGGTCGAGGGCGAAGTGAAAGTGCGGGTGGAAGATCCCGTCAAGTGCCCGCGCTACACCGCGCGCGTCGTGACTTCGGTCGAGGACGGTCCCAGTCCCGAGCTTATCGCCAAGCGGCTGGAGCTGTGCGGCGTGCGGAGTCTCGGGCTGGTGGTGGACGTCACCAACTACGTGATGCTGGAACTCGGCCAGCCGATGCACGCGTTCGACCACACCAAGCTCCAGGACCGCACTATCGTGGTGCGGACCGCGCGCGACGGCGAGACCATGAAGACTTTGGACGGGGTGGAGCGCAAGCTGGACGGGTCGATGCTCGTCATTTGCGACGCCGAACGTCCCAACGCGGTGGCCGGCGTGATGGGCGGCGAGGAGAGCGAAATCGCCGCCGGCACCAAGACGGTGCTGCTGGAGTCGGCGCTGTTCGAGCCCGCCTCCACCAAGTGCACCGCCACCAAGCTGGGGCTCAACACCGAGTCGAGCTACCGGTACATTCGTGGCGTGGACAAGGATCTCGCGGACTTCGCGTCGCGTCGCGCCGCGCATCTGCTGCAGCGTTACGGCAAGGCGGTGCTGGCGAAAGGCGTGGTGGACGTGGACAACCGTACGCGGCCCCTCAATCCCGACGTGGCGCTCGATTTCGACCGGGCGCGCCGGCTGATCGGCATTCCGGTGGACGATGCGACGATGAAGCGGCTGCTCGTTTCGCTGGGGCTCGAGCTCAAGGGCGAAAACGTTTTCGGCATTCCCAGCTGGCGGTACGATCTCACTTTGGAGGCGGATCTCGTGGAGGAGATCGCGCGGCTGTACGGTCTCGACAACATCCCCGACACCATGCCGTCGGCGCCTTCGGTGAGCGCGTTGAGCGACGCGCCGTTCCAGGCCCGGGTGCGGTTGCGCGAGCTGTGTCTGGCGCTTGGTTTTTCGGAGGCGATGCACTACAGCTTCCTGTCCGAAGCGGAAATCCGTCCGTTCAAGTTCGCCGACGTTTTGGCCATCCCCGATCCGGTTTCGGCCGAGTATTCGGTCATGCGGCCTTCGCTGTTGCCGCAGCTGATGCAGAGTCTGGGGCGCAACGCCAGCCATCAGCAGGAGACGGCCATGCTGTTCGAGACGGGCAAGGTGTTCAAGAACGGCCCGGCGGAAGAGGAACGGCTGGCGCTAGGTTTCGTGGGGCCGGTGGGTCGCGAGACGCTGAGGCGGCGCGTCGCGCTGTCGGAGGAAGAGGCGGTTTTGTGGATGAAGGGCATCGTTTCGGAGCTCGTCGCCAAGTTGCACGCGGGGCATCTGGAATTCGCCCCGGCGGACCATCCCGCTTTCACCAAAGGCGCGGCGCTGGCGGTGAAGCTGAACGGACGCGAGATCGGCGTGATGGGCGCCTTGAGCCAGAAGCTCCGCCATCCCTACCGGCTCACCACGCAAATGGTGTTGTGCGAGATGGAGCTCAAACCGCTGCTCAAAAAGACGGACGTGCTGGGCAAGGTGGCGGCGGTGCCGCAATTCCCGGCCGTCAAGCGCGACGTTTCGCTGGTGGCCCGGAAGGGCGTCACCAACGAGGAGATCGTACGCCTCATCAAGCAGAATGGAGGCAAGGAACTCGTCAAAGTGGAACTCTTCGACGTGTTCAAGGATTCGCGGGCCTACGCGCTGGAGTTTCGCTCCGCCGAGCGTACGCTCACGGATGAAGAGGTGGGCCGGACGTTCCAGCGGATCGTCGAGGCCTTGAAGGCGCTTTCGTGACAACGTGGGTCCTGGGTTGTGCGCGGACATGGCGGGAAAGCATTCGAATCGACAATTGAAAAATGGGTTGATAGCCCCGTATCCGATTGGGTTCACGAATCATTCCGCCTTACGGCAGCGTGGGACTTTTTAACTTGACTAAAACAAGGAGCCAAACCATGAGAAAACTGTTGGTACTCGCAGCGGCGGCCCTCTTGGGTTCGCTGGCGTTGGAAGCGGCACCGCGCAAAGTGCCGGCTGCAGCGGTCAAAAACCTCAAGATCACGCGCGGCAAACCGATCCGCACCGGTATGGTGTTCATGGACGGCAAATTCATTTCCGCGCCCTACACGGTGGAGCGCTACGGCACGGCGCTGCGCATCAACGGCAAGCAGATCACGGGTCCCCTGGTGCCTTGGGACGAGTTTCTCAAGACCCAGGCCGGCGCCAAAGTGACCACTTCCACCACCGAAGTTCCGGCCGAAGCCGGAGCGCCCGAACCGGAGGAGCCGGAAGAAGACCTCTTCGAGGACGACGAGGACGACGATCCGCTGGCGGCGCTCTTCGACGACGAGCCCAAGCCCAAGAAGGCCAAGCCCAAGAAGGCCGCCAAAAAGAAAAAGCCGGCCGGTCCCCGCCAGGTGACCACCACCAAAGTGGAGTTCGACGGCGATTTCGAGATGAATCCCGCCTGCCAGAAGCTGGTGGACCGGATCAATTCGCGGCGCACCATGATCGACCAGAATCTGCGCAACGGAGGCTTCTATTTCTTCGGCTCGGGCTATTCCGGCGCCAACGGCGATGCGACATTGGCGATGAGTCTGTTGAAGGTGCTGCCGGAAGCCATTCGCGGCGCCGATTCGGGCGATCAGCTGCACGCGACGCTCCGGGCCAAGGGATTTCCGTTCGTCTCGGCGGCCATCTGCCAGGATTTGATGGAGCACCGGTCCGACTATGTCAAGCTCATCGAACTCCGCAAGAAGCTGGAGGCCGACGCGCAGTTCAACAGTCTAATCAAAGGGAGGTAAGCCATGTTCGCAGGCCATTGGGAAATACTCGTAATCATTCTGGTGGTGGCCATCCTGTTCGGCGCCAAGAAGATTCCCGAACTCGCCCGTTCGCTCGGCAAGGCGAAGGGTGAATTCAAGAAGGGAATGGAAGAAGGGGCCAAGGAGGACAAACCGGAGCCGGAGCAGGCTTGACCGAGCTCGTCAAAGCGCGGCTGAAAAGCCTGCCCGATCGCCCCGGCTGCTACCTGATGCGGGATCGCCGGGGCGAAATCATTTACGTCGGCAAGGCCAAGAACCTCAAGCGACGCGTTTCGTCCTATTTCCGTCCCGGCGCGCGCCATGCGCCCAAGGTGCAGAGCATGGTGGACAGCGTCTGGGACTTCGAGTTCATGACGGTCAGGAACGAGGCCGAAAGTCTCCTCACCGAAGCGTCGCTCATCAAAAAGTACAAGCCCCATTTCAACATTCTGATGCGCGACGACAAGCGCTATCTAGCGCTACGCGCCGATCCTACCGAAACCTGGCCGCGCTTCACTTGCGTGAGAATCGTGCGGGACGACGGCGCGCGCTATTTCGGTCCGTTTCCCTCTTCGCCGGTGGTGCGCACGGCCAAGGATTTTGCGGAAAAGCGCTACGGTATCCGCGAGTGCGAAGCGATCGAGCCGGATGCCGACACCCATGCGCATTGCCTGGCGGACGTGATCCGCACCTGCTCGGCGCCTTGCCTCCAGAAGATTTCGCAGGCGGAATATCGCGCCAGATTCGAGGAGGCCTGTTCGTTTTTGGACGGCAAACGTCCGGAGGTGTTCGCGGAACTGGACGCCAAGATGCGCGAGTTGTCGGGTCAGGGCAAGTACGAAGAGGCGGCCAAAACGCGCGATCTCGTCTTTGCCTTGAAAGAGATGACCAAAGCGCATTTCGTGCGCAAGTCGCCCCGGCAGAAAGAGGAGGCGGCGAGACAGGGCATCCGGGAACTCGCCGAGGCGATCGGACTAGAAAAGCCGCCCAGCACCATCGAATGCGTGGATATTTCCAATCTTTTCGGCACGCACAACGTGGCTTCGATGGTGGTGGCGCGGGAGGGACTCCCGGACGGCAGATACTACCGGCATTTCAAGATCAAGTCGTTTGCGGGAGCGGACGATCCGGCCGCGATGGCCGAAGTGGTGCGTCGCCGCTACGGGCCGGACTCCACGCTCCTCGGGAAAAGTCCTCGCGCCGACCTATACATCTGCGACGGCGGCATTACGCAATTGAGGGCCGCCCGCGCGGCGTTTGCGGAGATTGGCGTGACCGACATTCCGACGATAGGGCTGGCGAAAAGGCAGGAGGAAGTGGTGCTGGACGACGGACGCGAGAGCATTTTGCTGCCGCGCGATTCGGAGGCTTTGATGGTCATCACCCGGCTCCGGGACGAGGCGCACCGTTTTGCCATCACCTATCACCGGGCCTTGCGCGAGCGCACCATCAAAGAGTCGGTGCTGGACGAGGTGCCGGGAATCGGCCAGGCCAAAAAAGAGAAGTTGCTCAAGTTTTTCAAGTCGATTCCGCTCCTCGCCAAAGCGGAGGCCGCCGAGGTGGCCAAGGTGGCCGGAACGGGACTCGAAACCGCCCGCGAAATTTTGCGTCGCATCAATCGCCAATGAAGGAGTAAAACCATGTCTTACGCCATCCATAAAATCGTCGGATTCTTTTTCAATCCTTGCGGCATCACGCTTGGGCTGATGGTCGTGGCGCTAGTGCTTTCGATCTTCCGGCGCCGGAAGATCGCGATCGGGGTGTTGGCGTTCGATATCGCGCTGACCGTGCTCATGTCGCTCCAGGTGGTGGCCGATTTGATGGCGCTACCGCTCGAAAAGGACTATCCGCCGGTCCGGGCCGAAGCGATGATGCCAGCCGACGCCATAATCGTGTTGGGCGGGGGAATCGCCGCCATTCCAAAAGAGAGCGCCCAGCCATATTCCGACCTCAACGAAGCGGCCGATCGCGCCTGGCACGGAGCGAGGCTCTGGAAGGCGCAGGGAGGGGTGTTGCCCGTCTATTGCACCTCGCCGGACGTGTCCGCCTCCACGCCGTCTTTCCTGCAGGATCTGGGCGTGGCGCCGGAGTGCATAATTCCGGTGGACGGACCGCGCAACACCGAGGAAGAAGCGTTGGCGTTGGGCAGGATGTTGGCCGGCAAACGGGCGCTCCTGGTGACCAGCGCCACTCACATGGCGCGATCGCTCATGATTTTCCGTCGTTACGCTCCCGAGGTGGAGATGATTCCGGCCGCCACCGACCATATCGTGATCGACGACCCACATCCCGAACATCCTTGGGCGCGTTGGCTGCCCAGTTTCGACGCCTATATGTACACCAACACCATTCTCCACGAGTATCTGGGACTCGTCCGTTACTGTCTGTTCTGAAGGAATCTGGCCATGAAAGCATGGATTCAGCGCGTTTAGGGCGCTTCAGTGACGATTTCGGGCGAGCGGGTGAGCGAAATCGGTCGGGGGTACTTGATCCTCTTGGGCGTCACCCACGCCGACACGTTAGCGGCTGCCGACAAACTGGCCGAGCGCATTCCCGTCATCCGGTTGTTCGAGGACGAGAAGGGCGCGATGAACCGGTCGCTGGCGGAGATTGGCGGCAGTGTAATAGTGGTGAGCCAGTTTACGCTCTACGCCGATATGGAGCATGGTCGCCGGCCCGGTTTTTCCAACGCCGCGCCCGGCAAGGTGGCCGAGCCCATCTACAACCGGGTGGTGGAACGTTTGCGCGCCTTGCTGGGGAGCGATAAAGTCGGCACCGGACGCTTCGGCGCGGACATGCAGGTGGCGCTAGTGAACGACGGGCCCGTTTCCATCGAGTTACTTGCTTGAAACATTCCCTCAAATAACTTGAAACGTCCGCCGGAAGGCGGACGTTTCAGTCTGGACAAGCCAAATCGGGCGGGAATTACTTTTCGCCGAAGAGCCAAGGACCGTTCACGAAGGGGAAGATCGGCACCTTGCTGTTGTCGCAGAAGTTGATGAGACCGATCTGGATGCCCTTGCGGCTGTCGGCCTTGGCGGTGTGGGTGACGATGCCCACCTGCACGCCCTTGGATTCGCCCGCGTCTACCGCCACGCCAGCCTGCACGCCGTTCTGCAGGATTCCGCACTTGGCGGCTGCGGCGGCCTGATAGCCCATGACCTTGCCGTCGACCCGCGAAGCGCCCACCGCGCCGCAAGCGCCGATGACGCCGCCATCGATCTTGCTCATGACGATCGTACCCTGCGCGCCGATGAGGGAGCCCGCGATGCGGGTGTCGCCCACGCCGAGCACCACGCCGTGACAGGTGGGGGTTTCGCCGCGAATGAGATCGAAGCGGGCGCGCTGGACGCACTTGGACTGGTCTTGGGTGGACGCCTTGTCGGTCACGATCCAGTTGACGCGGACCAGATTGTCGTAATCGAGCTGCATGTTGGCGGATTCGCCGGGAGCTTCCGCCTTGGCCAGGCAAGCCATGCACAGGGCGGCGGCTACGATGAGTTGCTTCATGGTGTTTTCTCCATTGGAGGGTTGTTGTAGATTAGATGCTACTATTATACCATATTCCGTCTGCTTTTGTCAAGCAAACTTTTTCATTTTTCCTATTGAAAATACGTCCGGAATATGGTATAATACCATACAATATGAATAAGTTGGCAGTTATGCTTGCGGCACTGGCCGCCATCGCGTCCGTGCAGGCGCAGTCGGGGGTGTTCGGCGAGGCGTTGTCCGACAGCGCCGACGAGTTCGGCAACGTGCCCAAAATCCGGCGCGTCGCCAAGAACGGCACCAAGGGCGTGTACGGCGCGCTCCAGGCCGATCGGGAATGGACTTTGATCACTTTCCAGCAGGGCGTGGACACGGACGAGGCGCCGATTTGGACGTGGGGGGAAGACAATCGCGAGCTCGCGCTCGTGGGAACGGGCAGGGGAGGCGTCAAATTGTCGAGCCGCAAGGACGGCAGCCGCAAAATGCATGCGGTCAAGAACCATATCGCGCACTTCGGCCGGCAGTTCCATTGCTACGCGGTCACGCATACCGCCGGATCCACCGACATCACGCTCTACGTGGACGGATGCAAGGCGGGCGAAGATTTGTATTTCAGCGCCAAGGGTTTTGGCGGCCAGCTCAAATTCGGCGCGCCGGTCAAGGAGTTCCGGTACTACGACACCGCGTTCGGCGAAGATACGCTGCGCGAAATCGCCGACGCCAATCCGCCCGTGCCGGCCAATCTGCCGGTCGTGAAAGCCAAGCCGGGGACGGTAGAAACCAACGCGGTGTTGCGTCTGGGGTGCGATTTGCCGGATCATCTTGCGATTGGCGAGGAGAACGAGAAGAAACTTATCGCCAAAGGCATCGCGGCCAAACTGGAAGCCGGCAGCCCCCGGAGCATCCGGTTGGAAGAGGGCGGCACGCTGGCGTTGGGGCGCGAAGGTTTGGTTTTCGAAATGGACGAGGGCGTGCGCGTCAAGGGCAGCCCCGTCAGTTTCGAGGGCGGAACGCTGATGACGTACGAGAAGGCGGCCGCATCGATCCGTTCGCCCCTGCCCATCCAACTGGAAGGCAAGACGAAAATCGTCACCCAAGGCACCTTGGCGGTGCGGACCCGGATGGAGGGAACGGGCGACATCGTGAAAGAGGGGCCTGGCGTGTTGGGGTTGCAGTTCCCGTGCAGCGAGGCCACCGGCAGGCTGGTGGTGGAAAAGGGCACGCTCGTTTTGGGCGCGGACGCCACTTGGGGCGGCACGGTGGTGCTCAAGTCCGGCGCCACGCTGAAATGTCCCGACCCCGACAGCGCCATCGGCCGGCTCGAGAACAAGGGCGGCAAGGTGGTGACGGAAGGAGGCAAACAATGACCATCCAGGAAGAAATCGCGGAACTCAAGTCGCGTCGCAATGCCGTA
This sequence comes from Kiritimatiellia bacterium, assembly GCA_017542055.1. Lineage (GTDB taxonomy): Bacteria > Verrucomicrobiota > Kiritimatiellia > RFP12 > UBA1067 > UBA1067. The sequence continues at coordinate 19,716 of JAFXXW010000014.1, forward strand.
ATTTTGGCGCACAACTACGAGCGCGGCGAAGTGCAGGACGTGGCGGACTACACGGGCGATTCGCTGGAGCTGGCGCGCAAGGCCACGCAGGTGGAGGCGGATACGATCGTGTTCTGCGGCGTCTATTTCATGGCGGAAACCGCCGCCATCCTCAATCCGGACAAGACGGTTCTCATTCCCGACGCTACGGCCGGCTGTCCCATGGCCGACATGATCACCGGCGAACAACTGAGGGAAATGAAGCGTAAGCATCCGGGCGCCAAGGCGGTGTGCTACGTCAACTCGACGGCCGAAGTCAAGGCCGAGTGCGATATTTGCGTCACGAGCGGCAATGCTGAAAAGGTGATGCGGACGTTCGCGCCGGAGGAGGAGATAATTTTCGTTCCGGATCAGCATCTGGGCGGGTTTGTCGCCGCGAAGCTGGGCGTCAAGTACGTCCTTTGGCCGGGCTATTGTCCCACCCACGCGCGCCTCACCGCCAAGATGATCGAGGACGCCCGGGCCAAATATCCCGGGGCGCCGGTGATGGTGCATCCCGAATGCGCCAAGGACGTGCGCGACGCGGCCGATCAGGTTTTGAGTACGGGAGGCATGTGCAAGTTGGTCCGGACGAGCGAGGCGAAAACGATTCTCGTGGGGACGGAACTGGGCATATGCCATCGGCTCCGGAAGGAAAATCCGGACAAGACGTTCATTCCGGTGGCGGAGCATCTCGTCTGCCCCAACATGAAGAAGACGACGTTGGAGAAGTTGCGCGACGCTTTGCGGGACATGGCCCCGCAAGTGACGGTAGCGCCCGAGATTGCCGGGCCGGCGCGTCGGGCCATCGAAAGGATGCTGGAAATAGCATGAAGGCGAAGTTGAAAACCGTCGGCTTCTGGATTACGGTAGCCAGTCTCTTCTGGGGCTTCCAGCTGATGCTGACGCAACATCTCGTCTGGGCGTTCCAGGCACCGGAGGAGGATTTGTCGCACGGTTGGCTGGTGCCGGTGGTGGCGCTTTACATTCTCTTCCGCGAACATCGGATGCTATTCGCATCGCTCGATCGGGACAATCGCGGCAAGTGCTTGGCGGCCATTTTGACGTTGGGTCTGCTTTTCCTGGGGTTTGTGGGCACGCGCGGAGCGCAGCTCCGGTTCGAAATCGTGGCGTTTGCGGGCTTGCTCTGGACCGTAACTTGGCTCTTCTGGGGGTGGGGTGCGGCCAAGCAAGTGGCGTTTCCGTGCGCGTTCCTGCTGTTTTGCATTCCGCTCAATTCGTTTCTGGATGTAATCACGGTGCACTTGCGACTTTTCGCCACCGGCAGCGCGTTTGCGATTTTGAAGGCGTTCGGCGCGGATGTGATCCGGCATGGCACGATGATCAGCAATTCCGCCGGCAGTTTCGCCATCGACGTGGCCTCGCCCTGTTCGGGCCTCAGGAGCATCTTCGCGCTCATGACCCTGACGGCGGCCTACGCGTATTTTTTCCAGCCCACCTGGGGACGGCGCGCCATTCTCTTCCTTGCCAGCATTCCGCTCGCCATTCTCGGCAATATGATGCGCATTCTCACCATTGTGGCGGTAGCCAGCTGGTGCGACGCCGAAACCGCCACCGGCTTCTATCACGACTATTCGGGTTTCGTGGTGTTTTTGGTGGCGGTGGGATGCATGCTGGGTTTGAGCGCGCTGTTGAATCGTCTTTTCGGCGAGGATGTGCCGCCCAAAGCGGTCCAAACCCATCCCGAAGGTATCAAAACGTCGCTGGTCTATGGCTTTGGCGCTATCGTGCTGGCCGTCATGATCTACCAGAGTTTCACGCCCGAACCGGTTTTGACCGATGCGCCGGAAATCGTGCTGACGGAAATTCCGGGCTATGACAGCCAGGAACTGGAGCCGAGCGAGCCGGAGCTCCAGACGCTGCCGGCCGATACAATCATCGTCAAGCGGGCCTATTGGAACGTCCGGGCGCATTTTACGGTTTCCTGCGTGATCGGCGGGAGGTCGAAGGGGTCGTTGCACCGTCCGGAACTTTGTCTGCCCAGCCAGGGTTTCCAGATGGTCAGGCCGCGCACTTTGTCGGTGGGGGACAGAAGTTGGCGGATGATGGATATCGAGCGCGGCTACGGGCCGGCGCAAGGTTTCGCCTACACTTTTTTCAATCAGGACGGCTACGGCACTTCGTCGCACACGAGTCGCATTTTGCGCGATACGCTGGACCGGAGTCTCAAAAACCGGTATGATCGCTGGGTAATGGTTACGGTAGGCGCTTCTACCGCCAATCCGGAGACGATGCGCGAGTTCCTGGCCAAGCTGGAGGAGGTAGTATGGAAGAACTGATCAAATGCGCCATCGGGCTGGTGGCTGCGTGCGTGGCTACGCTCGTCCTGACCCCGAGCGTGCGTGGCATCAACACCCGGCTCGGCATGGTGGACAAGCCCGACCCCCGGCGCATCAACAAGGTGCCGGTTACTCGTGGCGGCGGCTGGGCCATCCTGCTGGGGGTGCAACTGGCGGTAGCGCTGGTGGGCGTGCTGTTCGGTTTCGACAAGGGATTTTTCGTCCAATCCAGCTTCTGGCGGTTGACGGCGCTTTCGGTCATGATGTGCATGATCGGGCTCGTGGACGACAAATTCAGTCTGCCTCCGCGCGTCAAATTGGCGGGTCAGCTGGCGGTGGCGCTGTTGGCGTGGTTTTGGGCGGGACTAGGCTTCCGCAGCGTGTTCGACTGGATGCCGGCGTGGCTGGATTTGATCGTCACCACTTTCTGGATCGTGGGGGCGGTGAACGCGTTCAATCTCATCGACGGTCTCGACGGTCTTGCTTCGGGTCTCGCTTTCATCGCCATGATCGGCATGGGAGGGAGCCTCTTCTTCCTGGGCGAAACGACCGGTATTTGCTATTACATGATCGTGGCCGGCGCGCTGCTCGGTTTTTTGCGCTACAACTATCATCCCGCTTCCATCTTTCTGGGCGATTGCGGCAGCATGTATCTCGGCTTCGTCATTTCCACGCTCCCCATGTGCACGCACCACGCGAGCGGGTCGTTTTTGGTGTCGGTGGGCGTGCCGCTCCTCGCGATGGGAGTGCCGATTTTCGATACCGCGCTCGCCATCGTGCGGCGTTCCATCCGCCATCTCATCTTGCGCAAGGACGATGCCGGCGCGGGACAGGTGATGACGGCCGATAGCGACCATTTGCATCATCGCATTCTCAGGAGCGTGGGTTTGAGCCAGCGCAAGACGGCTTGGATCCTTTACTCGATGGCCATCGTCATGGTGGTGGTGGGATTGGTGGGCATGTCGCTCCAGTCGCGCGCGGGAGGGTTGTGGCTCCTCGCGGTGGCGGTGGCCACGGTGGTGGTGTTCAAGGATATCTACCGGGTGGAGCTTTTCGACGCCGGACGGCTGCTCAACCGGGTGGCGCACGACCGCAGGGTGAAGTCGCGCCGGAAATGGGCGCAGCTCACGGTGCCGTTCTACGTTTCATACGATCTGGTCGTGCTGACGGTGTTGTCGCTCGTCTTTTGCTGGCTGTGGGACATCCATGTGGACAAGGTGTCGGTGAAGACGGTGATGCCCATCCGGGTGATTTCGGTCTTCCTCGTGCTGGTGGCGTTCAAGGTGTACCGCACCGTTTGGTCGCGCGCCATGCTGAGCAACTATCTGCGACTTTTCGCGGGATGCTTCTTGGGATCGATGCTGGGCGGGTCGGTCATTTACTACGCCGTGCCTTCGCTCCGGGCCGACGTGGTGCCGCTCACCTGCGCGTATGCGGTGTGGAGCTGCTTCCTCCTCTTTCTCGTCCGGGCGATGCGGGGAATCGTGCGCGACCTCTTTTACGCCATCGACTGTTCGCGTCTCGTGGGTCGCAAAGACGTGCAGCGTATTCTCGTCTACGGGGCGGGACTCCGCTACCGGGCGTTCCGGCGCGAGCTGGTGCGGACGGCTTCGGACAATAATCGCATCATCGTGGGCATCATCGACGACGACATTCTCATAAAAGGCAAGTACATCGGAGGCATCCAGATCAAGGGGCCGCTCATCGAGGCGCCGGAAATAATCAACGCCACCAACGCCGATTCGGTGGTGATCGCGTGCGAGATCGACGACACCTGGCTCAAGGTGGTCCAGGATACGCTCAAGCCCACCGGCGTAAAACTCACTTATTTCACTTTCAACGAAAAGGAAGTCTGATCATGGCGAAATACGGCAAAGCGGAAGTGCTGGAGTTCCATCAGGGCGGCAAGGTGGGGGTGTGTCTGTCGAAGCCGCTCGTGACGAGCGACGATTTGTGCCTTGCGTACACGCCGGGGGTGGCGCACGCGGTCAAGGAGATCGCCGCCAATCCCGACGCCAAATTCGACTATACCGCCAAGCGCAATCTGGTAGCGGTGGTGAGCGACGGCACCGCCATTCTGGGGCTCGGGGATTTGGGGGCAACGGCATCCATTCCGGTGATGGAAGGCAAGGCCGTCCTATTCAAGGCGTTCGGCGGCGTGGACGCCTGGCCGGTACCTTTGGACCATTGCCGGATGAACGGCGAAAACACGGGCAAGACCGACCCCAAACGGGTAATCGAGGCCGTCAAGATGATCGCCCCGCAATATGGCGGAATCAATCTGGAGGACATTGCCGCGCCGGCCTGCTTCGAAATCGAGGACACGCTCGACCGGGAACTCGATATTCCCGTCTTTCACGACGACCAGTGGGGCACTGCCGTCATCACCACTTCGGGCGTGATGAACTATGCGTTCTTGAAGGGCAAGAGGATGGACGAACTGAAAGTGGTCGTCAATGGCGCCGGCGCGGCCGGTACGCGCATCGCCGACATGCTCAAGGCGGCCGGAGTGAAAGACCTTGTGATGTTCAATTCGAAGGGCGTTCTCACTCCCGCCACCGCGGGGCTCAGCAAGTATACCGCCGCCCATGTGCGCGCGGATGTGGACCCCGGCCTTACGCGCGGTCAGGCGCTTAAAGGGGCGGACGTTTTTGTCGGGGTGAGCCGCGCCAACATTCTTTCGGCCGAAGACGTGGCGGGAATGGACGAGTTTCCGGCCATTTTCGCGATGGCCAATCCCGACCCCGAAATCGCTCCCGAAGTGGTGGCCGAGGTCTTCAAAGGCAAGCGCTACGTGATGGTCACCGGTCGTAGCGACTACCCCAACCAGATCAACAACGTCCTTTGCTTCCCGTTCCTTTTCCGGGGCGCGTTGGATTGTCGCGCCACCACCATCAATACCGCAATGAAAGTGGCGGCGGCGAACGCTCTTGCCATGCTGGCGCGCGAACCGGTTCCCGCCGAAGTGCAGGCTTTATATCCGAACGAAAAGCTGGAGTTCGGCATTGGGTACATAATCCCCAAACCGTTCGACAAGCGGCTTAAAGACGTGGTTCCCAAGGCGGTGGCGGATGCCGCTAGGGCAAGCGGAGTCGCGCGGGCCTGAAATCGGGCGAGACATTGGAATTTCCGGTCGAAGGAGTACTTGATGAGGTGAAGCGCGCACTCGCGCGCAACCGGCCGGTCGTTTTGACGGCGCCGCCCGGCAGCGGCAAGACGACCGTAGTGCCGCCCGCCTTGCTGGACGAAGCATGGCTCAAGGGGCGCAAAATCGTCATGCTGGAGCCGCGTCGTCTCGCCGCTTCGAGGAGCGCCGAATATATCGCTTCGCGTCTCGGCTGTCCGGTTGGCGGCACGGTTGGCTATCAGGTGCGACTCGAGCGCAAGATCGGGGGCGACACGCGACTCGAAATAGTGACCGAGGGACTTTTGGCCCAGCGGATTCTCGCCGATCCGGAACTCAAGGACGTGGGGCTGGTTATTTTCGACGAATTCCACGAGCGGAGCATCCAATGCGATCTCGCCTACGCTTTGACGCTCGACGTCAAGCGCGCGCTGAGGGACGATTTGCGCATCATGGTCATGAGCGCCACGCTCGACGCCAAGGAGGTGGCGGCGCATCTGGGGGCGGAAACGATCGAAGCCGAAGGACGGATGTTCCCGGTGCAAAAGGTGTATTTGGGCAATATGTCGATGGCAGGCGCCATTCGCAAGGCTCAGGCCGAAACGGAGGGCGACATTCTCTGCTTTCTTCCGGGCGAGGCGGAAATCCGTCGTGCCCACGACCAGATTCCGGAAGCGTTGCCGCTATACGGGAGTCTTCCCAAAGCCGAGCAGGACCGGGTGTTCCGGAGCGATGGAGCGCGCAAGGTTATCTTGGCCACGTCCATCGCCGAAACAAGCCTCACGCTCCCCGGAATCACGTGCGTGGTCGATTCGGGTCTCATGCGCACAAGCAGGTTCCGCCCGGGTACCGGGATGTCGGGTCTCGTCACGTTGCCCCTGCCGATGGACCGGGCGGAGCAACGTGCAGGCCGGGCGGGACGGGTGCGGCCGGGCGTTTGTTATCGACTTTGGAACGAGGGCGAGGAGCTCGCCCGACCTAAAAGCGCGTCGCCCGAAATATTGAACGCGGATTTGGCGCCACTGGTTGTGACGGCGTTTGCGTGGGGCGTAAGGAAATTGGACGATCTCCCTTGGCTTACGCCGCCTCCCGTTTCCGCTTGGGAGCAGGCGGTGGAGACAATCCGGCTTTTGGGGGTGGATGCGGCGACGCTGGGTCGCTACCCTATGCATCCGCGTCTCGCCGCCATGATGGCAATGAGCGGCGGCAACCCCGAAGCGGCCCGGCTTGCGGCCATTCTCGAGGAAGGCGTGCGGCGCGGCGAAACGGACATCACGAAAGTGGAAATGGGGGACCGGCAGCGACGTCTTGCGAAACGGTTCGAGTCGTATTTGGGCAGACGCCAAGGCGCTCCCATGTCGCCCGGAATGATGCTAAGTTACGCCTTCCCCGATCGGGTAGCCAAAAATCGCGGCAATGGCACGTTCCGGATGGTGTCGGGACGCGGTTGCCATTTCGATCCGGGCGATGTGATGTGCGGCGCGGAGTATCTGGTGGCGTGCGAGTTGGACGATCGCGAGGGCGACGCCAAAGTTTTTCTGGCGGCCGAAATTGCCGCGAAAGAAGTGGAAGCGCGTTTTCGGGACGAAATTCGCGAAGTCGAGGTGTGCGAGTGGGATCGGCGTAGCGACTCGGTCCGGAGCGAGACGCGGCGCATGGTGGGACAGCTGGTTGTCGGAACCGTAGCCAAAAAGGGCGGTACGGGAGCGATCGAGGCGTTGATGGAAGGGGTGAGGGTCAAGGGGGTGGACAATCTCCCTTGCTGGACGAAGGCGGCGAAGGAATTGAAGGACAGGATCGGTTTCGTCTGGGGCTGGGATGAGGCGGCGTTTCTCTCGGCCTTGGCGGGCTTCGTGGACGGGATCTCGAGGTGGAAGGAGCTGGAGAAAGTTGATCTCCTTCCGGTGCTCGACTTCATGCTTGGCGAGTCGGGCCATTCGCGTTCCGAACTGGATCGGCTCGCCCCGGCCAAGCTCCAAGTTCCCAGCGGCAGTCATATGACGGTCCATTACGATGGCGCGGAACCGACGGTCGAAGTGCGGTTGCAGGAGTGTTTCGGCATGATGGAGTCGCCCAAGGTGATGGACGGCAAGGTGCCGGTGGTGATGACGCTGCTTTCGCCGGCGCAGCGTCCCATCCAGATCACGAAGGATCTCGCGGGATTCTGGCGCGAGGGGTATCAGTTGGTGCGCAAGGATATGCGGGGGCGGTATCCCAAACACTATTGGCCGGAAGATCCGTTTTCCGCCACGCCCACGCGCCGAACCATCAAGCGTTCGTGCGTTTTGGCGGCGCTGCTGGCCGTTTCGTCCGTATTTTCGGGACTCGCCGCGCCTCCGCCCGACAAGTGGGAGCTCGCCTTTACCGAGAATTTCGACGGCAACCGGCTCAACGGCAAGCTTTGGAAGCGCCTCCACACCGAGCCCGGCGCGAAGGTGTCGGATTGGCGCAAAAACATTTCTTCGCGCAACGATCTCGTGGAGGTGAAGGGCGGGGCGTTGCGGTTGCACGGCAAGAAGAACGACGATCTCGCGTCCGATCCCCGGGCGGTTTTGGCGGGTGGCGTCACCACGCAGGGCGCGTTCGCCATGAAGTACGGCAAGGTGGAGGCGCGAATCAGATTCAAAGCGGCCAAGGGAGCATGGCCGGCCTTTTGGATGATGCCGCAAAATCCGCTCGGCACTTGGCCCGCGTGCGGCGAGATCGATATCCTCGAGCGGCTCAACTACGATCCGTTCGTCTATCACACCGTCCATTCCACCTGGACGCGACAGGGCGGCGCGCCGGCCAGTAGCGTCAAGGGCGAAATCAAACCCGACGCTTGGAACGTTTTCGCGCTCGAATGGACGCCGGAAAAGATCGTATGGAAGGTAAACGGCAAGGTGACGCACACCTATCGCAAAGCGGGGGACGACCGCGCACGCTGGCCCTGGGATTATCCCTTTTATCTCCTTTTGGACATGCAATTGGGCGGCAACTGGGTGGGGGCGGTGGACGAATCCACGCTCCCGGCCGAAATGGCCATCGACTGGATCAAGTTTTATCGCCTCAAGCGCGGAGCCAAACGCATCAGCGAATTTCTCCGTCCGCAATAACCTTGACAAAGACAGAACATCGGTCGATGCCGGCGAAAAACCGCTTGATTTTTCGGGCGAAATATGATATAATACACTATATATGCGGAAAGTTTTGGCGCTAGCGTTGGCTTGTGCATTCGGGCGGGCGGTTTGGGCGGACGTCCGGCTGGAGGTGTATAATCTTTCGGGCGATCGCGCTGCCGCTTGTATTTTGACCGATGGCGCGTGGGCGGACGTGCAACGCGCGTTCGAGGCGGTTATCGAAGTGCGCCATCAGGTGCAACGGAGGATCGACGCCTACAACCAGTACGCGGCGGCGATGGGATTCGAGGAAGTTCCCATGTCGTCCGCGCCCATCAAGACGCAGATCAAGATCGGCGACGAAGTGTTTTACTTCGAGGAGGACGGCAGTTTGTGGTTCGACCCCCGGTTTATTTTGCCGGAAGAACTGGCGGCGAAAGATTTGGTGGAACGCTACTACAAGGCGATTTGCATGCAAGAGAAAGTGCTGGCGGCCTTGGGGGTGGAGAAAGAGCCCGAGGTGGAGCAGGTGAAAGAAGAAGAGGCGCCCAAGCCGGTCGCAAGCCCGCAAGCGCAAGTGGCGGACGCGCCCAAACCGAAAAGGCGACTTCCGGTTTTCCGGGGTTTCGAAGATGCGCGCTATCAGCAGTATGACGAGCTGATCCTCAAATATACGGACGACTTCAACAACAATCGCGCGGCATGGGCGGACGCCACGCCCGGGCAGGCGGCGAGCATCCACGATTTGCGTCCGGCGCTGGTCAAGTCGCACATGATCGAGGAATCCGGCGGCTCGGGGCCCAAGTCCAAGAAAGCGTGGCAGGTGGATCCCTTGCAGGTCAACGTGCCGGGAGACTGGGACAGCATCAAGCAGCAGGTGGGGCTCAAAAAGCCTTCGCGTCGCAACGAGGGAACGGCCGCGCAGAATGTCAAGGCGGCCATCAAGTATCTGGTGCGCAAGGGTTTCGGCACGTCCGGAGCGCCGGCCAAGACGCGGCCCGGCAAAAGGTTCGACGGCTGGTATACGGCGCTAAGGCGTTACAACGGACGGAACTCGCGGACGGAATCGGGCAAGCGCTACAAGGACGCTTACGCCGAACGGATCATCAAGCGGGCGGAGTCGCCGCACGCGTTCGTGCCGATCGCCAACGATGTCAAAAAGAGCCGCACCACGCGGTCCAGGAAGGCGGGCAAATGACACTGCTGCCGATCGTTCTGGCGATCACCGCCACCTTGACGCCGATGCGCCCCCGGCCGGAATGGCCGACGAGCTGGGAGGCGGAGCTTTCGGAAGAGGAGGCGCTGGCGTTCGACGAGGGCAACGAGTGGGTGAGCGAAATCTACGAGCGCCGGCGACTGTGGCACGAGTTTCTGAAGCAGATCCGCTGCCGGGAGTCGCCGCAATCGACGGTGGGGGTGCGCTTTACGCTTACCTACAAGCATCGCGTGTGGGCGTTCGACGAGTTCGGGCATTTCTGGAACGACAGCCGGTTCATTCGCGATGACGAGCAGGAGGGGGTGGAAGTGCTGGAAAGCTGGTTCAAAGAGCTGGTGGAGCGCAGCCCCTACGCCGGCTTCGCATGGTCGTCGGAAGACGAAGAGACGATCGTCTTCCGGGGCTTCGAGGATGGACGTTTCAATGCGCTCGATTTCACGATTCTCCGGTTGTGCGAAGATTTCAATCTGGAACCGAAGCGATTCTGGGATTGGTCGGGTCGGGTTGCGCCCAAGCAGGTGGCGTCGATCCACGAGCTGTCGCCGAGATTGTTGAAGGCGTTGCTGCTGGAGGAATTCTACTGGGACTATCCGTCCAATCTCGATGACGAGGCGATCATCCGGATCATGATGGAAATTTCGGAATCGGGCTTTGACGAAGGCGGAAGGTTCGAGGGTTGGTTCAACGCCATTCGAGACTTCGGCTCCCGGCATGGCTGGCAGGGCGAGAACGATTACTACCAGGCGCAATACGCCGAGCGGGTGGTAAAGCGGTCCAACAATCCCGGGACGTACGTTCCGGTAATCACGCGAAAGGGAAAAGATGAGTAGACTGAAACTGGGCGTTCTGGGGTCTGGCGCGGGCTCGAACATGCAGAGCATCGTGGACGCCATCGACCGGGGCGAATTGGATGCGGACATCAAGTTGGTGCTGGCCGACGTGCCGGACGCGAAGATTCTGGATCGGGCCAGGCGGCACGGCATTCCTTGCGCGTATCTGGATTGCGCGCCGTTCCGGACGAAGCTGGAGGGACCGGCGGAGGACCGGTGTATCGAACTTTTGAAAGGCGCTGGGGTGGATACGGTGGTGCTGGCCGGCTTCATGCGCATCGTAAAGACCAAGCTCCTCGCGGCATTTCCGGAGCGGGTGATCAACATCCATCCGGCGCTCTTGCCGGCGTTCCCCGGCGTGCACAGTTGGACGCAGGCGCTCGACTACGGTTGCAAGGTGGCGGGAGTGACGGTGCACTTCGTGGATGCGGGAACCGATTCTGGGCCCATCCTCGTGCAGAAGTGCGTCAAGGTGGAGGAAAACGACACGCCGGAAAGTCTCCATGCGCGCATCCAGGTGCAGGAGCATATCGCATATCCGGAGGCGTTGAGGATAATAGCCCGGGGAAATTATCGCATCGAAGGCAGGAGGGTCAAAATTGGATAGATATCTCGAGCTGGTGGAGCGCACGCTGGACGAGGTGTTGCCCCGGGGACGCCCGGAGCGATTCTCGGAAGCCATGCGTTACGCGGTGGGCACGGGCGGCAAACGCTTGAGGCCGGTGATCTGTCTAGCTTCGGCCGAGGCGGCGGGCGGCAAGGCGGAAGATGCGCGTTACCCGGCGGCGGCGATCGAGCTGTTGCACAACTACACGTTGGTGCACGACGATCTTCCGGCAATGGACAATGACATCGAGCGCCGGGGCAAGCCCAGCGTGTGGGCCAAGTTCGGCGAGGCGAATGCGATTCTCGCGGGGGACGCGTTGCAGGCGCTGGCGTTCCGGACGGCGGCGCGGGCTCCCCGCAACGTGGCGGAAATCGTGGCGGTGCTGGGCGAAAAGGGCGTGGGCGTGGTGCAGGGGCAGGTGGAGGATATCGGGAGCGACAAGGACGTGCCGTATGTCTACGAGCACAAGACGGCGGACCTCTTCGTGGCGGCGGCGGCGATGGGCGGTTATGCGGCCGGAGCGGATGCGGGGACGATCGAGACCCTGAAGGAATTTGCGCTCAATCTGGGCCTGGCTTTCCAGTACGAGGACGATCTGCTGGACGGCGACTATACGTACTCCAAGGAGGAGACGGAGCGATTGGCGCGCGAAACTACGCGCAGGGCGGTGGAGGCGCTCGCGCGGCTGAAGGGCGATACGTCGTTTTTGCGGGAACTCGCGAACAAACTCGTAGGAAGGAGGGTGTGATGCGGATAACGTTCTATGGCGCGGCGCAGACCACTACGGGATCGATGCATCTGGTAGAGGCCAACGGCAAGAAGATACTGCTCGATTGCGGACTTTATCAGGGCCATCGCAAAGAGGCGTTCGAGAAGAACCGCAATCTGCCCATCGACCCCAAGACGATCGACTACGTTATTTTGTCGCACGCGCATATCGACCACTCGGGCAATCTGCCGCAGCTGGTGCGTCAGGGCTTCCGGGGTCGGGTGTTCGCGCGACAGTCGACGACGGACCTTTGCGCCATCATGCTCAAGGATTCGTGCTATCTGCAGAAACGGGACCTCGAGTACATCAACAAGAAGCGCAAGCGCGACGGCAAGAAACTGTTCGAGCCGTTGTATGACGAAAAGGACGTGGACGCGTTGATGCAGTTGTTCGTGCCCACGCACATGCACGAGCCGAGGCAAATCGCGCCGGGGATCACGCTCGAGTTTTTCAACGCGGGGCATATTTTGGGGTCGGCGCTGGTGCAGTTGGATATCAAGTCGGATCACGGACACAATCACCGTCTGCTCTTTTCCGGCGATCTCGGCCAGCCCAACCAACCGATTTTGCGGCACTTCGAATATCCGGCGGGCGCGGACATACTGCTGATCGAGTCCACTTATGCGGACCGGTTCCATCCTCCGGCCGACGACGTGGAGTTCCGTCTCGAAAAATATCTCAAGTACATCGATCGCCACAATTCCAAGTTGCTCATACCGGCGTTTTCGGTGGGACGCACGCAACAGATTATATGGTATCTCAACAAGCTCCTCGAGAAGAATAAGATTCCGCGCGAGGTCAAGGTGTATATCGATTCGCCTTTGTCGCAGAAGGCAACGCGCATCTACGCCGCGCATCGCGAGGTGTACAACCAGGAAGCGCGCGAGATGTTGATGCAGGGCAAGGATCCGTGCGAGTTCCCGGGGATGATTTTCGTTGGAACGCCGGAGGAGTCGATGGCGCTCAACGACACTCCGGGCCCCATGGTGATCATCGCGGCCAGCGGAATGTGCGAAGGCGGTCGCGTCCTTCATCATCTCAAACATTGCGTGCAGGACGAGGACAATATCATTCTCATCGTGGGCTTCCAGGCGGAGAACACTTTGGGGCGCCGGATCGTGGAGCGGCACGATCCGATCCGCATCTTGGGCGAGGAAATGGCGCTAAAAGCCAAGGTGGAGGTAATCAACGCGCTCTCGGCCCATGCGGACCGCGCGGGGTTGGTTAACTGGCTGGACGAGGTGAAGGACAACGTGCGCCACGCCTTTGCCGTACATGGCGAACCGGACAAGGTCAACGCCATGGTGGAAATACTGAAAGAGCACGGAATACCCAATGCAATCGCGCCTTCTCCGGGGCAAACCTACCGGTTCGATTGAACGAAAAGTCGCGGCCTGAAACCGCGACTTCTTTTTTGCCGTAAAACTTTTTTCATTTTACCTATTGACAAATGGGTGTCAAAAGGTGTATAATAGTGTCAGACAATGTCAAAAGTAGGCAATCAGAGTGTCGCTATGTCGACCGGAACAGACTCGGGAGTCTTGGTAGGGCGTTGTGAATACAACCTCGACCCCAAGCACCGTTTCACCATTCCCAGCGGATGGCGGGAGGTGATGGGGGATCCCAAGTATGTTTACGTGATGCCTGACGGCAAGGAGCGCTGCCTCAATCTAATTCCGCCTGCGGAAATGGAGTCGAGGTTGGCGAAGCTGCGTGAGCGGGCTTTGTTTGATCCCTCGGTCACGAAGCATCTCCAGGCCATCGGTGCGGCAACTGAACAGCTTACGCTCGATGTGCAGGGCCGAATCCGCGTTTGCGACAAGCTCCTTCAGTTTGCGAACTTGACGACGACGGTTGCGATGGTGGGTTCGGTCCGCATGATCAAGCTTTGGGATCCGGCGGCGCTCAAGCCGGACGTGGTGGATCAGACGGAACTCAACAACGCTTTGGAGTCGGTTGGATTCTGATGAAACACGTTCCGGTTCTTTTTGAGGAAACGATGAAGGTCCTTGAGATCGAACCGGGCGGCAGGTATGTGGACGGAACGCTGGGGCGGGCGGGACATGCGCGCGGGATGATCGAACGCGGCGCCAAGGTGCTGGGGATAGATCGCGACGACGAGGCGGTGACGGAGGTGAAGGCGCTGGGTCTGGCGGAGCTCGAGGTGGTGAAAGGGAACCACGGCGACCTCGCGGAGATTGCGCGCTCGCACGGTTGGACCGAAGTGGATGGCGTGCTGTTGGATCTGGGGGTTTCGTCGCCCCAGTTGGACGAGGCGGAGCGGGGCTTCAGTTTCATGCGCGAGGGGCCGCTGGACATGCGGATGGATCGCGACAAGGGACCTACGGCGGCGGATTTGGTGAATGGACTCGACGCATCGGAGTTGGCGGCGATTTTGAAGGAATTGGGCGAGGAGCCGCGCTCCCGGCAGATTGCGGGGGCGATCGTGAAGGCGAGGGCGCGGGGGAGAATCGAGACGACGCTCCGGCTGGCGGAGATCGTGGAGCGGGCGGTAGGCGGACGGCGAGGCGCGCATCATCCGGCCACGCGGACGTTCCAGGCGCTGAGAATGAAGGTGAACGACGAACTGGGCGAACTCGAGCGGGCGCTGACTGGCGCGTTGGAGCTGCTCAAGCCGGGTGGCAGGCTGGCGGTGATCACGTTCGAAAGTCTGTCGGACCGGACGGTGAAGAGTTTTTTTGCGGCACATGCCGGACGCGAGGTTTCCTTGCAGGCCGGCGGCAGCAGGTGGGAAGGAATGCTTCCGAAGGTGAAGGCGGTAACCCGCAAGGCCATAAAGGCGGCCGAGGAAGAAACCGGTACCAATCCGCGCGCGCGCAGCGCCAAGTTGCGGGCGGTGGAAAAAGAAAAGGTTTGAGATGAAAAGATACAAAAAGAATCGCAAGCGCAACAAGCGTATGAGCGTTTCGGCGGTGCGCACCCTCAACGTGGGCGGTGTGATCGTCATGCTGTTCGCGATGGTCATTTTCAACATGCTCGCCAAGACCAACGAGCAGACTATCCAGAAGGAAATCGGCGCCAAGATGCGCACGCTGAGCGCGCTGGAAGAGGATCGCCTGCGCGAGGAGACGCGTTGGGAAGGCATGAAGAATCCCGGATCGCTGCAGACCGCGCTTTTGAACCACGGGCTCAAGATGAACACGCCCACCGACCTTCAGATCGTGCGCATGGGGTCCAACCGCATGCCGCTCAAGGGACAGCTGTCGGTCAAGCGCGCGCAGTCGTCGCGCGTGCGCAACGTGGTCCGTAGATGACGCGGCTGCGCGTCCAGGCGGCTTTGCTGATTCTGTTTGCCCTGTACTCGGGGCAGAAGCTGGTGCGCTCCCACATCGATCCGAGCGTGGACGACGTGGACTACATGTTCGAGCGCGAACTCAAGGCGCGTCGCGGCTCCATCTACGACGCCACCGGTTATCCGCTGGTGAAGTCGGTGCCGATTTGGGAATACCACCTCGATCCCGTGGCGCTCACCAACCGCGTGGTGCGCCGCAAGGGCGAGCCGCCCCGTCCCCCGGCCGCCATCGTGAAAACCGTGGCTTCCGCGCTGGGACTCAATTTCCGGGAGACGCTGGCCAAATCCACCAACTACAAGAACCGCTACCAGTTTCTGGCGCGTTCCACCGATTCCGAAGCGCACCGGATAATCGCCGACTCGCGGCTGGTGGCGGGCGTGGCCATCAGCGACAAGCAGGAGCGGCAGTACCTGCACGGTACGCTCATGAGCCACGTTTTGGGATCCATCAACGCCGAAGAGGAGGCTTCGGCCGGACTGGAGCTCAAGTACGACCGGTTCCTGACTGGCGTGCCGGGCCGGATCCAGGGCATGAAGGACGCCAACGGGCGCGAACTTTACGACAAGCGCAAGATTTCCATCGATCCTATCGCCGGCGCGGACATCCACCTCACGCTGGACCACAATCTGCAGTACGAGGCCGAAAACCAGCTCAAGGCCGGCATCGAGGAGTTCGGCGCGGCGGCCGGTTGGGCCATCATAATGAACGCCACCAACGGCGCGGTGCTGGCCATGGCGAGCTATCCCGATTTCGACCCCTCGGCCTACGGCAAGACCACCGACGAGCAAAAACTCAATCGCTGCGTGGGCTACACCTACGAGCCGGGTTCGGTGATGAAGGTTATAACAGTCGCGTCGGCCCTCAACGAAAAGTTCGTCCGGCCCGATTCGCTCTACAACACCAAGCGCGACGATCCCGACTACTACCGGCTGCCGGGCGACGGGTCGCACGTGTGGGAGCCTTATATGAGCGTGGCGGACGCGGTGGTGCATTCGTCCAACATCGTGGTGGGCAAGCTCGGCTACGACTTCGGCCAGGAGCGGCTTTACAACTACATGCGCACGTTCGGATTCGGGGCCAAGACGGGCATCGAGCTGCCGGGCGAAGAAGTAGGTATCCTGCGCGACTGGAAGCGGTGGGACAAGGCCACCTGGTCGCGCGCGCCGATCGGCCAGGCGGTGGCGGTGACGCCCATCCAGCTCGTTTCCGCCTACCAGGCCATCGCCAACGACGGTCTTAGGATGCGTCCGCATCTCATCGACCGGATCGTCGGCCCGAACGGCGAAGAGATATATCGCCATCTGGACGAGCCGATGGGCCGGCCTATTTCGGCCGAGACCGCGCGGACTATGCGCGAAGTCATGAAGCCGGTCGCCAGCGCCAAGGGTACGGCACGGCGCGCGGCGATCAAAGGCTATTCGGTGGCGGGCAAAACCGGCACCGCGCAGAAGAAGCTGCCCGGACAGCGAGGATACGCCTCGGGCCTCTACATCGCCAGCTTCTGCGGTATCGTGCCGGCGGACAATCCGGCCATCGTGGTGTTGGTGTCGCTGGACTTCGACGCGCACCGTCCTTTCCACCAGGGCGGCAACTCTTCGGCGGTGGTTTTCCGCAAGCTTACGACCGAGGCGCTAAAGTATCTTATGGTGCCGTCCGACAAGCCCGAAGAAATTTTTGATGAAGATTTAGATTGATTTTCGCGCCGGAATATGATATAATACTCTGCGTTTTCAATTTAAGCGACTGTAGCTCAATTGGATAGAGCGTTGGCCTCCGAAGCCGAAGGTTGCTGGTTCGATCCCAGTCAGTCGCACCAAATCCCCGGGTTTTATTCGCCTTCGAGCTCTTGGAGGAGTTCGGCGATTTCTTCCTTCACGCCCGGAAATTCCGATTTCAGATACGGCCGCGCGCCGGCTGCCGCCGCCTTGCGCCGGTCCGCCAGCTTCTTGCGGGCCGCGGGGTTGGTAGCGTATCCTTCGTCCTGCAGTCCCGATATCGCATGGCGCAGCTTGGCGGCCGCCTTGACGTCCGGCGAGGAGGACAGTTTGGCCAGCGCCTTGGCGTACTTGGCTTTTTCCGACGGCCAGGTTTTGACGAGCAGCTCCAGCTTGATGAGCGACAGGCCCGGACGCGTCTCCACGTTTTCGCGGATGTCGTGGGTCATCTGGTCGTGGCATTCCTCGATGGCGGCCACCAGCTTTTGCGCCTCTTCGGCTTTGGGTCCGGTTTTGCCCGCGGCGGCCTTGAGCTTGGCGAGCGCGCTTTCCACGCTCTTGCCGGGCACCAGCTGGCGTTCGAGCGACTTGAAGTGGTGGAGTTCCACGCCGCCGGTCAGCGATTCCTGGCCGGACCCCACCCGGGCCAGCGCCTTCTTGATGGCGTCCTCGAGTGCGTCATGCCTGAATCCCAGCTGGGAATATACCACCTTGCCGCTTGCGTCCACCAGATACACGAAGGGTATCCCGCCGCCGCCCGAAGGTTCTCCCTGCATGCCGGCGCCGAGATAGATGCTGTAGGAGAGATTGTTCGCCTTGACGAGATCGGCGATTTTCGCGCGTTCGTTGCCTTGCCGGTGCGAGCCGATGATCACGAACGGCTTGGAGCGGTATTTCTTCCACAACTGCTCCATGTGCGGCAGGCTGGCGCGGCAGGGCGGACAGAACACGCCCCATTCTTCCACCAGCACAACCTTGCCCCGCAACTTGCCGGCGGTGAGCTTGGGGCCCGAGCACCAGTTGGCCGCGTCGAGACCGTTCCATTGCGCTTCGCCGTTCGCCGCCAAGGCGGCGGACAGCGCCAAAATGCAGAAAATCTTTTTCATATTCCATATTATATCATAAATCGGCGCGAATTGCAAGCGAAATAACTTTTTTCATTTTCCCTATTGACTTTTGAGCGGCAAATATGATAGAATATACAATCACTAGACCGAAAAGTTTAGGGCAAACACAAAGGAAAACAAAAATGAACAAGTTGGTTAAGTTGTCCATGTTGGCGTGCTGCGGCGCGATGTTCATCGTCGGTTGCGGCGAGGCTCAGACGGCGGAAGAGAAGGAAGTGGAAGCCATCTTCAGCCAGATCGGCGTGCCGGCCGAGTCGATTAAGGAAGAGATGGCGAAGTTCCGCCAGCTCCCGGTCGAAGAGCAGCAGAAGGAGCTCGAGAGGGTTCGCGGCTTCCTTCCCAAGGCCAAGTAACGGACCTCGGCTTTCATAGCCGATTCGTCGGGGGGCGGGATGATTCCCGTCCCCTGCTTTTTGTCCGGTCGCAGATTTTGCATTTTCCCTATTGACTTTTGCCCGGAAAATATGATATAATACACATCAATCTTGTCCCGGGTGGGGCGAGAGGAAGCGAATGATCCGGGGTAGTCCATCCCCGGACAAAGCGGATTGATCCGAAAATCTAAAAGACGAAAGGAAAAACAAAATGGAAATGCCTACCTCTACCCTGACGGGTATTACGCTGAAGGACATGTTCGACGCCGGACTTCACTTCGGCCATCAGACCAAGCGCTGGAATCCCAAGATGAAAGGCTACATCTTCGATAAGCGCAACGGAATCCACGTGATCGACCTGACGCAGTCGGTGGCGCTCCTCGACGAGGCGGCCGAGTTCCTGCGCGGAGTCGTGCTGGACGGCAAGAAGGTGCTGTTCGTGGCCACCAAGAAGCAGATCGCCGATATCGCCAAGGGCGCGGCCGAGAGCGTCGAGCAGTTCTACGTGACCGAGCGCTGGCTGGGCGGCACGCTCACCAACGCCAAGACGCTGCGTTCGTCCGTCAAGCGCATGCGCCAGCTGCAGGCCACCGCCAAGGCCAACGGCGGCGAGCTGTCCGAGCACAAGCAGGAAGCCAGCATGCTCCGTCGCGAGCTCAACAAGCTGGAGAAGAACCTGACCGGCGTCGCCGACATGAACGAGCTGCCGGGCGCGGTGATCGTGGTGGACGTGGTGCGCGAGCAGAACGCGGTCAAGGAGGCGGTGCGTCTGCGCATCCCCGTGATCGCCATCGTCGACACCAACGCCGATCCCGAACCCATCGACTACGTCATCCCCGGCAACGACGATTCCGTGCGCGGCGTGGAGTTGATTTTGAACGGACTTACCAAGGTCATCAAGACCGCCAACGACGAATACAGCGTCAAGGCGGCCGAAGAGAACCGCAAGCGCGAAGAGGCCCGCAAGGCCCGCGACGACGCCGAAAAGGCCGCTCGCGCCGAGCGCAAGGCCAAGGCGGTGGCGGGCAAGCGTGCCGCCGGCGCGGCCAAGAAGGGTGCGGTGAGCGCCAACGTGAAGGCGGCCGCCCGCAAGGCCAAGGAAGAGGCCGAGAACAAGGCCAAGGCGGATCTCGCCGCCAAGCGCCAGCAGGCGGTGGCCGAGGCCCAGGCCGACGTGAACGCGGTGGAGGCGGCTCCCGCCCCCGAAGCGGCCGTCGAAGCTCCCGCGGCGGAATAATCCGGCAAACCATACGGAAAGGAATTCTACAATGGCTATCACCATCCAGCAGATCAAGGAACTTCGCGAGGCCACCGCGGCCGGCATGGGCGCCTGCAAGGAGGCGCTCACCGCCACCGGCGGCAACATGGAGGAAGCGGTCAAGTACCTGCGCGAGAAGGGTCTCGCCGTGGCCGCCAAGCGCGTGGACAAGGAGTCCAAGCAGGGTATCATCGCCTTGGCCGAAAGCGCCGATAAGAAGGTCATGGCGCTCGCCGAGATCAACTGCGAAACCGACTTCGTGGCCAAGACCGACGCCTTCATCAAGTTCACCGGCGACGCCGCCAAGGCCGCGCTCGAAGGCAAGAACATCGAAGAGGCGCTGAACGACGACTACAAGATGCTGCTCACCAAGACCGGCGAGAACGTCAAGATCCGCCGCAGCGAACGCTACGAACTCACCGGAACCGGCGTCATCAGCGGCTACATCCACATGGGCGGCAAGATCGGCGTGCTGGTGGAGCTTTCCACCCCGTGTGAGAAGTGTGCGGATTCCGAGGAGCTCAAGGAGGCGGCGCACATGATCTGCCTGCAGATCGCCGCCAACGCGCCCAAGTACGTCAAGCCCGAAGACGTGCCCCAGGCCGAGATCGACGCCGAGCTGGAAATCAAGCTCAACGCGCTCAAGGAGCAGAAGGGCAAGTTGCCGCCGGAACAGGCGCTCGTAGGCATCAAGAAGGGCATGGCCGCCAAGTACTGCACGCAGATCTGCCTCGTCAAGCAGGACTACGTGGCCGACGGCGACCTCACGGTCGAAAAATATCTCGAGGGCGTCAGCAAGAACTGCGGCGGCGCGCCCATCACCGTCAAGCGGTTCGCCCGCATGCAGCTGGGCGCCTGATTGATGGCGCGATGGAATTCGAGAACACCATAGGGCTCGAAACCCACGTCCAGCTGAAGACGAAGACGAAGATGTTCTGTTCGTGCCTCCTCAAAACGGGGTGCGAACCGAACACCAACGTCTGTCCGGTGTGTCTGGGCTACCCGGGGGCGCTCCCGGTGATGAACAAGGAGGCCGTCAAGTTCACGGTCATGAGCGGGCTGATGCTGGGTTGCAAGATCAACCCCCACGCCACCTTCGACCGCAAGAACTACTTCTACCCCGATATGGCCAAGGACTACCAGATTTCGGAGAACGAAAGTCCCTTGTGCATCGGCGGCGGCGTGACCATCCAGACGCCGCGCGGCCCCAAGTTCATCCGCATCAACCACATCCATCTCGAGGAGGATGCGGCCAAGATCAACCACTACGCGCAGAGCTCGGGCGTGGATTTCAATCGCGGGGGCACTCCGCTGATGGAAATCGTCTCCGAGCCCGATCTTTCCAGCGCCGACGAAGCCATCGCCTACCTCACCGCGCTCAAGGAGATGCTGGTGTACGCGGGCGTGAGCGACTGCAACCTCGAAGAGGGCAACATGCGCTCGGACGTCAACATTTCCATCCGGCCCGCCGGCGAAACGCGCCTGGGCACCAAGGTGGAAATCAAGAACATGAATTCCTTTTCGGGAATCCATGCCGCGCTCGAGTACGAAGCCCGGCGCCAGCGCGAATGCATGGCGCACTCCATCCCCATCGTGCAGGAAACGCGCCGGTGGGACGGCGATGCGCTGGAGACGGCCTCCATGCGCTCCAAGGAAAACGCCAACGACTACCGCTACTTCCCCGAACCGGATCTGGTGCCGGTGGAGCTGTCGGCGGAAACGGTCGAAAGCTGGCGCCGTTTGCTGCCCGAGCAGCCGGAGGCGCGTCGCGCCCGCATGATCGAAGAGTACGGCATCGCGGAGTACGACGCGGAGGTGCTGAGCCAGCACAAGGCCAACGCCGACTATTTCGAGGCGGCCGCCAAGGGGCTGGACAAGAAGATCGCCAAAACCCTCTGCAATCTTTTCATGTCGGACGTGATGGCGCTCATGAACGCCTCGGGCAAGACCATCGGCGAATGCGCCATGAAGCCGGAGGAACTGCGCGCGCTGGTGGAACTGGCCGCCGCGGGCACCATCAACGGTCCCACCTTGAAGGAACTCCTGCCGGAGATTTTCGAAAAGGGCGGCGACCCCAAGGCCATCGTGCGGGAGCGGGGGCTCGGCGCGGTCAGCGACACGGGCGCCCTGGAGGCGTTCGTGGACCAGGCGATCGCGGCCAATCCCGGCCCGGTGCAGGACTTCAAGAACGGCAAAAAGGCGGCGGCCGGCTTCTTCGTGGGGCAGGTGATGAAACTGTCCAAGGGCAAGGCCGATCCCAAACTGGTGGGGTCCATCGTGGCCAGGAAGCTGGCTTCGCTTTGTCTCGGGCTGGTGCTGATGCTTCTCGCGGGTTGCGCCAGCTTCATCCACATGCAGACCGCCATCTTCGCCAACGACGACGGCGAGTTCCTGACGGTGGACTACGGTACCGGCAAGGAAGACCACGTGACCACCTTCGTTTCGCCCGGCAACGGGCAGGAAATGGAGATGAAGAGCAAGCTCCGGGTCAAGGTCAAACTGCCCAACGGCGACAGCTTTTTCGCGTTCCAGTGCATGAACTTCCTGCCTTCGGGCACCATGTACCGCACCGACAACCGAAAGTGGATGTTCCACGCCAACGGCTTCACCTGCCGGGTGTACCGCGAGCTGGACGACCGCTCCGGCTACTCGCTGTATTACGAAGGCGTGCTGGCGCGGACGGTGGAGAAACCCAAGAGGTAAGCGATGGCCTGCGCGCTCGACAACATCCGTGTGGTCCTGGTGGGCACTTTGTACACCGGCAACGTGGGTTCGAGCTGTCGCGCCATGGCCAACATGGGCATCCGCAATCTGGTGCTGGCCGCGCCCAATCTCCAGAACGGCTGGGACGAGGGCGAGCGGCTGGCGGTGCACGCCACCGACATTCTGGCCAACCGTCGCGAAGTGGCCACGCTCGAAGAGGCGGTGGCCGACTGCGTGGCGGTGGTGGGCACTACGGCGCGCGGAGGACTCTACCGCCAGCACGTGCGCGCGCCCCGGGATTGCGCGGCCGAACTGCTGCGGATGGCGGAGGACGGCCCCGTGGCGCTGGTGTTCGGTCGCGAGGACAAGGGCCTCACCAACGAAGAAATAGCCCAATGCACGCATCTCATCCGCATTCCGGTGGACGAGGGCTATACGAGCATCAACCTGGCGCAGGCCGTGCTCGTGACGTGCTACGAATTTTTCGTCGCCTCGGGCAAATACCAGCCGCCGCACGAAAAGGCGTGCGCCGCGCCCCAGGCGCAAAAGATGCAGCTCATGAAGAACTGGGCCGAAATGCTGGAGAAGATCGGCTTCATGCAGAGCGTGCAACGCGAACATTTCATGCAAGGGTTTCATCGGGTGTTCTCACGGGGGGTATACACCAAAGATGACGCCGCACTATTGTTGGGAGTAGCCAGGCAGGCAATATGGACCGCATCGCATACCTCGTAAGACGTCTCTTGCTGGTGATACCGACCTTCATCGGCATTACCGTAGTCTGTTTCACGCTCACGCGTTTCCTGCCGGGCGGACCGGTGGAAATCCGGCTCATGCGGCTTAAAGGCATGGCGCAGGCCGGCGAGGCGGGTTCCACCACCTCGGCCGCGCACATCAGCGAAGAGTACAAGAAGGATCTGGAGCGCCAGTTCGGCTTCGACAAGCCCATCGTGGTGCAGTACTGGAACTGGCTCGTCGTGAACCGCATGGGGATGAAGCTGCCCAGCTACGACTATCCCAACAAGACGGCGTGGCAGCTCATCAAGAGCCGCATCCCGGTTTCGCTCTGGTTCGGTCTCGCCTCCTTCCTGCTGACCTACATGATCTGCGTGCCTTTGGGCATCGCCAAGGCGCTCAAACACCGGCAACCGTTCGACGCCGGCAGCTCCCTTGTGGTCTTCATCGCCTACGCCATCCCCGCGTTCGCGCTCGCGATGATGCTCAAGATGTTCTTCTGCGGCACGGTGGAAGGGCTCTGGGACGTGTTTCCGCTGGGCGGCATTTCGTCCGACTTCGACATCGAGCCCGGCTTCTGGACCTGGTTCGTCGATCGCGCCTGGCACATGGCGCTGCCCATCTTCTGCTACGTGGCCGGCGGCTTCGCAATGTTGACATTGCTCATGAAAAACTCGCTGCTGGACCAGATTTCGGCCGACTATATCCGCACCGTCATCGCCAAGGGCGCCACGCGTCGCCGGGCCATTTGGCTGCACGCCTTCCGTAATGCGCTCATTCCCATCGCGACGGGCTTGGGGCCGATGATCGGGCTTTTGTTCGCCGGCTCCATCATCATCGAGACCATCTTCGAGATTCCCGGCATGGGACGCCTCAGCTGGGACGCGCTCATCGGCCGCGACTACGCCGTGTTTCTGGCACTCTTGGCGCTCACCGCCAGCTTCCAGCTGATCGGCAACCTCATTTCCGACGTTCTCTACATGATTATCGACCCCCGAATCGACTTCTCCAAAAAATGATCTTCTCGCCCTTAACCATCAAGCGTTTCCGCAGTTTTCGCCGTATCCGCCGCGCGTGGTGGTCGCTCATCGGCTTCGGCGTAATTTTCGTTTTCTGCATGCTGGCCGACGTGGTCTGCCCGTGCGATCCCCGGGCCGTGGTGGATCCCGCCACGTTGGAAAAGTACCGCCAGCCGGTGGTGGAATATTCCTACGAAATCAAGAACGCCCGCTGGAACGAAATGCCCGACGGATCCATCAATTCGTTCGAAGGACCGGAAGGTTTCGACTTCGGGAATCTCGCCGACTATGACGTCCGGCGCACCCAGAAAGACGGCTACGTGCGCGTCTATTGCGAGAGCAAGACCCCGCCCAAGCGCACCGAGCGCGTCCTGCCCGCGCCGGAAATCAGCTTCCCGTTCCGTCCCTGCAAGGAGCATCCCTTCGGCATCGACGCCGGCGGACGCGACGTCTACGCCCGGGTGGTGCACGGCATGCGCATCGCCTTGCTGTTCGGACTGGTGCTGGCGTTCTGGGCCATGTTCACGGGGCTCGTCATCGGCGCCGTCGAGGGCTATTTCGGGGGAATTACCGATATCGTCTGCCAGCGCTTCACGGAAATCTGGTGCTCCATTCCTTTCCTTTACGTGATGATCTTCATCGGTTCCACCATGGGCCGTAGCTTCACCATCCTGCTCGTCTGCTACGCCATCTTCAACTGGATCGGCGTCAGCTACTACATGCGCGCCGAATTCCTGCGCCTGAGGTCGCGCACGTTCGTGGAAGCGGCCAAGGTGCAGGGCTTCAGCGCCGCGCGCATCATCTTCGGGCACATCCTGCCCAACGCGCTCACCCCGCTCATCACGCTCTTTCCGTTCCTTCTCATGGGGGCCATCGGATCGCTGGCGGCGTTGGACTTCCTCGGCTTCGGCCTGCCGCCCATGACGCCCAGCTGCGGCGAACTCATGAACCAGGCGCAGCAGTTCCGCTGGGCGTGGTGGCTCATTCTCTTCCCGGCGTTGGCGCTCTTCATCGTGATGCTCCTTACCGTGCTCATCGGCGAAGGTCTGCGCGACGCGTTCGATCCCCGCCAGAAGTCCAAGCTGGAATAATGAAACTGTTGGAACCCGGCGGACGTTTCGGCGACTACATCGTCGAAAAGCTGCTCGGCAAGGGCGGCATGGGCGCCGTCTATCTTCTCCGGGCGGTCGCGGGCGGCGCCCGCTACGCGGTGAAGATCATGATTCCGCCGGAAGGGGAAGAGGCCGAGCGCGAATTCCGCAAGCGCTTCGCCCGCGAGGCCTATTTCGCCATGAAAATCCGCCATCGCAACCTGATTGCGGTGTACGACGTGGGCGAGGACCCCGAAACCGGCCTTTGCTACATTCTCATGGACTACGTCCCCGGCGGCAATCTCACGGGACTGTTGCACGAAAGGGGACGGCTCGGCATCGGCGAGGCGGTGGAACTGACGCTGCAGATCGCCTCCGCCCTCAATCTGGCGCACGAATTCGGCGTGGTGCATCGCGACCTCAAGCCGGACAACATCATGTTCGACGCGGACGGCGTGCCCAAACTTTCGGACTTGGGCATCGCCAAGTTCGCGGACGATTCCTCCACCGCCACTTCGGTCACTTCCACCGGCATCGTGATGGGCACGCCCGCCTACATGGCCCCGGAACAGATGGTGGATTCGCACCAGGTGGACGCGCGGGCCGACATCTATTCGCTGGGGATGGTGTTCTACGAAATGCTCACCGGGGTCCGTCCGCACGGCAACTCGTCCATGCTGGAACTGGTGGCCAAGGCGGTGAAAGGGATAGAGCTCCCCAACGTGCGCACGCTCCGGCCGGAAGTGCCGCCCGAACTCGCCAAGGTCGTGGCCTCCATGTGTTCCAACCGACCGGAAAAGCGTCCCCCCACCGCCTTGGCGGCCGCGCAACTTTGCATGCTGGCGATGGAAACCTGGCGGCGACGGCAGGCCAAACTGGACTTTCTCCGGCGCATGCGCTACCGTATCATGGCGGGAGTCGGCGCGCTGGCGCTGGCAGTGGCGGCGATAATAGGATTGGTCCAGTTCCGGTCCGGCCAGGCTCCGGCGGAAGCTGCTTTGCCCGCCCCGGAAAATACGGGAGCGGAAGCTCCGGTCGTTCAACCGGAACCGGTGCCGACTCCTCCGCCGGTCGAAGTCGCCCCCATCGCTCCGGCCAAACCGGTCGAGCCGGCAGTCCCGTCCGCGCCCCAATACGAACCGGGTACGCGGGACCTCAAGCTAGACCGGATGCCCGAGCATCTGCGCGAACTCGTCCAACGCGCCAACCGGCTCAAGGGCGGCTCGTTCGGCATGTGGGACAAGGGGTGTCTGGCGTTTGGCCGGCTCAAGCTGGAAGGCTATTCGTCCGGTTGCCGGGAGGTGGCTTCCTGGGCGATCGTGGACGAACGCACGGGCGACTTCGCCATCGCGGTGCATCCCGGCAAGGGCAAGGCCGTCTTCCTGAAGCACGGCTACGCGCCGTTGGAGGTGGAAGTGCCGGAGTCGGGCCGGGAGTGGCGGGACGACCGGGCGGTGGATCTGGGCACGGTGGAACTTGGCCGGATCCGCGCGCAAGCTTCGGCCATGGTGTCGTTCCGGGCGGTGCTGTCGCCCGGCGCGGGCAAGGCGCAGCTGGAACTCACGCTCGTCAACGACCGTCCCTCCAGTTCGGTGGGCCGCTGGGACGGCAAACACCAGACGCCGCGCGTGTGCGCCGTTTCGCGTACGGTGGAGAACGGCCAGCAGGTGAGCGTGGGCAACTGCGTGCGCGCCAGGTACATCCTCACGCTCAAGACGGCCAACGGCCGGACCTATCGCCGCGAGCTGGACTTTTCCCGCGAGAAATACCTCAACCTCGGCGACGTCAAGCTGTAAGTTTTCCATGCTGAACTTTTTTGCAGATTTTGCTTGACTTTTTCGGTTAGATATGGTAAACTTATAGACAGCTAACTCAAAAAAGGATGTTTATGCCAATCACATTGTTGGGCCCCGGGGCCAAGCGTCACGTCGCTTCCATCCACGGAAACGACGCGATAAAGCGCCATTTGTGCGACTTGGGATTCGTCGAAGGCGCGGAAGTGGAGGTTATCGCCGACAACGGCGGAAGCCTCATCGTGGGCGTGCACGGCACCCGGCTCGCCCTCAACGCCGACCTGGCCAAACGCATATTCGTATAAGGAGAAAAACCGATGACACTGGACAAACTGGCGATAGGCGCCAAGGCCGTAGTGGCCAAGCTGAACGGCGAAGGGCCGGTCAAGCGCCGCATCATGGACATGGGAATCACCAAGGGCACGGAAGTGACCGTGCGCAAGGTGGCGCCGGCG
Organism: Kiritimatiellia bacterium; assembly: GCA_017542055.1. Lineage (GTDB taxonomy): Bacteria > Verrucomicrobiota > Kiritimatiellia > RFP12 > UBA1067 > UBA1067. The sequence goes on from JAFXXW010000014.1 coordinate 47,262, forward strand.
GGCGACCCCATCGAGATCACCGTGCGCGGGTACGAGCTTTCGGTCCGCAAGCACGAGGCGGCGCTGGTGGAAGTTAAGTGAAAATTTTTTGCCCGGACTGTTAGCCTGGGTAAACTAAACGAGGAACCAAAGACATGGCAACCAAGATAGCACTCGCCGGCAACCCCAACTGCGGCAAGACCACGCTCTTCAACGAACTTACGGGCTCCAACCAGTACGTGGGCAACTGGCCGGGCGTGACGGTGGAGAAGAAGGAAGGGTACTTCGACGGCCACAAGGATCTGGTGATCCAGGACCTGCCGGGCATCTACTCGCTCTCGCCCTATTCGCTGGAGGAGCGCGTTTCGCGCAACTTCCTGGTGACGGAAAAGCCCGACTGCATCCTCAACATCGTCGACGGCATGAACATCGAGCGCAACCTCTACCTCACCACGCAGCTGGCGGAACTGGGCGTGCCGATGGTGGTGGCGGTCAACATGATGGACCTGGTGGAGCGCCAGGGCGACAAGATCGACTTCGACAAGCTGGGCCGGCGCCTCGGCTGCCAGGTGGTGGGCATCAGCGCCCAGAAGCGGCGCGGCTGCCGGGAATGCGCGGCCGAGGCCATCCGCTACGCCAAGGCCGGGCGCGCGGGCGAAGTGCCGCACGTCTTCACCGGTTCGGTGGAACACGCGCTTGCGCATATAGAAGAGTCCATCCAGGGCAAGGTGCCGGAAAACTCGATCCGCTGGTACGCCATCAAGATCTTCGAGCGCGACCACGAGGCGATCAAGGGACTGAACCTCCCCGCGGAAGTGCTGGAGCACGTGGAAACGCATATCGTGGACTGCGAGCGCGAGCTGGAGGACGACGCGGAATCCATCATCACCTCGCAGCGCTACGAATTCATCCAAAAGCTCGTCAAGGAGTGCGTAAAGAAAAACGAAAAAGCCCGCAGCAAGGTGCGCCTCTCGGATCGCATCGACCGCGTGGTCACCAACCGGATCCTCGCGATTCCGATTTTCGTCCTTTCGCTCCTCGCGATGTACTGGCTCGCGGTTTCGGAAGGCGGCCCCGGCACGGTGCTCACCGACTGGGCCAACGACGGATTCCTGGGCGACGGATGGCATCTGCCGTATTCGCAGCACGAATCGACCAACGAGCGCTCCATCTATCGCGGCATGGATTGGGAGGCGGCCAGCGAAGCCTTCGCCAAGCCCCAGGCCTCGATCGAACGGTTCGAGGCGGCGTTCGACGATCCGGATAAGATCGATGCCGAGTCGGCCAAGGACGTCAAGGTGCAGGCCTGGCTCGAGGACGAGGAAACGGGCGAAATCGTCGAGGACGAGGACGGCAACCCCGACATCTGGGAGGTGGACTACCAGACTTATCTTTCCGCCAAGGCCATGGAGGAGCCGGAACCGAACGATTTCGGCATCTGGGTGCCGGGCGTCGGCGCGCTTTGCGGAGAATTGTGCGAAAAGTGCGGCATCGCCGAGGGAACCCTCGCGTACGCGCTCGTCAACGACGGCGTCGTGGGCGGCGTCTGCACGGTGCTGGGCTTCATCCCCGTGATCACCATCGTCTTCCTCTTCCTCGCGTTTCTCGAGGACTGCGGCTACATGGCGCGCGTCGCCTTCATCATGGACCGGCTCTTCCGGGGCTTCGGGCTGTCGGGCAAGAGCTTCATCCCCATGCTGGTGGGCAAGGGCTGCGGCGTGCCGGCGGTGATGGCCGCGCGCACCATCGAAAACAAGCGCGACCAGCGCATGACGATCATTCTCGCCACCTTCATTCCCTGCGGCGCCAAGACCGTCATCATCGCCATGTTCTCGGCCGTGTTCTTCCGCGAATACTGGTATCTGGCGGCCGCGATGGACCTCGTCGGCATCGCCATCATCGTCCTGGGCGGCATCGCGCTCAAGAAGACCCGGTTTTTCGCGGGCGAAGCGGCGCCGTTCGTGATGGAGCTCCCCGCCTACCACCTGCCCACCTTCAAGGGCATCGTCATCCACACCTGGACGCGCGTCAAGGGCTACGCCGTCAAGGCGGGCGCCATCATCTTCCCGGCGTGCGTGGTGCTGACGCTGATGATGACTTTCGACTGGTCGTTCCACGTGGTGGAGGACCTGGGCGACTCGATCTTGGCCTCGCTCGGCGGCGCCATCGCGTGGTTCTTCGCGCCGCTCGGTTTCGGCACCTGGCAGGGCGCGGCGGCGTCGGTTTCGGCCGAAATCGCCAAGGAGCAGGCCACGGCCACGCTCGCGATGGTGGCGGGCGGCGAAGGCTCGGCGGCGGCCAACATTCTCCAGATGTTCAAAGACTTCGCCGGCGCCGACTACAAGGCGGCGGCGCTCTCCTTCATGATGTTCAATCTCTTTATCCCGCCGTGCCTGGTGGCGATCGCCGTCACCTTCCGCGAAATGGGCTCCAAGCTGTGGGGCTGCCTCGCGCTCGCCTTCCAGCTCTTCGTGGGCTATGCGCTGGCACTCAACGCCTACCAGTGGGGTCGGCTCGCGATCTCCGGCGAATGGGGATTCTGGACCGTGCTCGCGGCGCTCGTGGATGTCTTCGTCCTCTGGGCCATCTTCCGTCCCCAACCGAAAGGAACCAAGTGATGGGTAACGTAATCGTAGGGGCGGTAATCATTCTCCTCGCGGGGTTCGCCGCGTGGCGGCACTTTGGCCGCAAGGGCCAAGGCGGCAAGTCGTGTCCCGGTTGCGGTTGCGGCTGTGGGTGCGACTGCTGCGGCTGAGCCGGAAAGGAGCCTGGAATGAACGACATCCTGCTCGCGTTTCTGCACGTGTTCGCCATGATGGCGCCGTGGCTCGTCTTCGGCTTCCTGATGGCGGGAATCATCGCCGTCTGGATTCCGCGTAGCTGGGTCAACCGGACGATGGGCGGGCGCTCGGGCTTGAGCGGAATCCTGCGCGCGGTGGCCATCGGGGTGCCGCTGCCCATCTGTTCGTGCGGCGTATTGCCCATCGCGGCGGGACTGCGCAAGCACGGCGCGGGCAAGGGCCCGACGGCGGCGCTGCTCGTTTCCACCCCGCAAACCGGCATCGACTCGATTCTCGCCACCTACGCCCTGATGGGACCGGTGTTCGCGATCGCGCGACCCGTCGCCGCCGCGCTGACCGGCATCGTCGGCGGCATGGTGGTGTCGGCGGTGGGCGGCGAAGACGCGGAACCGGTCAAGGTGGAGGAGTCGCCCGTCGTTTCGCGCGGGCTCCAGGCGATATTCTGGCAGGCGTACCGGCGGCTGTTGGGGTCGGTGGCCCAACCGCTCGCGCTGGGGCTGGCTGTTTCCGCGCTCGTGACGGTGCTGGTGCCCGACAACTTCTTCGCGGAGGCGTTTCGCGGCAACGACTGGATCGCGATGCCGGTCATGGCCTTGGTGGGCTTTCCGATGTACGTGTGCTCCACGGCGTCCATCCCCATCGCCGCCTCGCTCGTCCTGAAGGGCGTTTCCCCCGGCGCGGCGTTCGTGTTTCTCATGGTGGGCCCGGCGATGAACGCGATGTCGCTCACCACTGTTTCCGCGCTCGTCGGTCGCAAGGCGGCCATCGCGTATCTCGTGACGATTCTCGCGGGGGCGCTCCTCTGCGGCACCGTGATCAATCTCATCCCGGGCGCGGCTTCCGCCACCACGCTTGCCGCCTCGGCCGGCCACTCGCTTTCCTGGGTGCACTGGGTCTCCGCCGCCTTCCTGGCGTCGATGATGGTCTACAATCTCGTCCGCCCCGTGAACATGCCCTACCGCCACCCGAGCAAGCAATAAGCAAAGGTAAATGGGGCGGGGGGTTGCCCCGCCCCCGGTGGTTTTACAATCCAAGAATCCGGATGTCGCTGGCGGTGCCGCGGCCGATGTAGCTTTGGTTGCGGCTGGCGATGTGGGTGTTGACGAAGAGCTTAGGGATGGTTCCCGGCTTGATTGCAATGTCCTCGCGCTTGCCCGCGAACCACTTGAGCCGCAGTTCCTCGGGCGTATTTTTGAGGATATAGTGGTCTAGTCCCGTCAGGTTGCCCACAATGTACTTGCGAGGCATGCCATTTGGCTGTTCCCACCGGATCATCACGGTGTCGCCTTTATC
>JAFXXW010000015.1 GCA_017542055.1 Kiritimatiellia bacterium
CCATGAAAAATATTATGATGAGGGAACATTATCTTGCCTTTTGTGCGGCACTGGCATGTGCAAGCGCCGGGGCGCAGGGCAAGGCCGTCGCGACAGTGCATTCAGGGGCGAGCATGGTTCGCTCCGGAATCGTGAGCGCCATTTCAAACGTTGCCGATACAGCCACCCCGTCTGCGCCGCACATGTTTTCCCTGGAAATGAAGGAGGAGAAGTTCTTCGACCAGCCTTTGGCGTTTCAGACGAATCTCCTGCGCCTTGGTTCCTGTGCGAATGCGGCATATCCCGGCGTTGACATCCCGAACGGATTCAGGCCGTTTACGGATGCGGAATGGAAAGCGTGCGGACTTGACACCTTCGCCACGATGCCGTATGCGGGCGATGGATATCTTCATTATGCGTCGGGACTCCGCGTACGACTTATGGCATCTAAGGATTCGGACGGCATTGTCGTCGCCTGGAGTGGATGTGACTTCGACAACGGCTCAAATGGATTCACCGATGCATCTGCCGTGACGAAACAGTATTTCGGATATCTCGACAGCCAGTACGAGCAGGCGCTCAAGATAATGAACGGCGTGCTGGCTTCTACGTCGGGCCGAGTGGAGGTCGTCGGACATTCGCTGGGTGGTGGACTTGCGACGTATGTGGTTGCCGCGTGCAAGGATGACAAGGGGCGCGTGACGGGAACGACGTTCAACGGGCTCGGCCTTTCGCGTCTTCTGCAGGCGCGCTTGACCAGCGCCGAGCGGCGCAAGGCGGAAGATGCTGTCATCAATGTGAAGAGCTCCGCAGATCCGGTTTTCGTGATGCCAATGTCCCGTCACTACGGACGCATCTACGACATTCCGCAGAAAAGCGATGCCTGGAAGGCCCATTCGCTAGACATCTTGATTGACGTCATGCGCAAGGTGGTTGACTCAATCCTCTGAACGAGTTGGTGGTGATATGAAAATGAGGAGAAAGTAATACAAATGAAAAGGACAGGCGAACTCGACATACAAAGTGAATACGAACCGCCAACGGAATTCTTCCGTCGGATGCGTGTAAAACGCACTACGCTTCAGAAGTTCGGATTCAAGAATGAATCAGGCGTCTGGACATATTCCGCGCCCATCGCCAACGGAGCACTCGTCTGCACCGTTGCACTGGACTCCAGGGGTTCTGTCAAGGAGACGACTAAGGATGCGACGACAGGCGACGAATATGTGCAGCACCGGGTGGCCGGCGCTTCCGGCAAGTTCGTCGGCCGTGTGAGATGCGAGATAATGGCACTGATGAAGCGCATCGCCGATTCCTGCTTTGAGCGCGATGTGTTCAAGACCGATCTCGCCCGTGGCATCCTCTCGTTCGCGGAGACGGAATGGGGCGAGACGCCCGAGTTCCTGTGGAAGAACTTTCCCGACTACGTCGTGCTGCGCAGGAAGGACACAGACAAGTGGTACGCACTCGTCGCACGGCTGACCGCCGACAAGGTGGGCGGCAACAGGAAGGACATCGTAGAAGCCGTGAACCTACGCAGAACTGACAGCATGGACGGGCCGCGCTTTCTGCCGGCCTACCACATGAACAAGAAAACATGGACTACGACAGTCCTTGATGAGACAATCTCAGTAGAGGAGCTGAAGCGGTTTCTGACCGCTTCACGCGACAAAGCAATTTGAAAGGTTAAATCAGGAGAAAAATGAGAATAGCAGTATGCTCTGAAAACGGAGAGGTGTTCCAGCACTTCGGCCACACGCCGGAGTTTCTGGTGTGCGAAGTCGCGGACGGCAAGGTCGTTTCGTCCGAAATCGTCTCGTCGGGCGGCATCGGACACGGTGCGCTCGCTGGTCTTCTCGGCGAGAACAAGGTCGATCTACTCATCTGCGGCGGCATCGGCGGAGGCGCGATGTCCGCGCTTTCCGAGGCCGGCGTCGAGGTGATCGGCGGCGTTTCCGGCAACGCGAAAGCAGCGGTAGAAGCGTATCTCGCCGGCACTCTCGCGCCACGCGCCGACTTCAAGTGCAACCACCATCACCACGAGGACGGCCACTCCTGCGGCGACCATCACCACGGTGGTGAACACTCCTGCGGCGGACATTGCCATTGAAATGAATTGGTTTGTCTTGATAACGGCTGGATTGTTTGAGGTCGTCTGGGCGACGGCGCTCAAGATGTCGAACGGCTTCAGAAATCCACTCGCGGACGTTGTATGCGCCGTAGGGATGGCTTTGAGCGTCTGGCTTCTCGCAGTCGCGATGAAAACTATTCCGATGGGGACGGCATACGCCGTGTGGACGGGAATCGGCGCAATCGGCGGCGTCGCGGTCGGTATTGCCGCGTTCGGAGAATCCGCGTCTGCCCTGCGCATCGCGTCCGCCGCGCTTATTGTCGCCGGGATTGTCGGGCTCAAACTCGCCGCCAAATAATGCCATGAAGCCCAACAGATAATCGACGAGCAGATGAGGCGGACAAGACGAATGCTGGGCGCTTGAATCGCTGAAAAGGAAAGCATAGATGATAAATGTAATTCAAGGCGACATCACGACGCTCCCAGTCGATGCAATTGTCAACGCTGCGAACCAGGTGATGCTTGGCGGCGGCGGGGTTGACGGCGCAATACACCGTGCGGCGGGCAAGGAGTTGTTCAACGCCTGCTTGAAGGTGCCGGAGGTGCGTCCGGGCGTTAGGTGTCCGACGGGCGAGGCGCGGATAACACCAGGCTTCAAACTCCCGGCAGAGTTCGTCGTACACACGGTCGGACCGGTGTACCGCGATGGGCAACATGGCGAGCCGGAGAAACTGGCGAACTGCTATCGCAACTCGCTCGCGCTTGCCGCCGAAAGTGGCTGCAAATCTGTTGCGTTCCCCTGCATCTCGACAGGCGTCTACGGCTACCCGATAGAGGATGCGGCAAAGATAGCAGTGCGAGAGGTGAGGGAGTTTTTGTCTCGCGCAGAGACGCCGAGGCGCGGAGACGCGGCGATGGAGGTTGTGTTCTGCTGCTTCTCAAGTGGCGACAAGGCAATTTACGAACAATTGTTGAAGGATTGATTATGGAAGATCTAAACGAAAAGACGCTAGCCACGGAGCGCAAGTACACGGGGAAGATTGTCAGCGTCGATCTGCTCGACATCGAACTGCCTGACGGCCGCAGAGCAAAGCGCGAGGTGGTACGCCACGGCAATGCCGTGGCCATTCTCGCCCGCAGGCCGGATGGCAAGTTCGTGTTCGTCAAACAGTACCGCAAGGCGGCAGAAGAGGCGCTTGTCGAGGTTATCGCCGGCGGACTCGAACCCGGCGAAGATCCAATCGAGGGAGCGAAGCGCGAGACCGCAGAGGAAACGGGCTACGAGGTGACAGGCATAAAGTTCCTCACGACCATCATCTGCACGCCCGGATACTGCGAAGAGCGCATCCACCTCTACTTCGCGGAACTCTCCGAAACTCCCCACGCCCAGGACCAGGACCCCGACGAGAATGTGCATCCTGTCGTTCTCTCCGAGGCAGAGGTCGAGGACGGAATCCGCAGCGGCGCGATCTTCGACTCCAAGACGCTCTCCGCCTGGCTCTGCTGGAAGCTCGCGAGGTGAACTATGAGCGTCAGTGGGGACAGACCACAGGGACGAGAGGGAGGAAGTTGCGCTTTTTGCTTGACGGGCGGGGTGGGAATATGGTATAATACGAAGAGTGCAAGCGAAAGGAGGGGTGAGGTATGGCGCTACCGCAACGAGACAACTACATCGATCAGATTCAGCGGCTGGAGGGGCTGATGGCGTATGCCGAAGCGCATCGGGAATGGGACGAGCTGGAACGGCTCAAGGAGCGGCTGAAAAACCTGCTAGACAAAATGGCGTAAGAGAATTTACGATTTACCGATTTACCGATTGGATTTGGGATTTGGAGAGTTGCTTTCTCAGATGGGAGTTTAGGAGAGAGAAGGTAAAAAAGGAACGAAAGGAGCGACCAGATGACATTCAACGAGCTGGCGAGGAAGCGCTATTCGTGCCGGAAGATTTCGGCGAGACCGGTGGAGCCGGAGAAACTCGCGGCGATAATCGAGGCGGGGATTTTGGCGCCGACGGCCGTCAACAAGCAGCCGTTCCGGATTTGGGTGGCCAAGTCGCCGGAGGCGGTGAGGGCGATCGGCGAGGCGACGTCGTACACGTTCGGCGCGCAGGTGTTTCTGGTGGTGGGGGCGAAGCGCGAGGAGGCGTGGGTGCGCGCGTACGACGGCGCCAATTTCGCGGATGTGGACGCGACGATAGCGGCCACCCACCTGATGCTGGCAATCGAGGATCAGGGGCTGGCGACGACCTGGGTGGGGTCGTTCGACGCGCCGAAGCTGCAGGAACGGATTCCGGAGTTGGCGGGGTGCGATCTGGTGGCGATTTTCCCGGTGGGGTATGCCGATCCGGCGGCCAGGCCCTCGCATCTGCACGATAAGCGAAAAAGCGCGGCCGAGCTGGTAAAAAGCATTTAAGTGCGAGCGCGGCAATGCGGGCTCAGCGGGGGCGCCCGGTTGGTGCTCAAAGCGGCCAGGCTCGCACCTGAAGGGAGCTCTGTTGGATGGATGGGGCTCCGATTCAATCGGTAAATCGGTAAATGCTTTTCATTGCACTCTTAAATCATAAATCTTAAATCGCAAATGCGAAACGGTCAGATTTTGCTTGCTTTTTGCGGGGGAATATGATATAATATACAACACTATGAAAATAACTATTGCCAGCGATCATGGCGGCGTGGATTTGAAAGCCGCTTTGGTGGAGTTTTTGGCGGCGTCGGGCGTGCAGGTGGAAGATGCAGGTCCCGCCGGCAAGGACAGTTGCGATTATCCCGATTATGCGATAAAAGTGGCGATGGCGGTGGCCAAGGGGGTGTCGGATTTCGGCGTCCTCATTTGCCGCAGCGGAATCGGCATGGCGATGACGGCCAATCGTTTCCAGAGCGTGCGCGCGGCAGTCTGCGCGACGGTGGACGGCGCGGTGACGACTCGCCAGCATAACGGCGCGAACGTGCTTTGTCTGGGGGCGGACCTCATCAGCGTGGACTACGCCAAGGAAGTGCTGAAGGCGTTTATCGCGACGCCGATGGACATGAGCGATCGCCACGCGAGGCGGCGGGAAAAGCTGGAGCGGTCGGAGCGGCTGTCCGATGTGAGCCTGCTGGCCGGAACGGACCCCGAGGTCTTCGCCACCATCGAGGCGCACACCAACCAGGAAGAGACGGAAATCAACCTGATCGCGTCGGAAAACTTGGCTTCCCGGGCTTGTCGCGAGGCGGCCGGGAGCGTGCTCATGAACAAGTACGCCGAGGGGTATCCGGGTCGCCGGTGGTACTCGGGGTGCGACCCGGTGGACGCGGCGGAGCGGCTCGCCATCGCGCGCGCCAAGGAGCTGTTCGGGGCGGAGCACGTGAACGTCCAGCCGCATGGCGGCAGCGCGGCGAACATGGCGGTGTATTTTGCGGTGCTCAATCCGGGCGACACCATCATGTCGATGGCGCTCGACCAGGGGGGGCACCTGAGTCACGGGTCGCCCGTCAATTTTTCGGGCAAGATCTACAATATCGTGCCGTATTCGGTGGATCCCAAGACGGAAATGCTGGATTACGACGCGCTGGAACGGCAGGCGCTGGAAGTGCGGCCCAAACTGCTGGTGGCGGGGGCGAGCGCGTACCCGAGAGTGATCGACTTTAGGCGCATCCGGGAAATCTGCGACCGCGCAGGATGCATGATGATGGTGGACATGGCGCATATCGCGGGTCTGGTGGCGGGAGGGGCGCATCCTTCGCCCGTGCCGTATGCCGACTTTGTGACCAGCACCACCCATAAGACGCTGTGCGGACCGAGGGGAGGAATCGTGCTCTGCCGCGAAAAGTACGCCAAGGCGTTGGACGCGGCGGTCTTTCCGGGCATGCAGGGCGGTCCCTTGGAGAACATCATCGCGGCCAAGGCGGTCTGCTTCCGCGAGTGGCTGGACGGCACCAAGGCGGGTTACGCCGAGCAAGTGGTCAAGAATTGCCGGGTGATGTGCAAGACGGTGCAGGATCGCGGCTACCGGATCGTCTCGGGCGGAACCGACAACCATCTTTTCCTCATCGACATCAAGGCCTCCAAGGGCATTTCCGGCAAGGTGGCGTCGGCCGCTTTGGACGCGGCAGGCATAGTGACCAACAAGAATGCCATTCCCTACGACACCGAAAGTCCGTTCCAGACGAGCGGGGTGCGGGCGGGAACGGCTTCGGTCACCACGCGCGGAATGCGGGAGGCGGAGATGATCAAGATCGGCACGTGGATCGCGGACGTGCTGGACGACGTGACGAACACGTCGGTGCAGGAACGCGTCAAACGCGAGGCGCGGGAATTGGCGCTGCGCTTCCCGGCACCTTGAGGAACCGGATTTTCAGCACATGGCCAAAGTAGCGGTAGTGGCGATAGTAGGGCGGACCAACGCGGGCAAATCCACGCTGGTCAACCAGCTCGTGGGCGAAAAGGTTTCGATCGTTTCGCCGGTGGAGCAGACTACGCGCAATACCGTGCGGGGCATCGTGGCGGACGATCGCGGGCAATTGGTGCTGCTCGATACGCCGGGTCTCCACAAGGCGGTGGGGAAACTGGGTACGCTGTTAAACCGCATGGCCCGGCGTTCGGCGGCGGGAACGGACGCCATTTGCGTGGTGTTCGACGCCAGCCAGGAGCCGCAGCTGGAGGATATCGGCTGGATGCAGCGCATCGCCCGGGAAAAGCCGGAAAAGGTGCTATTCGTGCTGAACAAGGCGGACAAGTCGCCGTTTTTCGGCGAGATGTTCAAGGAAGCCTGGACGGGAGAGATGCCCATCAAGTGGATCAAGTGCATCGCGACCGACCCTACGAGCGTAGCGAAAGTGGCGGACGAGCTGTTCGAGTTGGCGGAGGAGGGGGAACTGCTCTTCGATCCCGATATCGTCACCGACTATCCGCGCAAAATGGCGATTGCGGACATTATCCGCGAGAAGTATTTGGGGAAGCTCCATCAGGAGTTGCCGCATGAGCTCGGCATCGTGGTCAAAACGATCCGCGAGGGCGAGGGTCGCTGGGACGTCAAGGCCGAAGTGGTGGTGAACCGCGAGTCGCAAAAGCCGATCGTAATCGGCCGAGGGGCGGCGATCATCAAGGGTGTGAGACAGTCGGCCGAGCGCGAACTCAAGGAGACGTTTGGCGTCAAGGTCAAACTGGAACTCTGGGCGCGGGTGGAGCACGGCTGGATGGAAAATCCGAAAATTCTCGCCGAAATGGGCTATCTGGGGGCGGAAATATGAATTTTGTGCTGGCCATCATTCTGGGCGTTGCCGCCATCTCCGAACTCGATTTGGCGCGCGAGGCGTTGCGGGACGGACTTTACGACATCGCAAGGCGCCATGCTTTCCGGGTGGAGACGGACGAAGCGCGCGAAATCGCGATGGAGGCGTATGCGCGCGAAGGCAAGTGGGAGAGCGTGCTGCAGATGTCGCGAGCGGGATATTACCGGGCGGCCGCGCTGTATCACCTGGGACATCTGGGGGCGGCCCGGAAAGAGCTCAAGGACGCGGAGGACGATCTGTCGCTCTTGCTTCTCGCGGAAATCGCGCTCAAGGAAGAAAAGGCCGACGAGGCACTCGCTTTCCTCAAGCGAATCAAGGAGCCGACGGTAGATTCCAAGCTGGTCCACGCCGACACTTTGGCCAAGCAGGGCGAGCGGAAAGAGGCGGAAAAGATTTGGCGCGAGCTCCTGCCCAATCCTTACGCCGCGCTCAATCTGGGCGAAAAGGAACCGCTGCGCACGGCGTATCGGGAGGCGACCGACGTGGGGCTCAAGCGAAGGTTGGGGCTTAGGCTGGGACGCGAACTCGTGCGCGAGGAGTCGAGTAGGGACGAGGGCGCGGCGATGATCGTGACGATCGTGCACGATGCGCCGGATACCGAAGGCGCGGAAGCGGCGTGTCTCACGTTGGGCGAGGAGTATCTGGCGGCCGGGAATGCGGCGCAGGCGGCCAAGGTTTTTGCCGAAATGCTGGAAGTGTGGCCGGAATGCGCCAAAAATCCCAAAGTGCAGGAGGGTCGCGGCTGGGCCAACATGAAGCTGGGGCGGCACGAAGCGGCGCAAGAGGCGTTTGCCAAAGCGGAGACGCTTTTCACCTCGCCCAACGACAAGGCGCTGGCGCTCGTCAAGGTGGGAGACTCGCAGTCGCAACTGGGCAAGGGCGAGGAGGCGATGGAGACGTATCGCCGGGTGCTGTCCGACTACGCCGACACTCCGGCGGCCGAGCGGATCAAGAAGGTGGTGGCGCTGCGCGAAAAGGAAGATCGGGGACGGGAGCTCTACCGCAGCTACAAGTTTTCGGCGGCGCAGGCGATTTTCCGCGAAATCGGCGAAGAAGACCCCTCGCGCAAAGCGCAAATGGATTTTTACAACGTGCTCTGTCTCTACGGGCAGGGTCGCGACGCCGAGGCGGAGGCGGCCGCGCTCAAACTGGGTACGGCCGACTCCAAATTGTGGCTGGCCAAGTTCTACTACAACAGCGGCAAGTGGGAAGAGGCGCGGCAGCTCTTCGCCGAATTGGGCTTTCCGGAGGCGATGTTGTGGTCGGCACGCGCGGCCCTCGCCGAAAACGAATTTGCGCAGGCGGTCTCCACCATTACCGGCATGCTGGCCAAAAATCCGGACGTGCGGCTCAAGGCGGAGGGAATGCTGGTGCAGGGTCAGGCGCTCATCGAGTTGGCGCGATTCGACGAGGCGGTGCTGGTGCTCGAGCGCGTGTCGCTGATGGGGGATATTCCGGCGGAGGATAGGCAGAAGGCGCTGATCATGCGGGCGGATTCGCTCTTTGCGATGGGGGCGGACAATCCGGTGCGCTACGATCAGGCGCTGGAGGCGTATCGCACGATTCGCATGGGCGAGGACTTGACGCCGTCGATCAAGCTCAATCTGGCGTACAAGATTGGGCGTACGCTCGAAAAGCAGAAGAAGACCGAAGAGGCGCTCGACCAGTACTACACGCAGGTGGTGCTGGGGTACCGGAGGCTCCGGGAACAGCAGGTGGCGTTGGATGATGCGGCGCAGGCGGTGTTTGCGCGGGCGGCTTTCCGGTTGGCGGACGAATACGAGTCGCGCGGGCTCGGACGCCAAAGCCGGCAGATTCTCGAACTGGTGGTGAGAAGCGACGTTCCCGCCGCGGCGGAAGCGGCCCAGCGCATCGAGCGCAGCCGCAGAAAGGACGAATTCCTATGACGTTGACCGGTGGTCCCATTTTCTGGATTCTGGTGGTGATGGCGGTGTCGTCCATCGTCATCTTCCTGGAGCGCTTGCTGGAGCTGAGGCGGTCGCGCATCGACCCCGAGGATTTCGTCAAGGGCGTCATCAACGTGCTGGAGCAGGGCAACGTGGACGAGGCGCTGTCGATTTGCGAAGACACCGCAGTGCCGGTGGCGGCGGTGGTGGCTTCGGCGGTGCGGCACCGGTCCAGTTCGGCGCGGGTGTTGCGCGAGGCGGTGGAGTCGGCCTCGCGCGGCGAAAAGGCTCGGCTGGTGAGACGGTTGGAGGCGCTGAGGATCATCGGCGAAATCGCGCCCGCCACCGGACTTTTGGGGACGATTTTCGGGTTCGTGCATGCGGTTTTGGCGGTTAACGCGCAGGAACTGGTGCTCCGGGCCGATCTCATCAACGCCACGATGGAGGCGCTGGTGTCGGCGGCGCTGGGGTTGATGGTGGCGATTCCGGTTTCGGTGATGTACGGCATGCTCAAGACGCGCATGGACCGGCTGGTCGTCGAAATCGACGCGGCGGCGAGTCGCATTGTGGGGTATCTTTCCACCAAGGCGGTGCAGAAGTGATGAAGTATCTTTCCTGGATAACCGTAGCGGTGCTGACGCTCATGCTCTACATGCTGAGCGGCACCTTGGTGCGTAGCGAGGGGGTGATCTTCGAGTTGCCGGAAACGGGACTCAAGGAGGGCGAGCCCGCCAAACTGGTGGTGCTCCTCATGCCGCACGGTCGCGACACCTTTGCGTTCTTCGACGACGCGCGCTACGTGCTGGACGACGCCGCCCAATGCGCGCAACTGGGCGAACAGCTGTCCGAACGCGCCGGCAAGACCGGATCCAAGACGCTCCTCGCTTTGGCCGATAGGCGTGTGGAGGCGTGGGTGCTCATGAAGTTCGCCGCCATCGCCCGCACGAGCGGCCTCGAGAAAATCCTTTTTGCCCAAAGGAGGCAGGAGAAGCCGGAATGAAGTTGGTGACCGAGGTATATCGTCTGGCGTTGGTGGCGAGCGTTCCCGCCGCCCTGATGCTGGCGTTTCCTTTCCGGGCCATCGGTTTCAAGGCCGACCGGACGCCGGCGCACGAGCATTCGGGCCACTGCCGTTTCGTGGAGCTCACGGCCGAGGAAGAGGCGCAGGCGCTGTTGGCGGCGAGAGCTTCGTGGTCGACCGATGCCGACGAGCTGAGGCAGGTGCGGCTGGAACTCTTGGAGCGGGATTTGCCGGCGCCGGAACTGGGGGAACTCATCGACTGTCGCTTCGAGAGCGCGGCCGATTGTCCCGTATCCTTCACGCCAGAGCTGCTGCCGGCTTCGCTAGGGGCGCCGGACGCCAAAAAACTGGAGGCGCTTCCGGCCAAGCCGGAAACGCAGGGCCCCGCCTTTTCCCGCGAAGAAATGCTTAAAATCGATTGAACGAAAGGATTATCGCCATGACGCAAAAACAGGTACTCGACGCTTTCAAGTCCACCGGAGCTTTGCTGGAGGGGCATTTCGAGCTCCGGAGCAAGCTGCATTCCAACCGCTATTTCCAGTGCGCCAACGTGCTGAGGTATCCGCGCGTGGCGGAAAAACTTTGCCGGGCGGTGACGCGCGAGGCGGTGAAAAGCGGCAAACTGGGCAAGAAGATCGACGGGGTGATTTCTCCCGCGGTGGGGGGAATCCTGGTGGGGCATGAAGTGGCCCGCGAACTGGGAGTCAAGTGCGTCTTCGCGGAGAAAGTGCAGGGCGAGGGCGTGGACGCCACCGGCAAGCCCAACACCGTGCTGGCGATGCGCCGGTTCAAGATCGCCAAGGGCGAAAGGTACGTGGTGGCGGAGGACGTGGTGACCAAGGGCGGACGGGTGCAGGAGACGATCGATCTCGTGAAGGCGGCGGGCGGCAAGGTGGCCGGGGTGATTCTGCTGGTGGACCGGTCGGGCGGCAAGGTGAAATTCGGGCGGACTCCTATGTTTTCGCTCATGCAGATGACGCCCGAGACCTGGGAAGCCAAAGACTGCCCCATGTGCAAGGCGGGTACGCGTCCGGTGCATCCCGGTTCGTGAGGAAGCGTAGGCAATGGAAGTAAAGTTCAATACCGTCGAAGAGTGTCTGGAGAGTCTGCGCCAGGGCGAGATAGTCCTCGTGACGGACGATGCCGACCGCGAGAACGAGGGCGACTGCATTTGCGCCGCGCGATTCGCCACCACCGCCAACGTCAATTTCATGGCGACGCACGCCAAGGGGCTCATTTGCATGCCGATGTCCCGCGAATTGTGCGAGCGACTCGACCTGCGGCAAATGGTGGCGCACAACACCGACAACCACCAAACCGCTTTTACCGTGTCGATCGACGGCATCGACACGACTACCGGGATTTCGGCGGCGGAACGCAGCCGGACGGCGCTGGCGTGCGTGAGACCGGACGCCAAACCGGGCGATTTCCGTCGGCCCGGGCACATGTTCCCCTTGGAGGCGCGCGAGGGCGGAGTATTGAAGCGGGCGGGCCACACGGAAGCGACGGTGGACCTTTGCCGGCTAGCGGGGCTGGAAGAGGCGGGGCTTTGCTGCGAAATCATGAAGGACGACGGCACGATGGCGAGGTTGCCGGACGTGATGGAGTTCGCGCGCAAGCACGGACTCAAAGTGATGACGATCGCCGACCTTATCGCCTATCGTCGCCAGAAAGACCGGTTGGTGGACGCGGTGGAAGAGGTGGATTTGCCGTCCGAATACGGGCACTTCCGGCTCAAGATGTACAAGTCGCGGGTGACGGGGCTGGAACATCTGGCGATCGTGAAGGGCAATTTGCGCGAGGGGGGTCCGGCGCTAGTGCGGGTCCACAGCGAATGCTTCACGGGCGACGTGCTGGGCAGCGAGCGCTGCGACTGCGGGCCGCAGCTCCATCAGGCGCTGGAGATGATCGAGCGCGAGGGAAGGGGGGCCGTAATCTATATGCGCCAGGAGGGGCGCGGAATAGGCCTTGCGGCCAAGCTGCACGCCTACAAGAAGCAGGAAGAGGGCATGGACACGGTGGAGGCCAACGTGGCGTTGGGCTTTGCGCCGGACCTGAGGGATTATGGCGAGGGCGCCCAGATTCTGGCGGATCTGGGGCTCAAGGAGGTGCGGCTTATGACCAACAATCCGTGCAAGGTGGCGGGACTCGACGGCTACGGGATCAAGATCGTCGAACGCGTGCCGGTGATCATTCCCGCCAACGAGCACGATCGCAAATACCTCTTGACCAAAAAAGAAAAGATGGGGCACTTGATATGAAAATATTCGTAATCGGCGATGGCGGCTGGGGCACGGCAAACGCCTTGCTCCTGAACGGGTACGGTCATGAAACCTGGGTGTGGGGAGCTTTCCCCGACTACACGGCCGAAATGCGCGAAAAGCGGGAGAATTTCCGCTTTCTGAAGGGGGTGGAACTCCCGGCCAGCCTCAACCTCACCAACGACCGGCAACAGGCGGCCGATGCGGATGTCGTGGTGTTGGCGCCGCCCAGCAAGTATTTCGCCTCCGTGCTCGAGGGTTTCAAGGGGATAGTCAAGGAGGGGCAGCTCGTCGTTTCGCTCACCAAGGGTCTCTGCGAAAAAACGTGCCGGCGAATGACGGAACTCGCGGAGGAGATTCTGGGCGTCCGGGACGTGGTGGCGTTGGCCGGACCCACCCACGCCGAAGAAGTTTCGCGCGGAATTCCTACCGCCATCGTGGCGGCCTGCGCCGACGAAGCCAAAGCCAAGCGCGTGCAGGAAGTGTGGAGCGGCCCCACGTTCCGCGTGTATACGTCGGGCGATCCGGCGGGAGTGGAGATTGGCGGGTGCGTCAAGAACGTGCTGGCGATCGCGGTGGGGTGCTCGGACGGAATGGGCTTCGGGGACAACACCCGCGCGGCCCTCATCACCCGGGGTCTCGCCGAAATGAAGCGCTTCGTGCTGGCCTATGGCGGGAGACCGGAGACGTTGAGCGGACTCGCGGGAGTGGGGGACCTTATCGTCACTTGCACGTCGCGGCACAGTCGCAACCATTCGGTGGGCGAGCGGCTGGGGAAGGGCGAGAAGATCGGCGACATCCTCGCTTCCATGCAGATGGTGGCCGAGGGCGTGTGGAACAGCAAGGTGGTGCACGAACTCGCGCAGAAGCTGGGCGTGGACATGCCGATTTCCGAAATGGTCTACGAAGCCTGCTATGGCGATTTCGACGCCACGCGGGCGCTCGAAAAGATGATGACGCGTGAGCTCAAGTCTGAATAATCTCATTGCGGCCTGGAGTTTCTACTTCGGGGCGGTGATCGCGAGCTTCCTCAACGTGGTCATCTGGCGCGTGCCCCGGGGCGAAAGCGTGGTCCGTCCGCCTTCGCACTGCCCCAAGTGCGACGCGCCCATCAAGTGGTACCAGAACCTGCCCATCGTGTCCTACCTCTGGTTGCGCGGCAAATGCGCCAAGTGCCATGCGCCCATCTCGCCCCGTTATCTGCTGGTGGAAATATTGGGCGGCGTCTTGTTTTGGGGCGCGTGGCTCAAGTTCGGGCTCGACGCGCCCATTCTCTGGGTGTGGTTTTCGCTCATGATCGTGGGGAGCTTTATCGATTTCGACCACCATCTCCTCCCGGACTTTGTGACGATTGGCGGCATGGCTTACGGGCTGGTCCTGTCGGTTGCGATCCCGCTTATCGCCGGAGTTTCGCCTTGGGCCGGTTTAGGCTGGAGCTTGGTGGGGGCGGCGTCGGGATTGGGCATCATGTGGCTCATCCGGTTCCTGGGCGGCCGGGCCTTCAAGCGCGAGGCGATGGGGATGGGCGACGTGCTCCTCATGGGTGCGGTGGGGTCGATGACCGGATGGCCGGGCGTGCTCTTTGCGCTCGTGGTATCGTCCTTCCTGGGGAGCCTCGGGGGACTGGCGGCGATGGCGGTTTCGCGCAAATGGGGGAGGAACTTCGAAATTCCCTACGGGCCTTACATCTGTCTCGCCAACTTGATCTACATCTTCTTCCCCGAAACTATGGACTGGTACTTGAGGCTCTTCCGATGAAAGTGGCGGTAGGACTTTCGGGCGGGGTGGACTCCGCAGTATCGGCGCTCCTCTTGCAGGCGCAGGGTCACGAGGTGGTTGGTATCACCATGAAGCTCTGGAACGGCAAGTACAAGGGGGGTGAGCGCGACGCTTGTTTCGGCAAGGGCGAGGAGGGGGATATCGAGTCGGCCGAGCGATTGGCGGCGCAGCTGAAGATTCCCTATCGCGTCTACGACTGTAGCGCGGAATACGACCGGACGATCATCGACTATTTCCGTCGCACCTATCTCAAGGGCGATACGCCCAATCCTTGCGTTTTCTGCAATCGGCTGATGAAGTTCGGGCTTTTGCCGGAGCTGGCGAGGCGTTCGGGGCTGGACTTCGAGAAGTTTGCGACCGGCCACTACGCACGCGTCATCCATAACGAGGCGACGGGTCGCTACGAGCTTCATCGCGCGGTGGACGAGGGGAAGGACCAGTCGTACTTTCTCTATCGCCTCACCCAGGAGCAGCTTTCGCGCCAGCTCTTTCCGATGGGCGATATGACCAAGGCTCAAGTGCGCGCCATCGCGAGGGAGCATAACCTCCCGATGGCCGACAAGCCCGACAGCCAGGACTTCTATTCCGGCGACGTGGCGGAGCTGTTGGGCCGGCCCGACGAGGCGGGGGACATCGTCACTCTGGACGGCAGGGTGCTGGGGCGCCATCGGGGATTTTGGCATTATACGGTAGGGCAGCGCAAGGGTTTGGGCATCGGGGGCGGCACGCCCTATTACGTGGTGCGGTTGGACGCATGCCGCAACGAAGTGGTGGTGGGTTTCGAGCACGACGTCAAAAAGACTTCGCTCGACTGCACCAACCTCAACTGGGTGTCGATGGCGGAACCCGAGCCCGGGAAAGCGACACCCTGCACGCTCAAAGTTCGGAGCGCGGGGGCGCCCAAAGGTCCGGCCGAATTCGAGCTCAAGGACGATAAAACAACCATTACGGCGCGCTTTCCGGAGGGACTTTCGGGGGTGGCGCCGGGACAAAGCGCCGTCTTTTACGCCGACACCAAAGTTCTGGCCGGGGGAGTGATCGCCCGGGCCGGAGGAAAGGATACGCCATGACACCAGCCGATTTCGACGTGGCCGCAGGAAGTCTGCCGGACGAGTGTTTCCGTCAGCCCCCGGACTTGGGGATCATTTTGGGTTCGGGTTGGGGCGACGCGTTGGAGATGGACGAGTGTCTGGTGCGCGTGCCGTATTCGGACATTCCCATGCTGGGGCGCGCAACCGTGCCGGGTCATGCGGGGGAACTGGTGGTGTATCTGCGCGGAGGCAAGCGCATCGTGGCGTGGTGCGGACGTCGCCACTGGTACGAAGGGTCGGGGTGGGCTCCGGTGGTCCTCCCGGTCGAGATCTTGCGGCGAATGGGCGCGGGGAAGCTCCTTATCACCAATGCGGCCGGGGGCATCAACCCCGTGTTGCGTCCGGGGGACTTTGTGATCGTGCGCGACCACGTGAACACGTTGGGGCTCAATCCGCTCATCGGGTCGCACAGTCCCGAATGGGGCTCGCGCTTTCCGGATATGACTGGCGTCTACAGTCAGCCGCTCGCGGAAAAGCTGCATGCCGCAGCCAACCGGCTGGATTTGCGGATGATGGACGGCGCCTACGCCTACACGTCGGGTCCCTGCTACGAAACTCCGGCCGAAGTTCGCGCCATTACGCGACTGGGGGCGGATGTGGTGGGGATGTCGACCGTACCCGAAGCCGTCTTTGCGCATGCTTGCGGGATTCAGGTGGCAGCGGTCTCGCTAGTCAGCAACCTCGCCGCCGGCATCGCCCGGCATCGCTTGAGCCATCAGGAAGTAATCGACGCGGCCGAGCGCGCCAAGCCCACCATGCGGCTCATAATCGATGACTTCATCGCTCGAATCTGACATCGACGCGTTTGTCGACGCCATCTTGCTGGAGGAGGGCCAGTCGGAAAATACCCGCCAGGCCTACGGGAGCGACTTGCGGTTTTTCGCAGAGTGGCTGGCGAAGCGCGGGAAGACCTCGGCCAAGGAAGTCACAACCGATGACATTGCGGACTTTCTGCAGGCGGAGCGCGAGGCGGGACTAAAATCCTCCACCCGGGCCCGGAGGTCGGCCGCCATCCGGGGGCTCTTCCGGTTTTTGCAGCAGCGCCGGGCCATCGCGCGCAATCCGGCCGAACTCCTAGACTCGCCCAAGCCCGACCAGACGCTCCCGAGGGTGCTTTCCGAGGCGGAAGTGTTCCGCATGCTCGATGGCGTGTCGGGTCTCGATCCCCGATCCTTGCGCGACCGGGCCATCCTGGAAATTCTCTACGGCTGCGGGCTCAGGGTGAGCGAACTATGCGAGCTCAGGTTGGAGGACATCGTAGCCGAAGGCGAACTACTCCGGATTTTCGGCAAGGGGTCCAAAGAGCGCGTGGTACCGATTGGCGGGGCGGCGAGCAGGGCGCTCAACGCCTATTTGCAGTCGGCCCGGCTCGTCTTCACCAAAGGCGATTTTTCGGTGCCGTACGTCTTTGTCACGCGCAGGCAAGACAAGTTCACCCGGCGAGGAGTACTCAAGATCGTGAAGGAGCGGGCAATGGCGGCAGACATCGACCCCGCCAAGATTTCCCCGCATGTCCTCAGGCACTGCTTCGCCTCGCACATGCTTTCGCGCGGGGCCGACATTCGCGCCATCCAGGAACTTTTGGGGCACGCCGATATCGGCACCACGCAAATCTATACCCACGTGGATACGGCCAAATTCGCCGAAGTGCATCGCCTGCATCCGCGCCACTGAAAAGCCCATTGTGACTTTTCCGTGATTTTCCCTTGACGCAATCTTGACCCAATCTTGATTTGTTTGTGACTTTGTCACGAACGAAATATGCTATACTGTCTTCCGTCAGCCCCCAAAGGCGGCAGAAAGGAACGACAGATGGTAGCAAAATGTTATTCGGCCACGATTTCCGGCGTCAATGCGCGCACGGTAGAGATAGAGGTGTATTCCCGGATCGGCACTTCGTCGTTCGCGATCGTGGGATTGCCGGACGCCGCCACCAAAGAGGCGCGGGACCGGATTCCTACGGCCATCAACAACTCGGCGATCGAGTGGTACGACCCCAAACGGGAATATTCGGTTACGGTCAATCTGGCTCCGGCCGACGTCAAAAAGGAGGGGTCGCTCTTCGATTTGCCGATCGCCATGTGCTTTTTGAAGGCGATCGGGCTGTTGCACGTGATGAGCCTCGAGAACTACGCGATGGTGGGGGAGCTTTCGCTGTCCGGCGAGGTGCGCAGGGTGAACGGAATCCTCCCGATCGTCATGGAGATGAAGCGCATCGGCCGGCGTACCGTGCTGGTGCCGTACGGCAATCGACTGGAGGCGAGCGTGGTGGAGGGCATCGAGGTGGTGCCGGTGCGGACGCTCCAGGAGGCGGTGGCGCACGTGAACGGCGAGGTGAAGATTTCGCCGGTGTATTCGGACCTGGCCGGGCTCATCGAGGAACAGACGGCGAACGCGGACGATTTTGCCGACGTGAAGGGACAGGACGGCGTGGTGCGGGCGATGGAGATTGCGGTTGCGGGTGGGCACAATATTCTCATGGTGGGTTCGCCCGGTTCGGGCAAGACGATGATCGCGAGGCGGGTGCCCACCATTCTGCCGCCTTTGACGGTAGAGGAGGCGTTGGAGGTTTCGCGCATCCATTCGGTGGCGGGGGCCACCAAAGGAACAAGGCCTTTTGTGGTCACGCGACCTTTCCGCGCTCCGCACCACACCACGAGCGCCATCGGTCTTTTGGGGGGCGGGGCCAAGGCGATTCCGGGCGAGGTGTCGCTGGCGCATCGCGGCGTGCTCTTTCTGGACGAGTTCGCCGAATTTCCCCGCAGCGTGCTGGAAGTGTTGCGGCAACCTTTGGAGGACGGGCACGTGGGGGTGTCGCGGGCGATGGGCGCTTACGACTATCCCTCCCGGTTCATGCTGGTGGCGGCGATGAATCCCTGTCCTTGCGGCTACCATAACGATCCCACCCACCATTGTCGCTGCAAGCTGGGCAAGATTCTCCAGTACCAGAACCGGATTTCCGGTCCGTTGATGGACCGCATCGACATCCAGGTGGGGGTGCAGGCGGTGCCGCTCAAGGATTTGCAGACGGCCCGGAGCTACAAGACGAGCGCCCAATTGCGCGAAAGCGTGATGCGGGCGAGGGCCATTCAGCGCGAGCGGTATCGCGACATGCCGGGCGTGCTGGTCAACGCGGAAGTGAAAAGTCGCGATCTCCCGACAGTGTGCGGACTTGAATCGGACACGCTAGAACTCCTGCAAAAGATGATTTCCGAGTTCAACCTGTCCGCTCGCGCCTACGATAGGCTTTTGCGCGTGGGGAGGACGATCGCGGACCTGGCCGGCCACGAAAAGGTGGAAGGCCCCGACCTCGCCGAAGCCGCCATGCTCCGGCAACTCGACATGGAGCGGGAGTCCCTCGCGTGGACCGCCATTTGATTTTACGCAAACCAAACCTAAAAAACAACCCAAGAAAGGAACCATACCATGAACAACCATCCCGAAAGAACCTATCGTCCCAGCTTCCGGCTGTACCATCCCAACAGCAAGGGCATGGGCGGGGCGATGGAAATGGAACTCAGGCCCGCCCTCAACCGCAAGGAAGGGTGCGTCATGATGAAACTTGCCCGCCAAAAGACGGTTGGCGTGCGCAGCGGGGACAACCCCACCTATTCCACCTTCGATTGGGAAAACAAGCTGTGCGTCAAGCTGGGTTTCAACGACCTCTGCAAGATTTTGCAGGTGATGCGCGGCGAGTGCGAAACGGTAGAGGAGGGCAAGGGGATAGTCCACCGGAGCAAGAGCGGGGCGACGCGCATCAACTTCCGGCATCTGTGCGAACCGGTGCACGGCTATTCGCTCGACGTGAGCCGCAAGGGGCTGGACGACAAGGATGCGCAGTCGGCCCATATCTTCATCACCACTGCCGAGGCGTTGGGGATAGGTCTCGCGCTCGAGCAGAGCATGGTGGCGGTGTGCTTTGGCGTGCCGGAAGCCGGGACCGAAAACGGGACCGAAAGCGCGGAGGCGACCGATGAGACCGAGACTTTCTGACAATATCGGGGTTCGGCACGGCGCCTGGGGCGAGGAGGTGGCGGTGAGGTATCTCCAGGCCAGGGGTCTGGTGATAGTGGACCGCAACACCCGCCCCCTCGCGCGGGACCGGCGACTAGAAATCGACATCGTGGCCTACGAGCCGCCAACCGACACGCTAGTCTTCGTGGAGGTCAAGCAGCACAAGCGCTTTTCCCCTTGGCAGCGTAGATTAAGGAGTGTAAATAGCAACAAGCAGGCCAACCTGCGTCAGGTGTGCAACGGCTGGCGGAGGAAATACAAGTGGGATGGCGGGTATCGGCTAGCGGTGCTGGAGGTCTACGGCACGCCCGAATCGGGCGAAAGCTTTGTGGACTACATCGAAAAAGTCGACATCTTCACGCCCCAAGCGAGGAGGGTGTCATGGACCTAGAATTCCGCGAAACGATGTCGGAGCGCCACGTGCAGGCGTTGTGGTACGACGAGTCCATCCGGCCCGAGGGTCTCCTCACGCGTCGCGGCAACGAGGTGCGGGTGGTGGATCCGGGGGAGTGGAATCTCTCGGCCGGGCCCGACTTCAAGCATGCGGTGCTGGAGCTGGGGCCGGAGCGGCGTCGCATCCGGGGGGATGTGGAGGTGCACTTGAATCCGATGGACTGGGAGCGTCATCGTCATGGCGACAATCCGCTCTACAAAAACGTGATCGCCCATGTGACCTGGAATTGCGGACCGGAGCCGCCCACTTTGCCGGTGGGGGCGGTGTCCATTTGGCTCGGGCGGCACTTGATGCACGATATCGGCTTTTCGCCGGCAATGGTGGACCTTTCGGCCTATCCCTTTGCCAAAACGCCCATTTCGCTCCGTCCATGCTACCAGCGGCTCAAGCGCGACCCCGACGAGGCGCGACGCGTCTTGCGGTATGCGGGGATGCATCGACTCCGGGCCAAGTCCGCCCGGCTCAAGGCGCTCAGGTTGACGCATCCGGAGGGGGATAAGGAGCTGTTTTATCGCGAAATCATGAACGCTTTGGGCTATAAGCGCAATTCGCGCAGTTTTTCGGCAGTGGCCCGGGCCGTGCCGCTAAAGGCGGTGCTGGCCGAGCCGGACATCGCCGAAGCGGCGTATCTGGCGGCTGCCGGTTTCCAGGACTGGCAACTGGGCGGGGTGAGACCGCCCAACCTGCCGGTCAACCGGCTCAAAGGCGCGGCGCGGCTTTTTACCCGGACGGAGGCGATGGACCTCATGGGGATCAAGGATTTTTCCCGGGAGGGCTGCCGGAAGATGCTCGATACGCTTACCCGGCACCGGTGCATGGGGAAGGGCCGGGCAGCTGCCATCATCGCCAACGTGGTGGCGCCGTTTGCGGAAGCCCAGCCGGAGTGGCTCCCGCCCGAAGACATTTCCGCCCCCATGCGCCTTACGGCGTTCCGGTTGTTCGGTCGGGACCACAACCCCGCGCTCTATTCGGGCGATGGCGTGCTGCTGCAGGGCCTCATCCAGATTCACCGCGAACTCTGCCTCCGTTGGCACCCCGACTGCGAAAACTGCTCCCTCTCCACCTAAAATATTCAAAATTGAAAGGAGTGATTATGGCAACAAGAAAAACAAAGACATACGATGCGTTGGTTTTGGCCATCGAGCATCTTGTTTTGAATGCCCGCGTCGGATTGAAGGCGGCAATGAATGCAATAATGCTCCAAACTTATTGGCGGACGGGGGAATATATCGTGGAATATGAGCAGAACGGATTGGACAGGGCAGTCTATGGTTCAGGATTAATGCGACAGCTTGCGCGAGATCTGACGCTTAAATTAGGTCGCGGTTTCGCGCACTCAAACCTGAATTATATGCGTAAGTTTTATCTCGTCTCACAAAAAAGTCAGACGTCTGACTTTTTCGGAAAAATCCAGACGTCTGGATTTTTGACCTGGAGCCACTATCTGGAAATTCTTCGTGCCGACGATCCTTTGGAAATCGCGTTTTACGCCAAAGAGTGCGAAATCTCCAAGTGGAGCGTGCGCGAACTGCATCGCCAGATGCAGTCGATGTTGTTTCATCGCATTGCGCTTTCACGGGACAAGAAAGGCATGCTCGCATTGGCGAACAAGGGGAATCAGGTTCAGAAGCCTGAAGACATTCTGCGCGATCCGTATGTCCTTGAATTCGCAGGGATTCCCGTTTCGGAGCGATTGAAGGAGGGGAGACTTCATGCGGCGCTTGTGGAGCATCTGCGGGATTTTCTTCTCGAACTCGGGCGGGGATTCTCTTTTGTCGCCAGTCAATACCGAATACCGCTCAACACGGAACATCCGTGCAGGGTGGATCTTGTATTCTACAACTTCCTGCTAAAGTGTTTTGTCCTTATCGATCTCAAACGTGGAATGGTGAAGCATCAGGACATTGGGCAGATGAACATGTACTTGAACTACTTCAAGTCGGAAGTAGGTGGCAAGGGCGACTCGGAACCGGTTGGAATCGTTCTGGGTGCCAACAAGGACGATTTGGTTGTGCAGTTTGCCACGCAGGGAATTTCCAATCGCCTCTTCGTGAGCAAGTATCAGTTGTATTTGCCGGATGAATCGCAGTTGCGTGGCAAGCTGGCGGCACTACTTGACGGCAACTCAAAGAGAAAGGCAAAGCGCAAGTAAGTAGCCTGTGAGTTGGCGGTTTCTCAGGGGTGGAAAGATTTTTAAAATAACTATTGACAAATGAGGGGAAAATATGGTATAATATGTGGCGACAAAGGTGGAAACGCCGGAGTCACCGGGATGCGGAGGAAGTCCTTCGCCTTAAGTGACGGGTTCACCCGTCACTTTTGTTTTTAGCCATGCGCACCAAGCAACTTAGCATTTTTGTCGACGAGTCGGGCGATTACGGTCAGGTTGATGGAATTGCGTTTGGCCAATGACGAATCGCTCAACCTGGCCGAGAAGAAGTTTTTTGGTGGCGAGCGTGCTTTCAAGCGCAATGTGTTGAAAGTGATAAACGCCAAGGCCATATAGGCCTCTTGCCAGCCCTAAAAAGATTTTTGAAAAAACCTATTGACAAATGGGGGGAGAATATGGTATAATATGCTTGTCAAACTTGGGAAAGGTGTGTTTGGTACTTGCGGTTGAACGCCGGGCCAACCCGGTGAAAATTGCGAGGGCACAGCGATTCCAACTAGGCAAAATGCGGGTCGGATCAACTCTCCGGCTCGTCAAAAAGGAACAAAACAATGAAGAAACTACTGTTCGTCGCGACGGCCGCGCTCTGTGCCACAGTGTTCGGCGCCATCGAATCCACCAACGTGGTGGG